>CBIGPF010000211.1:0-8685 GCA_966191535.1 uncultured Pseudomonas sp. | reverse complement strand
ACGAAGGAATCGAATGTCTTTGCCGAGCAGGGAGTCGAGTACTTCAACACCCTCCTGGAGAACGTCAAGGTCGTGAAGGTGGCGCCGAAGATGCACGACATCAAGGACCCTTCCAAGGAGAAGCACAACCACCTCGAGGAAGTGGAGCTGCGCTACGAGAAGATCACCTGGACCTACAAGGACGGCAACATCATCCACGCCGATGCCTGGAATGAACGTCAGACCGCCTGACGCCGTCAGGTCGGCAGTTGGGTCCGCCCGATTGCCGTGATCAGGCTGGCCACCGGGAAACCGGTGGCCAGCCGCTTCTCTGAGTCATCACCGGTGACTTGCTTCTGCCGCCACCCGGCAGGGCCGCCGGTTCTTGCAAGGAACGCATCATGGGACAGCAGTCCGCCCACCTGCTTCGCCGCCTCAACCCCTATTGCGCCCAGGCATTGAGCGCTGCCGCCTCGCTCTGCCAGACCCGCGCCCACCCGGCCATCGGCATCGAGCACTGGCTGCTCAAGCTGCTGGAACAGGGCGAGGGCGACCTGACCCTGATCGCACGGCGCTACGAGTGGGACCTGGACGCCATCTGGCAAGGCCTGCTGGACCACCTCGATAACTTGCCGCGCCATGTGCGGAGCAAGCCGCAGCTGGCTGCCAACCTGCAGCAGCTGATCAAGAACGCCTGGCTGCGCGCCTCGCTGAATGACGACAACCAGCATCTGCGCTCGATCCACCTGCTCGGCGCGCTGATCGAGACCCCGGCGCTGCTGGAATGCGAGGCCGCCTGGCCGCTGCTCAGCTTGAGCGAAGTCCAGCTGGAGCGCCTGCTGCCCTGGCTGGACGAACAATCCGAGGAACGCCCTCAGCAGCAGCGCGAAGCGGCCCTGGCCGAGTCCCCCCGCACCGAGCTGGCCGCGCCGAAGGACAAGCAGGACGCGCTGCTAGCCGTGCTCGACAAATTCACCCAGGACGTCACCGCCAAGGCGCGGGAAGGGCGCATCGACCCCGTCTACGGCCGCGACAACGAAATCCGCCAGGTGATCGACATCCTCGGCCGCCGGCGCAAGAACAACCCGATCCTGGTCGGCGAGCCCGGCGTGGGCAAGACCGCGCTGGTCGAAGGCCTGGCCCTGCGCATTGCCGAAGGCAACGTGCCGGAAAGCCTGAAGCCAGTCAGCGTGCGCACACTCGACCTCGGCCTGCTGCAAGCCGGCGCCGGCGTGAAGGGCGAATTCGAGCAGCGCCTGAAGAACGTCATCGACGCCGTCCAGCAGTCGCCCGTACCGATCCTGCTGTTCATAGACGAAGCCCACACCCTGATCGGCGCCGGCAACCAGGCGGGTGGCGCCGACGCTGCCAACCTGCTGAAACCGGCCCTGGCCCGTGGCGAACTGCGCACCATCGCGGCAACGACCTGGTCCGAGTACAAGCAGTACTTCGAGCGCGACGCGGCCCTGGAACGACGTTTCCAGATGGTTAAGGTGGACGAGCCCGACGATGCCGGCGCCTGCCTGATGCTGCGCGGCCTGAAGTCGCGCTATGCCAGCTACCACGGCGTCCACATTCAGGACGGGGCGGTGCAGGCCGCCGTCACCCTGTCGCGTCGCTTCCTCACCGGGCGGCAACTGCCCGACAAGGCTGTCGACCTGCTCGACACCGCCAGCGCACGAGTGCGCATGGGGCTCGACTGCGAGCCTCAGGTGCTGGTGCAGATCAAGGCCGAACGCGCCGCCCTGGAGCTGGAACGCCAGGCGCTGGAGCAGGATGCGAAACTTGCAGGCGCAGACGCCAGCGAACGCATCGAGGCGATTGCCAGCAGCGAAGCAGATTTGCTGAAGCGCCAGGAGCGCCTGGAGCGGCAATACCAGCGCGAAAGCGAGCTGACCCGGCAGCTATTGCAGGCCCGTCAGGCAGAGTCGTCCGATGCTGCTCGTATCGAATCGCTCAAGGCGCAACTGGTCGACGCCCAGCAGGACCAGCCGCTGCTGACTCTGGATGTCGAAGCCCGCAGCGTCGCAGAAGTCATAGCCGACTGGACCGGCGTGCCCCTGGGCAGCCTTCTGAAGGATGAGCAGGCCGGTCTGCTCGACCTTGAAGCCCGGCTGGGCGAGCGGGTGATAGGGCAGGACGCTGCGCTGTCGGCACTGGCCCAGCGCCTGCGCGCCGCCAAGACTGGCCTCACCAGCGAGAACGCCCCGCTGGGCGTGTTCCTCCTGGTCGGCACCAGCGGCGTCGGCAAGACCGAGACAGCCCTTGCCCTGGCCGACTGCCTGTTCGCCGGCGAGAAATCGCTGATCACCCTGAACCTCTCCGAGTATCAGGAAGCCCACACCGTCAGCCAGCTCAAGGGCTCGCCGCCAGGCTACGTCGGCTATGGCCAGGGCGGCGTGCTCACCGAAGCGGTGCGTCAGCGCCCGTATAGCGTGGTGTTGCTCGACGAAGTGGAAAAGGCCCACCGCGACGTGCTCAACCTGTTCTACCAGGTGTTCGACCGCGGCTTCATGCGCGATGGGGAGGGGCGCGAGATCGACTTCCGCAACACCGTCATTTTGATGACCTCCAACCTGGGCAGCGACTGGTTGCAGCAACTGGCCGACGAGCGCCCCGACGCTCCCGACAGCGACCTGCAGGAACTGCTGCGCCCGGCACTGCGCGACCACTTCCAGCCGGCCTTGCTGGCGCGCTTCCAGACCCTGATCTACCGCCCGCTGGATGCCAATGCGCTGAAACGCATCGTGGCGATCAAGCTCGGGCAGGTCGCGCGGCGTCTGCAGCGTCACTACGGCCTGGAATGCCGCACCGAGGCAGCGCTGGAAGATGCCCTGGTCGCCGCCTGCCTGCTGCCCGACAGCGGCGCACGCAACATCGACAGCCTGCTCAACCAGCAGATTCTTCCCGTCCTCAGCCAGCAATTGCTACAGCGCCAGGCACTGCAGCAAACCAGCCGCTGTGTGAGCCTTGGCTACGACGAGGAGGAGGGCATCGTCATCGCCTTCGACGATTTCGCCAACCCAGAGAAAGAGGAAGTGACCGATGCTCAATGAACTGCGCACCTTCTTCGACCACAGCCGTCACTCGCTCGGCATACAGGGCGTCGACGCTCCGCTCGATGTACTGGCATTCTCCGGCGAAGAGGCTCTGAGCCAGACCTTCGCCTATCGCATCGAATTCACCAGCACCAATCGTGACCTCGATGCCAATGCCTTCCTGCGCAAGGACGCCAGCTTCAGCCTGCGCGCGCCACCCGAGCAGTTGGGCATCCCCGGCTACACACCGCCGGTGGCCGCGCCGCTGCGTACGCTGCATGGCACCATTACCCACTTCGCGCTCTTGTCCGTCTCGCGAGATGAAGCCCGCTACGAAGTGCTGCTGGAACCGCGCATCAAGCTGCTCGACCGCGCCCGCCAGTACCGCATCTACCAGAACCAGAGCGTCCCGGAAATCATCGAGCAGGTGCTGCGGCGCAACGAGTTCGAGGGCCAGGACTTCCTCTTCGAACTGACCCGCGAGTACCCGCAGCGCGAACAGACCATGCAGTACGGCGAGGATGACCTGGCGTTCATCCAGCGCCTCGCTGCCGAAATCGGCATCTGGTATCGCTTCAGCATGGATGCGCGGCTGCGTATCGATGTCGTCGAATTCCATGACGACCAGCGCCATTACCAGCCGGCCTCGCTGCTGCCCCTGCGCCAACTCTCGTCGCTGGAGTCCAGCGGCAAGGATGCCCTCTGGGATCTGCAAGCCAGCCACGAAGTGGTCCAGCAGCAGGTCAGCAACCGCGCCTATTACTACCGCGACGCGGCTGCGCAACTGGACGCCGGCGTCGATCTGCTCAAGTCGACCAGCACCACCTACGGCGAGCCTTACCATTACGGCGAGCCGCACATGGCGCTGGGTGATGCCTACGCCCAGGACGAAGACCTCGAAAGCGAGAGCGGCTACTTCTACGCGCGCCTGGCCCCCGAACGCTACCTCAACCCGCGCACCCGCCTGACCGGCAGCACCAGCAGCCCGGCCGTCGTCCCCGGCCATGTACTGAAGATCGACAGCGCGCCCCAGGCCTTCGCCCCCGGCGCCGTGATCGTTCGCCTGCGCAGCAGTGCTGCCCGCGATCGCAGCTTCGAAGTGAGCTTCGAAGCCATCCCCTACGCCGAAAACATCTGCTTCCGCCCCGACGTGCCAGCCAGGCCAGTGATCGCCGGTACCATCCCTGCCCGCGTCACCAGCCCCGAGCCGAACGACCTGTACGGTCATATCGATATGGAAGGCCGCTACAAATGCCACTTCCTCTTCGACCGCGACACCTGGCCCGCTGGCCGTGAATCGCTCTGGCTACGCCTGGCGAGGCCGTATGCCGGTGATACCTACGGGCTGCACCTGCCGCTGATCCAGGGCACCGAAGTCCGCATCGCCTTCGAAAACGGTGACCCGGACCGGCCCTACATCGCCCACGCGATCCACGATAGCCAGCACCCCGACCACGTCACGCTGAAGAACTACAAGCGCAACGTCCTGCGCACACCGGCCAACAACAAGCTGCGCATGGATGACTCGCGCGGCAAGGAGCACATCAAGCTCAGTACCGAGTACAGCGGCAAGAGCCAGCTGAACCTTGGGCATCTGGTGGATGCTCAGCGCGAACAGCGCGGGGAGGGTTTCGAACTGCGTACTGACGGCTGGGGCGCCATCCGCAGCGGCAAAGGCATCTTTATCAGCGCCGATGTGCAGCCCGGCGCACAAGGGCAGGTCCTGCAGATGCAGCCTGCGGTCAGCCGACTCGAGCAGGCCGGCGAAGAGATGCGGTCGCTCTCGAGCGATGCCGAATCCGCCAAAGCCGAATCGGCTCAGGTGCAGACGCAGATCGACCTGCTGCGCAAGGACCTCGACCAGTTGAAATCCTCCGTCCTGCTCCTCAGTGCGCCTCAAGGCATTGCCGTCACCAGCGGCGCACACCTGCAACTGGCAGCTGAACGCAACCTGATGCTCAACGCCGGCAATCAGGCCGATGTGAGCGTGGTCAAGCGCCTCTTCATTGGCGTCGGCGAGGGGGTGAGCCTCTTCGTGCGCAAGCTGGGCATGAAGCTGATCGCCAACCAGGGCGCCGTGCAGGTACAGGCACAGAACGACCGCATGGAACTCATCGCCCGGCAAGGGCTGTCCATCACCAGCACTGAAGACGAAATCCGCATCACAGCGAGCAAGAAGATCACCCTCAATGCCGGTGGCACCTACATCACCCTCGACCCGAGCAGCATCGAGTCCGGGACCCAGGGCGACTACCAGGTCAAGTCGGCGCATTACGAGTACCTGAAGACGCCAGCCTCGCTGCCGGTGGATATGCCGCCAATGCCCATGCTCACCGATAGCCTGGCAAGGCGTATGAGCCAGCGCTTCCCCTCGGCCTAGTTCGAAAGGATTGGCACCGGTCTTTTTTGGCCGGGTCCTCGAATGCAGGGGTGACCTTCAGTCACCCGACACAACAGAAAGGAAGTGTTGCGATGGCTGATACCCCGACACCCGTGCCAACCCCGACGCCGGCGCCAACCCCGGCACCAGCATCGACTCCAGCACTTGAGCCGCTGAAGAGTTGGAGCCACCCGCTGGGTGACCGCTCCAACCCGCTGGAGCAACTGACCAACCTCGCCGAGGCAACGGGGGGTTACTACCCGTTGGGTCGCAATGGCTTCTGGCATGGCGGCATTCACTTCGACGCCGGCACCGACGCCAAGACCGATCCTACCCACGTCCGCTGTATTGCCGACGGTGAGGTGGTTGCCTACCGCTTCGACTCGCGATACCCGCAGAGCACTCTCTACAACGCTGCGAACGTAGCCTTCCAGGCGCCGTTTGCCACTGGTTTTGTACTGGTCAGGCACCGCCTGCGAGCGCCCGCGATCACGGGTAGCGAAGTTGCGCCACCGGAGCTGACTTTCTACAGCCTGTATATGCACCTGAAACACTGGGCGGCCTATCAGGAGGACGAGTCCATCGCGCGCCCGGCCTTCTGGCCCCAGGGCACGGAAATGCGGGTCAAGAAGACGGTGAACGACACCTTCGTCGGCAAGCCCAGCATCCGAGGTCTGAACGTACGTTCCCGCGCCGACCATAGCGCTGCACACCCGGCGCCGGTCATCGATCTGCTGGAGCGCGGCACCAAGGTCACCATCAGCGGCGAGGGAGCCTTTCGGAAATTGGAAGGCTCACCTGGGCCAGCTTCGCTCATGGGGGAAGTTGGTGCGCTGCGAGGCTACCTGTCCTTCCAGCACCTGGCTCCTATCGCGGGTGATCTCTACCGGGTCAACTCCAACGGTCCCCTCAACGTCCGCGCCGAACCCAACAGCAATGCCGGGACAGCCGTCATTGGCAAGTTGCCCAAAGGCGCGGAAGTGACCATCAGCGGTGAGGGCGACTTCCGCAAGCTTGAAGGCGTCAACCAATACATCCACTTTGCGTCGCTGGAAGGGCAGCGCGAGCCGCAAGCGCGCGACGCCGTTGTGGTCCTGGCCACTCCAGCAGCCATCAAGGCGGGCGAACTCATCGGCCACATCGGCGACACCCAGGATTCGGATGACGCTCCCCAGCAGCACCGACTCCACGTGGAAGTCTTCAGCGGCCAGAACGTCGAGACCTTTATCAGGGACAGCCGCAATTGGGCAAAGGATCTCCCCGAAAGCGGCAAGACCTGGCTGAAGTTCGCCAAGGGCACGCCCGTCATTGCCCATCAGGACAGCTTCGACGCCAGCCATCCCCCCAGCCCTACCGCTGCCGCTACCACCAGCGGCACCGACCTGCTGCTGCCGAAAAGCCTGCTCAATGGCCTGCGTGCGGAATTCAAGATCAAAGTGCCCGCGACCGGGAGTGAAAAAGCCCGTAACTGGTATCGCCTCGAGGGGCTTTTCAATACTGCCGAGTTCACACAGCTCAATGGCTGGGTTTGCGAAGAGGTGGGGGTAACCCCTTGGGTCAGCCCCTGGGCTTGGGAAGGTTATGAGCTGATCTACAACGAGGCGTCCATGCGTGCCAGCCTCGCGTATTCCTTGTGCGCCGAGGGTGAACTCGATGCCATGGAGTTGGAGCGCTATCACCCCCTGGTACTGCGCAAGGAACGAGGACCGTTGCAGCAACGCCTGTACGACCTGATCCCGGACAAGAACGCCGACGGCAGACTGACGGCGAACGAACTACAGGCAGGGCTGCGCCAACCGGCTGTTGCCCAGTCCATTTCGCAGCTGATCATCCACTATGAAAGTGAATGGCACTACGAAGCTCGAGAATGGGATGCGCTGGATGACCTGATGGGGCATAGCGGCTCGATGCCTAATCCAAACTGGGTAGCGAGCAAGGAGCGGATGCGGAAGTTGGGTTGGTGGGACGAGGCGGCTGCCAGTCTTGGATTGCCGGGGAGTGGGGAGGTTTATCATTTTCATCCGGTGGGAGTGGTTGGCCACTTACAGTCTTATCTTAAGGAAATAACAGTACCAATGCTTAGGCAGATGTGGTCAAGCGCATCCGTTCCGGATAGTCGATTGCAGGATCTTGCTAATAATTTGAATCCGTATTTGGCGGAGTACAAGTTGGATACTGAATATCGATTGGCTCATTTCTTTGCGCAGGTTCGCATGGAGATAGGGGATTATTGTAGTTTGGTTGAGTCGTTAAATTATTCCCCCCAGGGGTTGAAGGATACATATAGCTATTTTCGCAATAATCCAGAGGAGGCAGCGCTGTATGGAAGGACTTCGCAACATGCCGCGGATCAGGAGGAAATTGCCAATAGAGCGTACAATGGGGTAAGTGGAGTATCTACTCTAGGGAATGGGAATATTGCTAGTGGGGACGGGTGGAAGTATCGAGGGCGTGGGCTAAAGCAGACTACAGGAAAATACAACTATACGCAGTTTAATAACGCATATCCGAGTGTTTGGCCTGGGGAAGACGTAAACTTTGTGCAGAATCCAGATTTATTGGGGCAGATGTTCTATGGTGTCAGGGCGGGGGTGTTCTTTTGGTTAAAACATAACTTGTTTGAGATTGCGGATGGTACGAACTCGAATAATGGCGGTGCTAAGGTAGATGCCATAACTGAGGTTATAAATAAGTTTACTGGAAGCTTTGGTGGGCGAAGGGATAATTTTAATTATATTATTTCAAATAAGATATTTGAGGGGTTTAAGTAATGCGGTTGTTTTTTATTGGTGCATTCTTCGCATTATTTTCATGCGGCGTGTTCGCATGTTCAGATGTTGAGCGAGTTGCTCTGGATAAGGTTTTGACTGAGGTAAGGCAAGAGGTGGCTCGAGATGGATATTCAAGCCTTGATTTCACTTTGATTGAGCCTAAATGCAAGCCGTGGCCGGCAAAGGTGGGGCTGTCCATCATGGTAAATCCATACAGCTATATATTGTCTGGAGGGCGCGTAGATGAGACGTACCTCGGGGTTGTCATTGCTGTTGTAGATGCGAGCTCTGGAGGGGTGATTGGTAGTTTTAATGATAGACGAGTTTCTGAAATTGACGCCATATCGCTTAAATCAGTGGTTGTTGATACCGCTCGATATCGACTATCTGAAAAGGATACGGCGTTTGGTGTCAGATTTCTGCAGGGGAACCAATCTGGCGTCAATCCATTGCAAGAGGAGTTTCTGAACTTGTATGTCGTTAAGGGAGAGGGCTTAAAGTCAGTTGCTAGAGGGGT
>CBIGPF010000210.1:0-8697 GCA_966191535.1 uncultured Pseudomonas sp. | reverse complement strand
ACCGGCAAGAGTGGCCTGGGCAGCGTCATCGACGCGGTCGGCGGCCGTAACATCGCCGCGGGTGTGGTGCCTGGTGCGCTGGGCGATATCAGCGTGGAGTACGCGCTGTCGGCCAAACCGGATATCTACATCGCCACCGGCAACCGTCATCCTGGGCTGATCCTCGGCGCCGGCGTCAGCCAGCAGCAGGCCCGCGAGAGCCTGCAGAACGTCCTCCAGCGCCCCGAGTTCGCCACCCTCGACGCCATCCGCAACGGCAAGGCCCACGGCCTCTGGCACGACTTCTACAACTCGCCGTTCAACATCCTCGCCATCGAGGCCATGGCCCGCTGGGTCCACCCGGAACGCTTCGAAGGTCTCGACCCGGCGCAGACCCAGGCGCAGATCAACCAGGACTTCCTGCGCATCGGCCTGGACGGCACCTACTGGATCGACGCCGGCAAGCCTGAATGAACGTCGCCACAGACGCTATCGACCTGCAGCAGGCGCGCCACGAGCGCCGGCTGCAACTGCGCCGCCGTGGGGCGGTGCTGGTGGTCCTGCTCGCCCTGCTGCTGGGGTCGATGGCCTGGGACCTGCTCAGCGGGCCGTCCGGACTGACGCCTGGCGCGCTGTTCCACGGCCTGCTGCACCCGGGTGAACTGGAGCCCAGCCAGCGAGTGATCATCTGGAACGTGCGCCTACCCTACGCGGTGATGGCGCTACTGGTGGGCGGCGCACTGGCCCTGGCCGGTGCGGAGATGCAGACCATCCTCGACAACCCGCTGGCCAGCCCCTTTACCCTCGGCGTGTCGTCGTCCGCCGCGCTGGGCGCCTCGCTGGCGATCTTCTTCCACCTGGGCAATGCCTGGCTCTCGGCCAACGCGGCGGTGTCGCTGGCGGCCTTCGTCTTCGCCTGCCTGTCGCTGGTGCTGCTGCAACTGCTCTCGCGCCTGCGCGGCGGCGGCGTGGAAAGCCTGGTGCTGTTCGGTATCGCCCTGGTTTTCAGCTGTAACGCGGCGGTGGCGCTGCTGCAGATGATGGCCAGCGAGGACGTGCTGCAGCAACTGGTGTTCTGGACCCTCGGCAGCCTCGCCCGTGCCGACTGGCACAAGGCTGGCGCGCTGGCCCTGGTGCTCGCGCTCTGCCTGCCCGTCTCCCAGGCCGCCGCATCGAAACTGACCGTGCTGCGCATGGGCGAGGACCGCGCCCGCAGCCTGGGTGTGGATGTGCGCCGCCTGCGCCGCTTTGCCCTGCTGCGTATCTGCCTGCTGTCGGCGTGCGCGGTGGCCTTTGTCGGCACCATCGGCTTCATCGGCCTGGTCGGCCCGCACATCGCGCGGATGCTGATCGGCGAGGACCAGCGCTTCTACCTGCCGGCCAGCGCCCTGGTCGGCGCGCTGCTGCTGTCGCTGTCGTCGGTGGCGAGCAAGCTGCTGATGCCGGGGCTGATCGTGCCCGTGGGCATCGTCACCGCGCTGGTCGGCGTGCCGATATTCGTCACGCTGATCTGCCGGGGAGGACGCAGCGCATGAGCCTGCTCGCACACAACCTGACGGTCGCTTACCGCCGCCACACCGTGGTCCACGACGTGACGCTGCCGGAACTCGAACGCGGCACCCTCACCGCCCTGATCGGCCCCAATGGCGCGGGCAAGTCCACCCTGCTGCGCGGCCTGGCGGGCCTTGAGCGGGTGCGCGGCGACCTCAGCCTGGACGGACAGCCGCTCGCCGCGCTCTCGGTAGGCGAGCGCAGCCGGCGTATCGCCTACATGCCGCAGAACCTGCCCGGCGGCATCGCCCTGAGCGTGCTCGACGCGCTGCTCGCCAGCCTGCGGGTCAACCCCTTCGACACCGAACGGCGCCGCGCCGATCCACTGGCCGCGGCCCTCGAAGCGCTGCGCCGGGTCGGCATCCTGCACCTGCGCGACCAGCGCCTGGACCGCCTCTCCGGCGGCCAGCGGCAGATGGTCAGCCTGGCCCAGCTACTGGCGCAGCGCCCGCAGGTGCTGCTGCTGGACGAGCCCACCAGCGCGCTGGACCTGAACTACCAGCTGCGGGTCATGCAGTGCGTGCAGGAGGAAGTGCGCCGCCACGGCCTGATCGCCATTGCCGTGCTCCATGACATCGGCCTCGCCGCACGCTACGCCGATCAACTGGCGGTGCTGCACCAGGGTCGGCTGGTAGCCGCCGGCGACGCCGAAAGCATCCTCACGCCGCAACTGTTCGGCGAGGTGTACGGCGTGCAGGCGCGGGTCGAGCGCTGCTCGCAGCAGACGCTGCAGATCATCATCGACGAAGTGGCCTGCTGAGCCCTCAGCCCTCGCGGCGCTCGGGCTGGGTGGTGTGCACGAACACCGTGTAGGTATCGGCCGGGTGCGCCACGCCGGCCTGGTCCAGCACGCGGGCGATGGAGCCACGGTGGTAGGTGGCGTGGTTGAGGATGTGGAAGAACATCTCCTCGCGGGTCAGGCTGCCGCTGTGGCCGTCGGTGAAGCGGAAATGGATGATTTCCTGCGCGCGCGCCGGGCTCAGCGCGGCGAGCTGTTCGACGTACCACTGGCCGGAGGTCAACAGGCGCTCGCGCAGCTCGTCATAACCGGGCACCGCCTGGGTGTTGGTGGCCGGATGCGGGTCCGCCTCGCCGCTCAGGCGCGCACGGAAGAGGTCCTCGACGATGGCCATGTGGTTGAGCTGCTGGAGCGCGAAGGCATGCTCCTCGGGGAAGCGCGCGGCGTCGATCCGGGCGATGGCGTCCAGCGCACGGCGGTCCGACCAGCACTTGTAGGCGAAGGCCTGGCTCAGCATCGCAACTCCTCGTCAGTGGCCGTTGAAGGCGAAGGCGGCACTCTAGCGCATCCGGGGCTTGGGTTGTGGCAGTCCAACTGCCAGACTGATGCCAGCCCCAAGGACGATTCGCTGCCATGAAAACCCCTGATATAGAAGCCATCCGCGCCTTCCTGCTGGTTGCCGACCTGAAAAGCTTCACCCGCGCCGCCGAAGTCACCGGCACCACCCAGGCGGCCATCAGCCTGAAGATCAAGCGCCTGGAGGAATCCCTCGGCCGCCCGCTGCTGGAGCGCACGCCGCGCCGTGTCACCCTGTCGGCCCAGGGCGCGGTATTCCTCGCCAGCGCCCGTCGGCTGCTGGCCAGCTACGACGAAACCCTGCGCTGCTTCGACTCGCCTCGCCGCACCCTGCGCATCGGCGTGAGCCACCACATCCTCGGCGCGGACCTGAGTCATTGGCTACGGCGTCTCGCGCAGGCGGATCCAGAGGTGATCGTGGCCTTCAGCCTCGGCACGTCGCGGCAGATGCTGGAAAGCTACGAGGAAGGTGCGCTGGATATCGCGCTGATCCTGCGCCATGACAACCGTCGCCAGGATGGCGAGGTGATCGGCAGCGAACGCTTCGGCTGGATGGCCGCAGAGGCCTTCGAACTGGACGACGACGCGCCCCTGCCACTGGCGATCCAGCCAGCGCCCTGCGGTATGCGCAGCATGGTCACCAGCGCGCTGCAGGCGCAGAACCGCAGCTGGAGCGAAGCCTTCGTCGGCTCCGGGATTCTTGCCATCGGCGCAGCGGTGTCGGCGGGTATCGGGATCGGCGCCATGGTCGAGCGCATGGCGCCGGCGGGCTGCATGGATGTGCGCGAGCGCTTCGGTTTGCCGGAGCTGCCGCCCCGCGACGTGGTGCTCTACAGCGCCCACCGCGACGCCCAGACCCGCGCGCTGATCAGCACGCTGAGCCGGGCCATCGCCGCCTGAGACTCAGTGCAGCATCACGCCCACCCGCGCGAGGAACAACGCCAGCGCGATGATCAGCGCGCCGCACAGGGCGACCGTGGCAAAGTGGGTGAAAGCGAAGTCGCGGGCATCGATCGGTTCGTGGTCCATGGGCGGCACGTCCTGTGTGGCGGTTGGGTCCCGCCAGTATCGAAAGTGCCGCTTCGGACAAACAGCTTGCGCCGGCTATTTCAGTGATAAGCGAAACGCCTCAGTAACCGCTCTGGCGATTCACCGTGTGCAACAGCTCGACGCCCTCCCGATCACGCAGGATGTTCTTCGCCACCGCCGCCGCGCCGCCTTCCACCTGCATGGTGCTGGCGATGTGCGGCGTGACCCAGACGTGCGGGTGCGACCACAGCGGATGGCCCTCGGGCAGCGGCTCTTCGCGGAATACGTCGAGGATCGCCGCACCGACCTGCCCCGCGTCCAGTGCGGCAACCAGATCGGCCTCCACCACGTGTTCGCCACGACCGACGTTGATCAGCCCGGCCCCCTTGGGCAGTTGCGCCAGGGTCTCGCGGTCGAGGATGCCGCGGGTGCTGTCGGTCAGCGGCAGCAGGTTGACCAGGATGTCGCACTGGGACAGGAAACTCGCCAGTTGTTCGGGGCCGGTATAGGTCGCCACCCCGTCGATCTGCCGCTCGGAGCGGTTCCAGCCGAGCAGCTGGAATTTCAGGTGGCGCAGTTGCGCGAGGCACGCCTGGCCCAGCTGGCCGAGGCCCATCACGCCGACACGGCTGGTCGCCGCCGGCAGGATACTCAGTGGCTCCCACACCTGCGCGGCCTGCTGCACGCGGTAGGCCGGCATCTCGCGGTGCAGCGCCAGCGCCGACATCACCACGAACTCGGCCATGATGTCGGCCAGGGACTCATCGACCATGCGCACCAGCGCTACCGACTCGGGGATCTTCGACAGATCGAACTGATCCACCCCGGCGCCCGCCGCGAACAGCACGCGCAGGCTGGTGTAGCGCGCGATATCGTCGACCGCCTTCCAGGTCAGCAGGTAGGTGACACGCGCCGGATCGACCGCCTCGAAGCCTTCGACGAATTCCAGGTCAGGTACTTGGGCGGCCAGCAGGGCTCGCCATTTTTCGGCGTGTTCGGGTTCGGCGTTGTAAAGAAAGATCACGTCCTGTTCCTCGCTCTTGTTGTTCGCACGTCCGGGCAGTTAACCAGCCGGCCACGGCGAGGAACACCGCCAGCAAGGCACTGCGTGCCCGCAGACCGACGCACCGCTTGCGGGCCTCGCTACTTGGTGGAACGCACGCAGCCGAAGCGCACTTCCCTGGAGGGCGAATGGCCGAAGAACGACGTGTAGCACTTGCTGAAATGACTGGGCGAGACAAAGCCACAGGCCAGCGCGACTTCCACCAGGGACAAATCGGAATGCTGCAGCAGACGCCGACTCTCGGTGATGCGCAGTTCCAGGTAATAGCGCACCGGCGAGGTGCCCAGTTGCTCCTGGAACAGGCGCTCCAGCTGCCGCTTGGAGCGGCCGACGCACTCGGAGAGCTGGTCCGGGCTCAACGGCTCCTCGATGTTCGCGCTCATCAGGTTGAGCACGTCGCGCAGCGGCTGGGTCATCTTCTCGTGCAGCGCCGGGCGGGTACGGCGGTAGCGCGATTCCTCGAAGGCGAGGATGTCGACGATACCTTCCACCAGTTCGCGACCATGCAACTGGTGAACCCACTCCAGCACCAGGTTGAACGCGCCGGTGGGGCTGCCGGCGGTGAGGCGATTACGGTCGAGGATGTAGCTCTCGGCGGTGACCACGCTGTTGCGCGCGACCTCCGCCAGCGAGGCGCGGTTCTCCGGGTGCACCGCGCACTTGTAGCCATCCAGCAGGCCGGCCCGGCCGAGGAACCACGCGCCATTCCACAGCCCGGCCAGGGCGATGCCGCGCTCGTCGGCCTGCTGCAGCAGGCGGTTCAGGCCGGGCAGGTCCTTGAGGGGCGTGCGCAAGCCACCGCAGACCACCAGCAGATCCATGTCCAGGTACCGGCTTTCCAGCGCGGACGCCGGGCAGATCACCAGCCCGAGGTCGCTGGTGACCGACTCGCCGTCGAGGCTGAAGGTGCGCGTGGAGAAGGCGCCCTCCTGGATCAGGTTGGCGGTCACCAGGGTATCCAGCGCCTGGGTGAAGGCCGGCAGCGAGAAGTTCTCCAGCAGCACGAAACCGACTTTGCGCGGCCGCTGCGGATCGGCCTTGCGATCCCCGACGAACCGCAGGTTCTGCCCCTGCATGGACTCACTGAACTGTCTTCTTTCCACCGCTGTCGACCTCTGCATCTTCTTGTTGGCGGCGCCAGCTGGAAGCACGCACGAACCGCCTATTGTCGACCGGAATTATACAAAGACCGCGTCCCTCGTGCGGGACAGTTGGCAGCTTCAGGCACCCACAGCGACACACTGTTCATGCAGCGGTTTATCGCTGGTACCTGCCGAAAGACAGTCGATCAGTGCCCCCCGCCATCAACGAAATGAATAGCTCCGCGCGCAGCCCGGCATCGCCCCAGGCCTTCAGCATTTCGCGCTGTATCAACGCCGAAACTTCACTGCCGTCTGTCACAGAATTCCTACACGCAGGTTGACCATCAAAACCTGCGCCTCTAGATTCCTACCCTTCCTTCGCCGGGGTGCGCTGTGCCCTGGCGATACCAACGGCAAAGGAATGTCCGATATGTTCAAGCCTCTCAGGCCCTGGCTGCCTGCCCTGCTGCTTTGCAGCCCTCTCGCCGCGCAAGCGGAAGGTCCCTCTGGCGATTTCTGGCTGATTCACCAGCAAGGCAGCCTCTACAAGAACGAAATCTTCATCATCGATGGCGACCCCGCCAACATCTACGACCGCAAGAACGGCGTGCGCTCGCTGGGCGTCTATCAGTTCTACGAGGAAGGCGCCAAGCCGACCTTTACCGCCTATGACGTCGAGGTCGACTGCGCGAAAAACCGCGTGCGCCTCAACGGTGCGCAGAACTACGACAAGTTCTACAACGACATCCGTCCGAAGAAGGTTTCCAAGGAATGGCAGAAGAAGCCTGAGGCGTGGATCGCCCAGAGTCGCGACTTCCTCTGCAAGCCGGATGCGCACGTCGAGCAGAAGATGTACCCGCTGGGCAAGATGCCCATGATGCAGGTGGTCTCGGCCGCTCCCGGCCTGTTCCAGCTGCGCAACCGCGAGCACGCGAAGAACCTGATCCTGGAAATGGTCGACAAGGGCTTCGAGCAGATGCCCGTCAAGAACGTACCCGCCAAGGAGGGCGTGCAATGAAAGGATTACTCGCGCTGGGGATGATCGCCATCCTGCTCGGCGGCTGCTCCGCCATTCCCACCCTGCCCGAAGCGCAGGCCCGCAGCTACTGGAAGGGCCGCCCGGCCGGTGATGCGATCGAACACTTCGGCGCGCCCAGCGACATCGGCCTGGCACCGGAGAACGACTGGGTCGTGCTGATCTATCGCCGCGACACCTCCTACGTCTCCCGCGAAGCGCTCGGCACCTACACCGGCCCGCAGAACGGCCAGCTGGTGCACACCGAGTACTGGGGCGATGTGGTCCACTCGGCCAGCTGCGAAATCCGCGTGGCGATCAACCGCGCCCGGCAAGTGGACTACCTGCTGACCCGCGGCAATTGCGGCGGCATCCCGCTGAAGCCCGAAGCCTGAGGCCAGGCTTCCCAACCAGGAAAGGAACGAAACCATGCCAAGCATGAGTTACCTGGCGAAAGCCGCATTCCCGCTGTTCGGCCTCCTGGCCATCGCCTCGCAGGCTGCAGCCGAAGAAGTGAAGGTGACGGAGCTGCTGCGCAGCGGCTATGAAGTGAAGGCAGCCTACGTGGCGCCGGGACGAGTCACGCAGATCCACTTCCTGATCCTGCAGAAAGGCACGTCGGTCTACCAGTGCGGTACCTACGAAGCCAGCTCCCTCGCCCAGCAGTTCTACGACTACTCCAACACCTACTCCTGTTCGGCGGTCGGTGACTGGGTGTCGAAGAACACCATTCCCGGCCTCAAGCAGTAATCCCGCGAAGGCCAGCATCCGCCGGTGCTGGCCTGAGCGCCTCCACCCTGCCACGGATTTCCCTCCATGAAATTGCGCCTGCTGCCCGCCAGCCTGCTGCTTGCCTGCACCCTTGCCCACGCCGCCGACCAGACGGCCATCTCCAAGCCCCTGGAAGAGCAGGTCGGCCGACTGGTCGAGCTGTACAAGGACAGCTTCGCCACCGGCTATCCCGAAGCGACCCGCGTACAGACCCTGAAGACCGGCAAGGACAGCGAACTCACCCTCGCCGTCTTCACCATCGAAGGGTTCGACATGGGCAACAACTACAGCCAGTACCTCGCGGTCTTCTCCTCCACCCCGAACGAGGAAGGCCAGGAGCATTACAGCCTGGTCGATGCGATGCAGATCGGTGGCGGTGGCTGGCGCTCGGTCGAAAAACTCGACGCCCGTCTGGTTGCCGACCCGGAGGGCAAGCGCACGCTGATCGATATCCCGGTGATGGAGAACACCGACGACGACTCGCCGAACTTCCCCAGCCGCGCTGGCGTGATCCACCTGTCGCTGGGCGGCTCGCAGACTCCCCGGTTGCTGGAGACGCCCTGACCCGGCCAGCTCGACGTACCAGGACTGATACCAAGTCGATAACAAACCACTCTAAATTTCTCTGCGCGGCGGCCGCCACTGCGGATAACCATCCTCAGAGGAAGCCCGACCATGACCACCATCAGCGCCGTCAGCGCCACCAACGTTCGCTATTCCACCGCCTCGACGTCGGCCGCATCGACGGCCACCACGAGCAGCGAGAGCAACGCCAGCAGCGACGCCACCAGCACCTCGCAGACCACGGCCAGCTCGTCGGCACAGGCGGCAGGCGGAGCCGCGGGTGGCGGAGCGGCCGGCGGGGCCAGCAGCAGCTCCGACAGCAGCAGTT
>CBIGPF010000209.1:0-8715 GCA_966191535.1 uncultured Pseudomonas sp. | reverse complement strand
GAACAGGTTGTAGGTGAAGTTGGCGAAGAAGTTGCCCACCGCCATCCCCACCAGCACGTCGGTCGGGTAGTGCTTGTCCCCCTCCACGCGCGACAGTGCGGTCAGCCCGTCGAGGGTGTAGAGCCCGGCCTTGGCGGTGTAGCGCCAGGTCGGGTCCATGTCGATGTAGTCCAGGTTACGCCGGGTAAAGCTGGTGTGCACCGCGGTCACGGCAGTGTGCTTGGACGGGAAGGAGTCGTCGGGAATGCCGTCCGGCCGCTCGCGTCCGGACCACTCCTTGGCCTCCTCGACGAAGCCGGTCACCGCATAGCGATCGACCGTCAACAGTGCCAGGTTGCGCCCGCGCCACTCCCACTTTTCCTCGCTGCTCACGTCCTTGGGCGAGGCCACCAGGGCGGTGACGACGCTCAGGCCGGTAGCGAGATTGAGCATACGGTCGGCGGCCTGGTTGGCGTCGCCGCCGAAGAACCAGTCGTGATTGCTCGCCGACTTCTGCCACTTGTGGTCCCAGTTGCCTGCGGCGATCACCGCCGCACCGGCCACCGGGCCCCAGACGTCGGCGCTGGTGACGGCGCGCTGCGCCGAATCCCCCACCCGTTCCCAGCTCATCTGCGGTGCTCCTGCGCAACCGATGAGCGCGGCGCTGGCCGCCAGGGTGGCGACTGCCAGCAAAGTCCGATTCATGATGTTCCCCCATGCGTCCGACCGCTCCGGGGTAGCGGACGCGTCAATGCATGAGCCGGGAAGGATAGTTGCGACGAACCTGAAGGCCCCTGCCTTCAGTCATTAATCGGTAACTCTTCTTTTCATTCAGCGGAAAAAGAAAACCCCGCCGAGGCGGGGTTCTCCAGATCAGACGGAATCAGCCTTTGAAGACGTCTTCCACCGACTGCAGCGGGTAGTGCTTCGGATACGGCAGGGTCGCCACGCCGGTCTCGATGGCGGCCTTGGCCACGGCATCGGAAACGATGGTGATCAGGCGCTTGTCCATCGGCTTCGGAATGATGTACTCGCGGCCGAACTCGATGGCGCTCACGCCGTAGGCGTCGCACACGTCCTTGGGTACCGGCTGCTTGGCCAGGTCACGCAGGGCCAGGGCGGCGGCGATCTTCATTTCTTCGTTGATGCGGGTGGCGCGAACGTCCAGGGCACCGCGGAAGATGAAGGGGAAGCCCAGCACGTTGTTGACCTGGTTCGGGTAGTCCGAACGGCCGGTGGCCATGATCACGTCGTCGCGGGTGGCGTGGGCCAGTTCCGGCTTGATTTCCGGGTCCGGGTTGGAGCAGGCGAAGACAATCGGGTTGGCCGCCATGCGCTTGAGGTCTTCCGGGCTCAGCAGGTTGGCGCCGGAGAGGCCGACGAACACGTCGGCGCCTTCGAGGGCGTCGGACAGGGTGCGCTTGTCGGTCTCGGTGGCGAACACGGCCTTGTACTGGTTCAGGTCGTTACGACCAGCGTGGATCACGCCCTGACGGTCGATCATGTAGATGTTCTCGACCTTGGCGCCCATGCTCACCAGCAGCTTCATGCAGGAGATCGCCGCGGCGCCAGCGCCCAGGCAGACGATCTTCGCGGTTTCCAGCTTCTTGCCGGCGATTTCCAGGGCATTGAGCATGCCGGCAGCAGTCACGATGGCGGTGCCGTGCTGGTCATCGTGGAAGACCGGGATGTCGCACTGTTCGATCAGGGCGCGCTCGATCTCGAAGCACTCGGGTGCCTTGATGTCTTCCAGGTTGATGCCGCCGAAGGTGATGGAGATGCGCTTGACGGTATCGATGAAGGCCTGCGGGCTCTCGGCGTCGACTTCGATGTCGAACACGTCGACACCGGCGAAACGCTTGAACAGGACGCCCTTGCCTTCCATGACCGGCTTGGAGGCCAGCGGGCCGAGGTTGCCCAGGCCGAGAATGGCGGTGCCGTCGGAAATGACCGCGACCAGGTTGCCCTTGCCGGTGTACTTGAAGGCCAGTTCCGGATCACGCGCGATTTCGCGCACCGGCTCGGCAACGCCCGGGCTGTACGCCAGCGACAGGTCGCGGGCGGTGACGGTCGGCTTGGTCAGCTCGACGCTCAGTTTTCCGGGGCGGGGTTGGGCGTGATATTCGAGGGCAGCGGTCTTGAGATCAGACATTTGGGCACTTCCGCTTTTGTTGCTTGTTGGACAGACGGGGGTCCGAGCATACGCACAAACCCCGCACCTGCCAAGGTAGCCCAAGCCCCTGCTGTCAAGACCTCTAGCGTACGACTTTCAGCCAATCCCCAGGTTTTGGCTGACCAGTTGGATACAAGTCATTCAACAAACGTATACGATTTATCGAGTCAGTTTCCGGACCAGATTCCTCCTTCGCAAACTGCTCGACAGTCTGCCCGGATTTGACCTGAACGACGGCGATCCGGCGCGGTTGTGCGAATTTCTGCTCGTCCGCACGCATCGGCCGGAAGCTGCGGATGACCTGCATGAAGTGGTCGTCTTCGCTTTCCAGCGAGGCGCGACCTTTGACCACACCGATGAACAGGTAGGCGTGGTCCTTCTGGTAGACCACCGCCACACGGCGTGCCGGGGAGCCGGGCACCACGCCGGTAGCAACGTCCAACCCGGCCTGCTGGAAACTTTCTTCGTTCGATAACCGCCCGCCAGCCCCTTTGCGCAGGTATTCCGCCGGAGTCAGCTTGCCTTCGAGCGGCACCAGCTTCATGCCGATGTACGCCTGCTGGTCGGCGGTGTAGCCCACCAGGGCGCTCGGCTGGTTGAGGATGCCCCAGCCCGCCGGGTAGGTCAGGGTGAAGTCCAGCTCCGCGTGATAGAAGCTCTGCCCGCGACGCACGCCGCTGGCGGCGGAATCGCCGAAGGGCATGCCGTCGATGGCTTTCAGGTAGCGCTCCGCGCCGACCTCGTGCTGGCTGTTGCCGGCCAGGGCCTGGGCGGGACCGATGACCTCTTTGAGGCGCTGGTCGTTGTCGGGGTGAGTGTCGAACAGGCCGTGGTAGCCGACCGGCTGGGCGGCCTGCCCCTTGCGCGCGGCCTCGTCGCGGGCGAAGTCTTCCTGGTTCTTCAGTACCCGCACCACCTGGATCATGGCGGTCGGGTCGTAGCCGGCGCGAGCGAGGTACTTGGCGCCCAGGCCATCGGCCTCCAGCTCCATGTCGCGGCCGTAGCCACGCACGAAGGCGGTGCCGAGCACGTTGGTCAGGTCGGCGGCGGCGCCCACGCCGGTACCGATGGCCACGGCCTGGCCGAGGATGCTCCAGGCGCTGGACTGGCTCTGCTGGCGCACGCTGTGGCGGGCGGTAACGTGGCCGACCTCGTGGCCGAGCACCGCGGCGAGCTCCGCTTCCGAGCCCAGGTACGCCATCAACCCGCGGTGGATATAGATGTAGCCGCCAGGCAAGGCGAAGGCGTTGATGTCAGGCGTGTCGATGACGGTGAAGTGATACTGGAGGGTCGGCCGGTCACCGGCGCGGGCGACGCGCTCGCCGACCTGCTGGACGTAGGCCTGCAGCTTGGCATCCTCGTAGCGCGAGTACTGCTTGAGGATTTCCTGGCTGTACTTCTGCCCCATCTCCAGCTCGCTCTGCTCGCTCATCATCACGAAGTCAGACTTGCCGGTGGCCGGGTTGGTGGCGCAACCACCGAGGACGCTCAGCAGCGCCAGCAAGGCCAGGATTCCGAACGAGCGCACGCTCATGGCAATACCTCCATCATCGCCGGGTCGGTCACAGGCAGCATCCAGCGTGCCTGCCCAGGTTTCACACCACCACGCTCGGCACGGTCGATGACCCAGCCGCGCGCCTCCACCTGTCGACCCTTGAGATCGCGCAGGGTTGCATCGTCGAAGCGCTTCACGAGCCTGGCCTCGATCCGCAGCACCAGCGGGCCATCGATATCTATCCACAGGCCACCGCGATTGCGTTGCACCTGCTCGACCCGCCCGCGCACCAGCGCGAACCCGCTGTCGTGAAGCTGCTGCGCCGTCTGTACCGGCGCGCGCTTCCACAGGCCGAGCCCGGCGCTGCGGGCCTCTCGCTCAGCAGCCTGCTGGCAGGCCGTGAGATCGGTATTGGGCGTGATCGCTACAAGGTAGCCCAGGCCCTCGGCAAGCAGGCGGGATTCCAGGTTGTTACCGCCGGCATCATAGGCGTGGGCCAGGGTTCGGCCGTACTTGTCCTTGCCCTGCCGGCCTGCAACCAGGCCCACCTCGCCGTCATTGGCCGCCACCAGCTCCTGCAATCGACGCTGGGCAGCCACGGCAAAGGGTTCTTCGGAGCGACCGTGATGGGCCAGTTCCGGGGCGTTCACGCCGATCAGGCGGACGCTGCGGCCGTCGGCCAGCTTGAGCGTGTCGCCGTCCACCACCCGCGCCACGCGCACGGTTTCCGCCGACGAGGGCTTCGGGCAGGCGGCGGCGCTGGCGTCCAGGGAAAAAAGGACGGCCATAAAAAAGGCGCCCACGAGGGACGCCTTCTTCGAGTTGCCGTGAAAAACCATCGCAGGCCTTTCCCGGAAATCGATCTTACTTCTTGCCGCCGAACATGGCGAAGCGCTGGTTGAAGCGGTCGATACGGCCGCCGGTGTCCAGAACTTTCTGCTTACCGGTGTAGAAGGGGTGGCACTCGGAGCAGACGTCCAGGTGAATGCCCTTGCACAGGGTGGAACGGGTCTTGATCACGTTGCCACAGCTGCAGGTAGCTTCGATGTCTTCGTACGCGGGATGGATTTCCGGTTTCATGGTCTCTTCCTCTCGGTGGTGTGCCGCCACCCAGTCTCTGGCAGAAGCCGAGCCACGGTCATCGAGGACCGCGGGCGGGATCTTTTACCGGGCACCGCACGGAAATTAAGGGCGTGGATCATACCAGAGAACGCTTTCAACGCAAGATCAGGCATGACCGACCGTCGCATCGCCCATGCTACCATCCGACGTTCCCCGCCGCCCCGGAATCCGTCGCGTGCCCTCACCCGCCATCCTGCGTCTCGCCCTGCCCTCGCCGCTGCGTCGCCTGTTCGATTACCTGCCCCCACACGGGGTCGACGTAGCGCGCCTGCAGCCGGGCGTACGCCTGCGCGTGCCGTTCGGCCGCCGCGAGATGGTCGGCGTGCTGGTCGACAAGGTGGAGACCTCCGACGTCCCGGCGGACAAGCTGCGTCCGGCGCTCGCCGTGCTCGACCGCGAACCGCCGATGCCGGCGCACCTGCTGGAGCTGTGCCGCTGGACGGCGCAGTACTACCAGCACAGCCTGGGCGACACCTTCTCCTGGGCACTGCCCAACCTGCTGCGCCAGGGCGACCCGGCCGAGGCGCGGCAGCAGCGTTTCTGGCATGCCGAGCCCGGCGCCCGCGAGGAAGACCCGCGCCTGGCCCGCGCACCGCGCCAGCGCGAGACGCTGAAGATCCTCAAGCAGCATCCCCACGGCGTCGCCCATGACCTGCTCAGCCAGTTGCAGATCAACAAGGACAGCCTCGACCTGTTGCAGGAGAAAGGCCTGGTCACGCTGGAAGTACGCGTCCACAGCGTGCCGCCGCACCACGGCCCGTGGCTGGCGCAGGCGGAGCTGCCGCTGAACGCCGAGCAGCGCGCGGCCTTCGAGGCGGTGCGTGCCGGTTTCGGCAACTTCCACAGTTTCCTTCTGGCCGGCGTCACCGGCAGCGGCAAGACCGAGGTCTACCTGCAACTGATCCGCGAGACCCTGGAGGCCGGCAAGCAGGCCCTGGTGCTGATCCCCGAGATCAACCTCGGTCCGCAGACGCTGAGCCGCTTCGAGCGCCGATTCAACGCGCGCATCGCCCTGCTGCACTCCGCGCTGACCGACCGCGAGCGCCTCGACGCCTGGCTGGCGGCCCGCGATGGCGAGGCGGATATCATCATCGGCACCCGCTCGGCGCTGTTCACCCCGATGAAGAATCCGGGACTGATCATCATCGACGAGGAGCACGACGCTTCCTATAAACAGCAGGAAGGCCTGCGCTACCACGCCCGCGACCTGGCCATGGTGCGCGCGCGGCTGGAGAACGTGCCGATCCTCCTTGGCTCGGCCACGCCCGCGCTGGAAAGCCTGCACAACGCCCAGAGCGGGCGCTACGGCCTGCTGCGCCTGACCCAGCGGGCCGGCGGCGCGCACCAGCCGAAGTTCCACCGCCTGGACGTCAAGAGCCTGCCGCTGGATTCGGGCATCTCCATGCCACTGCAGCGGTCGATCAAGGAAACCCTGGCTGCGGGCCAGCAGGTGCTGGTCTACCTCAACCGCCGCGGTTTCGCCCCGACCCTGCTGTGCCACGACTGTGGCTGGATCAGCCAGTGCCCACGCTGTGACGCACGGATGACGGTGCACCAGGGCAGCGGCGAGTTGCGCTGCCACCACTGCGACCACCGCGAGCGACCGCCGCGCAACTGCCCGAAGTGCGGCACCGTGGACCTGCGCCCGGTCGGCGCCGGCACCGAACGTGCCGAGGAGCGCCTGCGCATCCTTTTCCCGGATCACCCGGTGCTGCGCATCGACCGCGACAGCACCTCGCGCAAGCACGCCATGCGCGACCTGTTCGCCACTATCAATAAAGGCGAGCCATGCATCCTCGTCGGCACCCAGATGCTCGCCAAGGGGCACCATTTCCCACGGGTCACCCTGGTGGCGATCCTCGATGCCGACGGCGGCCTGTTCTCCGCCGACTTCCGCGCCAGCGAGCGCATGGCCCAGCAGATCGTCCAGGTCGCCGGCCGCGCCGGACGAGCCGAAGAGCCAGGCCGCGTACTGATCCAGACCCACCTGGCCGACCATCCGTTGCTGGTACAGCTCACCGAGCAGGGCTACTTCGCCTTCGCCGACCAGGCCCTCACCGAGCGCCGCTCCGCTGGTCTGCCACCCTTCTCGCACCTTGCGCTGCTGCGCGCCGAGGCGCACAAGCCGGGGCAGGCCGAAGGTTTCCTCGACGAAGCCTGCGCCGAGGCCGAACGGCTGCAGGCCACGCTGGGCCATGACGTGGAACTCCTCGGCCCGGTGCCGGCTCCCATGGAGCGCCGCGCCGGCCGCTACCGCGCACAGCTGCTGCTGATGAGTACCGCCCGCGCGCCGCTGCATCGCCTGCTCACGCCCTGGCTGCAGACGCTCGAAGGCATGCCCAGCGGGCGCCAGGTGCGCTGGTCCCTGGATGTGGACCCGATTGACCTGTTCTGACGGATGCCGCGTACGGATAAAACCGTCCGTGCTTGCGCATCCGTCCTACATTGACTTCCATCAGCCGCGACAGATGGCACAGCGGCGAGACTGATCCAGGAGCGCTCCGCGGTTGGCAAGCCATGCCCGGCCACGGATAATGCGCGGTTCTGAGCCCGATAACCGGTCGCGCGCGCCGGATGCACGCGAGCACGGAGAAAACCATGAAAGACACGATTCGCCACCTGATCCAGCAAGCCCTTGTCAGCCTCACCGAAGACGGCACCCTGCCGGCCGGCCTGGCGCCCGACATCCAGGTGGAGAACACCAAGGACCGAACCCACGGCGATTTCGCCAGTAACATCGCCATGATGCTGGCCAAGCCGGCCGGCATGAAGCCGCGCGACCTCGCCACCAAACTGGTCGCGGCACTGCCGCAGAGCCCGGAAGTGGCCAAGGTCGAGATCGCCGGTCCCGGCTTCCTGAACTTCTTCCAGGACCAGGCCTGGCTCGCCGCCAGCCTCGACAAGGCCCTGGCCGACGGCCACATCGGCGTACGCAAGGCCGGCCCGGCCCAGCGCGTGGTGGTGGACCTGTCCTCGCCGAACCTGGCGAAGGAGATGCACGTCGGCCACCTGCGCTCGACCATCATCGGCGATGCCGTCAGCCGCGTGCTGGAGTTCCTCGGCGACACCGTGATCCGCCAGAACCACGTGGGCGACTGGGGCACCCAGTTCGGCATGCTGCTGGCCTACCTGGAAGAACAACCGGTGGACGCCCAGGCCGAACTGCACGACCTGGAAGTCTTCTACCGCGCCGCGAAGAAGCGCTTCGACGAGTCCCCCGAGTTCGCCGATCGTGCCCGTGAGCTGGTGGTGAAGCTGCAGGCCAACGATCCCAAGTGCATCGCCCTGTGGACCCGCTTCAACGACATCTCCCTGTCGCACTGCCAGAAGGTCTACGACCTGCTGGGCGTGAAACTGACCATGGCCGACGTGAAGGGCGAGAGCGCCTATAACGACGACCTCGCGCAGGTGGTGGCCGACCTGACCGCCAAGGGCCTGCTGGTCGAGAGCGACGGCGCCCTGTGCGTGTTCCTCGACGAGTTCAAGAACGCAGAAGGCGAGCCGCTGCCGGTGATCGTGCAGAAGGCCGGCGGCGGCTACCTCTACGCCACCACCGACCTGGCTGCCATGCGCTACCGCCACAAGGTGCTGCACGCCGACCGCGTGCTGTACTTCGTCGACCAGCGCCAGGCCCTGCACTTCCAGCAAGTGTTCGAAGTCGCCCGCCGCGCCGGTTTCGTCCCGGCCAGCATGGACCTGGAGCACATGGGCTTCGGCACCATGAACGGCGCCGACGGCAAGCCGTTCAAGACCCGCGACGGCGGCACCGTGAAGCTGATCGACCTGCTGATCGAAGCCGAAGAGCGTGCCTACACCCTGGTGAAGGGCAAGAACCCCGACTTCAGCGAGCAGGACCTGCGCCAGATCGCCCACGCCGTCGGTATCGGCGCGGTGAAGTACGCCGACCTGTCCAAGCACCGCACCAGCGACTACAGCTTCAACTTCG
>CBIGPF010000208.1:0-8993 GCA_966191535.1 uncultured Pseudomonas sp. | reverse complement strand
CGGCGAACAGCTTGCCGCCAGTGGCGCCGTACAGGCAGGTGTTGCCGACGATGGCCGATTCCTGCGACTTGAACGGGCTGCCCTTGGGCGGGGTGACGATCAGCTTGCCGCCGGTCATGCCCTTGCCGACGTAGTCGTTGGCGTCGCCTTCCAGGTACAGGTGCAGACCGCCGGCGTTCCACACGCCGAAGCTCTGGCCCGCGGTGCCCTTGAAGCGGAAGGTGATCGGCGACTTGGCCATGCCCTGGTTGCCGTGGACCTTGGCGATCTCGCCGGAAATCCGCGCGCCGATGGAGCGGTCGCAGTTGCAGATGTCCAGTTCGTACTCGCCGCCCTTGGCGCCCTCGATGGCGGACCGCGACAGCTCGACCATCTTCTCGGCCAGCAGGCCCTGGTCGAACGGCGGGTTCTTCGCGACTTCGCAGAACTGCGGCTTCTCGGCCGGGATCAGGTCGCTGCCCAGCAGCGGCGTGAGGTCGAGGTTGCCCTGCTTGGGCGTCTCGCCCGGCAGGATTTTCAGCAGGTCGGTGCGGCCGATCAGTTCTTCCAGGCTGCGCACGCCGAGCTTGGCCAGCCACTCGCGGGTCTCGCTGGCGATGAAGGTGAAGAAATTCACCACCATATCCACGGTGCCGATGAAGTGGTCCTTGCGCAGCTTGTCGTTCTGGGTAGCGACGCCGGTCGCGCAGTTGTTCAGGTGGCAGATGCGCAGGTACTTGCAGCCCAGGGCGATCATCGGCGCAGTGCCGAAGCCAAAGCTCTCGGCGCCGAGGATGGCCGCCTTGATGACGTCCAGGCCGGTCTTCAGGCCGCCGTCGGTCTGCACGCGGACCTTGCCGCGCAGGTCGTTGCCGCGCAGGGTCTGGTGCGCCTCGGCGAGGCCCAGCTCCCACGGGGAACCGGCGTACTTGATGGAGGTGATCGGCGATGCGCCGGTACCGCCGTCATAGCCGGAGATGGTGATCAGGTCGGCATAGGCCTTGGCCACGCCGGCGGCGATGGTACCGACGCCGGGCTCGGATACCAGCTTCACCGATACCAGCGCCTGCGGATTGACCTGCTTGAGGTCGAAGATCAGCTGGGCGAGGTCTTCGATGGAGTAGATGTCGTGGTGCGGCGGCGGCGAGATCAGGGTCACGCCGGGCACGGCATAGCGCAGGCGGGCGATCAGGCCGTTGACCTTGCCGCCGGGCAGCTGGCCGCCCTCGCCGGGCTTGGCGCCCTGGGCCACCTTGATCTGCAGGACTTCGGCGTTGACCAGGTATTCCGGGGTCACACCGAAGCGGCCGGTGGCCACCTGCTTGATCTTCGAGCTGCGCAGCGTGCCGTAGCGCGCCGGGTCTTCGCCACCCTCACCGGAGTTGGAGCGGCCGCCCAGGCGGTTCATGGCTTCGGCCAGGGCCTCGTGGGCCTCCGGCGACAGCGCGCCGAGGGAGATACCGGCGGCGTCGAAGCGCTTGAAGATCGACTCCAGCGGCTCGATCTCGTCCAGGCTCAGCGGCTGCTCGGCGGTCTTCACCTTGAGCAGGTCGCGCAGCATGGACACCGGACGCTGGTCGACCAGCGCGGTGTATTCCTTGAACCTGGCGTAATCACCCTGCTGCACAGCGGCCTGCAGGGTGTTCACCACGTCCGGGTTGTAGGCATGGTATTCGCCGCCGTAGACGAACTTCAGCAGGCCACCCTGCTGGATCGCCTTGCGGTTGTTCCAGGCTTCGTTGGCCAGCAGCTTCTGCTCGTTCTCGATGTCGAGGAAGCGCGCGCCCTGGATGCGACTGGGGGTACCCGGGAAGCACAGGCCGGTAACTTCGTCGGCCAGGCCGATGGCTTCAAAGAGCTGGGCGCCACGGTAGGAGGCGATGGTGGAGATGCCCATCTTCGAGAGGATCTTCAGCATCCCCTTGGAGATGCCCTTGCGGTAGTACTTGAAGACCTCATAGAGATCGCCCAGCACTTCGCCGGTACGGATCAGGTCGGCCAGCACCTCGTAGGCGAGGAACGGGTAGACCGCGGACGCACCGAAGCCCACCAGCACGGCGAAGTGGTGCGGGTCACGGGCAGTGGCGGTTTCCACCAGGATGTTGGAGTCGCAACGCAGACCGGTCTGAACCAGGCGATGGTGCACGGCGCCGACGGCCAGGGCCGCATGCACCGGCAGCTTGCCGGGGGCGATGTGACGGTCGGAGAGCACCAGCAGCACCTTGCCGGCACGCACGGCTTCCTCGGCCTGGTCGGCGATGTTGCGCACGGCCGTTTCGAGACCGACGGACTCGTCGTAGTTCAGGTCGATGTGGTGCAGGTCGAAGCCCGGACGCTCCAGGTTCATCAGGGTCCGCCACTTCGCCGGGGAAATCACCGGGGTGGTCAGGATCGCCTGGTTGGCGTGGTGCGGGGACTCTTCGAAGATGTTCTGCTCGATGCCCAGGCAGGTTTCCAGGGACATCACGATCGCTTCGCGCAGCGGGTCGATCGGCGGGTTGGTGACCTGCGCGAAGACCTGGCGGAAGTAGTCGTAGGGCGAGCGGATACGCTTGGAGAGCACCGCCATCGGGGTGTCGTCACCCATCGAGCCGACCGCTTCCTGGCCCTGCTCGGCGAGCGGGCGCAGAACCTGGTCACGCTCCTCGAAGGTGACCTGGAACATCTTCATGTATTGCTTGAGCTGGTCGCCGTCGTAGCTGGCCACGCCCTGGTCGTCGTCCAGGGTGGCCTGGATGCGCAGCGCGCTCTGGCGCAGCCACTGCTTGTACGGGTGGCGCGACTTCAGGCGGTTGTCGATGTCCTCGGTCTGCAGCAGCTGGCCGGTCTCGGTGTCCACCGCGAGGATCTGGCCTGGGCCGACACGGCCCTTGGCGATGACGTCCTCCGGCTTGTAGTCCCACACGCCGATTTCCGAAGCGAGGGTGATGTAACCGTTCTTGGTGGTGACCCAGCGCGACGGACGCAGGCCGTTGCGGTCGAGCAGGCAGACGGCGTAGCGGCCATCGGTCAGCACGACGCCGGCGGGGCCATCCCACGGCTCCATGTGCAGCGAGTTGAATTCATAGAACGCGCGCAGGTCGGCGTCCATGGTCTCGACGTTCTGCCAGGCCGGCGGAATGATCATGCGCAGGCCACGGAACATGTCCATGCCACCAGTGACCATCAGCTCGAGCATGTTGTCCATGCTGGAGGAGTCCGAACCCACGCGGTTGACCAGCGGGCCGAGCTCGTCCAGGTCCGGCATCCACTCGTTGGCGAACTTGGCGCGACGGGCCTGGGCCCAGTTGCGGTTGCCGGTGATGGTGTTGATCTCGCCGTTGTGCGCCAGCAGGCGGAACGGTTGGGCCAGCGGCCATTTCGGCAGGGTGTTGGTCGAGAAGCGCTGGTGGAAGACGCAGATGGCGGTCTTCAGGCGCTCGTCGGAGAGGTCCGGATAGAACGCGGCGAGGTCCGCCGGCATCATCAGGCCCTTATAGATGATGGTCTTGTGCGAGAAGCTGCAGATGTAGTGGTCGGCGTCCTCGGCGTTGGCCACGGAGGAGCGGCGACGAGAACTGAACAGTTTGACCGCGAATTCCTGGTCGGACAGGCCTTCACCGCCGATGAACACCTGCTCGATCTGCGGCAGGCGCTCCAGCGCCAGGCGACCCAGGACGCTGGTGTCGATCGGCACCTTGCGCCAGCCGACCAGCTTCAGGCCGGCGCGCTCGATTTCGCGATTCATGTTCGCGCGAGCGGCTTCGGCTTTCACCGGATCCTGATTGAAGAAGACCATACCCACGGCGTACTGGGCGGGCAGCTCGGTCCCAAAGGACTCTTTGGCCACGGCGCGCAGGAACTGGTCGGGCTTCTGGATCAGCAGCCCACAGCCGTCCCCGGTTTTCCCGTCCGCGTTGATCCCACCTCGGTGGGTCATGCAGGTCAGTGCTTCGATGGCGGTTTGCAGAAGTTCGTGGCTTGCCTCGCCCGTCATATGGGCGATCAGACCGAATCCGCAGTTATCCTTGAACGTCTCAGGATGGTACAGACCTGCTTTCATAGGGAACTCTCACCGGCAAAACTTTTATAAATTCCAGGGTCTGCTGACGTTTCGCCATCGCCCTGTTTCGCCGTGCAGGCTCGTTTCCCGCGCACCCCAAAGGCACGGGCCGCATCTATCGTGCAGCGCCGCTCTAGCCCCTGGTTCACCTGGAATGACCGTTCCGCGCGAGGTGCCACGTCTTACCCAACGTAGCGGCGGTTCCGGTCCTGGCCATGACGAAACGTCAGCAGACCCTCTTCAAGCACTTCGCCTGTCTACTCGCTCAAGCGGCAAGTTTCCGATAGGCAAAGGGAGGTCATTGTACACATGGGGAAAGCGACGTCACTGTTTTTTTTGACGCACTACTGACACCCGATGTCGCATTTTTATAAGAACTCAGCAAAAGACACAAGCCAATAAAAAAGCCGAGCCCCAGGGTATGGGGCTCGGCTTTTTCATTATTGCGACAGTGCGACCGTTCAGCGCGCCCCGGCGATGTCCTGCTGGATACTGGAGAACGGACGAGCCCAGGGCTTGGAGGCCTGGATCTTCGCCGGCAGCTTCTTGATCGCCGCCTGCGCCGAGGCGCGGTCGGCGAAGCTGCCGTAAGTCACGACATAGAACGGCTTGCCCTGCAGGTTCTTGCGGAAGTAACGGTACTCGCCACCGCCCTGCTGGCTGATGAAGGCCTTGGCGCTGGCTTCAGAGCCGGTGCCGAGCACTTGAACGGAGTAGCGCGAACCGGCCTGGGACTGGTACCAGCTGCTACCACCGGCGCTACCGGTAGCCGCTGCCGGCTTGCTGGCGGCGGTTGCCGGCTTGGCGCTGGCAACGGTAGTGGCGGGCTTGGGCGCAGCCGGCTTGGCAGCCTGTGCGGGCTTGGCCGGTGCGGTGGCGGCAGGCTTGACCGGCTCCGGACGCGGCGCGACCGCTGGAGTCGGCGCCGGCTGGATCGCGGCCTGCTGCTGGACCGGAGCGGGCGGCACCGGGTTCAGTGGTTTCGGGCCATTGTTCGCCAGCGGAGTCATCGGCGGCGCGGTGGTGGTCACGGTCGGCGGGATGGCCGCGGACGGCATGGCACCTTCGTCGGTGTCTTCCTGACCACCGGCCTGAGCCATGGGCTCACGGATTACCGGCTGGCTTTCACCAACGAGCGGCAGAGGCAGCGGCTGGTTGGAGCCAGCAAACTCCACCGACGGACCACCGCCCTGGGCATCCGGCTGCGGCTGGGCGTTCGGCTGTGGAGCCGAAGCACCGCCCAACGGCAGTTGCGACGAAGTCTGCGCAGCGGTGTTGCTCGCAGTCTCCGGCTTGGTGGTCTTGCCCTGCATGAACCAGGCAGCGATGACACCAATGGCGACCACACCGAGGATCGCCATGTGCTTCTTCGGCAGCTTGAAGCCGGTACCAGCCGCTTTGCGCTCGCCGCTGCGTTCGGCCAGCATCGCTTCGATCATCGCGTCGCGGGCAGTCTGGTTGATCGTGCCCGGCCAGCCACCGGATTGCTCGTGGATATCGGCCAGCAGGTCGGCGGAGATCAGCTCGATACCCTGCCCTGCGCCTTCAAGACGCTGTGCCAGGTACTCGCGCGTCTCCTCCTCGCTGTACGGCTGCAGCTCGATGGCGTGGAAGCGCTCCTCACCTTCGGACAGCACTTCGAGACGCGACAGCAGCTCGGGTTCGCCGAACAGGAAGACGTGCAGGCGCGCTTCGGAATTACCGGCCGCCAGCATCAGCAGGACTTCGAGGGCGTCGTCGCGCAGTTGTTCGGCGTCGTCCACCAGCAGGTAGACGTCCTGGCCGGTGATCGCCAGCTGGGCGACCTTGGCGAGGATTGCCTCGATGCTGGTCTGGGTGATGCCCAAGCCTTGCGCGAGCTGGCGCAGCAGGGTGGCTTCGTCGGTCACCGAGCGACCGGAAATCACCACGCTGGAGACGGCGTCCTTGTTGGTGCTGGCCACCAGGGCCTGGCGCAGCAGGGTCTTGCCACTGCCCAGCGGACCGGTGACGGCCAGCAGCAGGTGGCTGTAGCGCGCCAGGTGGTGCAGCTGGCCCAGTACGGGCTTGCGCTGCGCCGGGAAGAACTTGAAGCCTGGAACCCGCGGTGCGAACGGATCGTGGCTGAACTGGTAGTGGGCCAGGAAGGCCTCATCGGCATGCAAGCTGGACATGGGACCTCAGTGTTCTCCTGCCTGACCGACCAGTGCCTGGTAGTCAGCGCGCAGTGTTTCTTCCAGAATCTCACGGGGGAATTCGGCGGTGACGACCGCGCCCCCCAGCCCTTGGAGCAATACCAGACGCAGACGGCCATCGAGCACTTTCTTGTCGACAGCCATGTGCTCGAGAAAATGCTCGGCGTTCATTTCCTGCGGCGGGACCACCGGCAGTTTGGCCACGGCCAGCAGGCGGATGCCGCGATCGAGCTCGGCTTTTGTCAGCCATCCCAGCCGATGCGACATCTCAAGTGCCATCACGGTTCCCGCACCCACGGCTTCGCCGTGCAGCCAGACGCCATACCCCATGTGAGTCTCGATGGCATGGCCGAAGGTGTGCCCCAGGTTGAGGGTCGCGCGGACACCGGTTTCCTTCTCGTCAGCACCCACTACACGAGCCTTGGCCGCGCAGGAGCGCTCGATGGCCTCGGTCAGTGCCACCGGCTCCAGCGCCAGCAGCTCTTCCATGTGCGCTTCCAGCCAGGTGAGGAAAGGCTCGTCGCAGATGAAGCCGTACTTGATCACTTCCGCCAGGCCCGCCGACAGCTCGCGCGGCGGCAGGGTCTTCAGGGTTGCGGTATCGATGACCACGGCCTGGGGCTGGTAGAACGCCCCGACCATGTTCTTGCCCAGTGGGTGGTTGATGCCGGTCTTCCCGCCGACCGATGAGTCCACCTGGGACAACAGGGTGGTCGGCACCTGGATGAAGTCGACGCCGCGCTGGTAGCAGGCCGCAGCGAAACCGGTCATGTCGCCGATGACACCGCCGCCCAGGGCGATAAGGGTGGTCTTGCGATCATGGCGTGCAGTCAGCAGGCCATCGAAGATCAGTTGCAGGGTTTCCCACTGCTTGTAGGCTTCGCCATCAGGGAGCACAACCGTGGTGACTTTGTAGCCGGCCAGGGTCTTCTGCAGTCGATCCAGGTACAGCGGCGCGATGGTTTCATTGGTGACGATGGCTACCTGGCGGCCGCGAATGTGCGGCTCGAAGTAGCGCGGATCATCCAGCAGCCCCTCACCGATATAGATCGGGTAGCTGCGATCGGCCAGATCGACGTTGAGTGTGCGCATGAAACCCCCAGGCAAGAAAGGGGACTAGGATACCGCAGATTGCAGCGCCGTTAATGGCGCTCCAGCTCACGCAGACGCTCCATGATCTCCAGGACGACCAGGCGCGGAGGCCGCTCGTCGGTTTCGATGATCACGTCGGCAATTTCGCGATAAAGCGGATCGCGCATCTGCATGAGATCACGAAGGATCAGGTCCGGATTGGGCTTCTGCAGCAACGGGCGATTCTTGTCACGCGCCGTGCGGGAGATCTGCTGCTCGACCGATGCATGCAGGTAGATCACCTTGCCGCCGTTCTTGAGAATCAGGCGATTGGCGTCGCGCATGACCGCGCCGCCACCCGTGGCAATGACCATGCCCCCTTCATCGCACAGCTCGGCCAGCATCGCTTGCTCACGCTCACGGAAGCCAGCCTCGCCCTCGACATCGAATATCCAGGGGATGTTGGCTCCGCAGCGCTGCTCGATTTCTTTATCCGAATCTTTGAAGACGAGGTGAAGTTCTTTGGCGAGAAGACGCCCGATGGTGCTTTTACCAGCTCCCATCGGGCCAACCAGAATCAAATTGGACACGACATTGATCAACGGCCGACTGCAATGGCCTGATTATTCATGATCCGCGGGGTAAGGAAAACCAGCAGCTCATTCTTACTGTCGGTCACATAGTCGTTCTTGAACAGGCGGCCGATCATCGGCACGTCGCCCAGGAACGGCACCTTGGCCGTGGACTTGGTCTGGGTGTTGGAGAACACGCCACCGATCACGATGGTTTCGCCATCGTTGACCAGCACTTTCGCGTTCACCTCGTTCTTCTTGATCGGCGGCACGCCGTTCAGGGCGTTGGCGTAGTCCGGTTCGTCCTTGTTGACCTTCACTTCCATGATGATGCGATTGTCCGGAGTGATCTGCGGGGTCACTTCCAGAGACAGGGCTGCCTCCTTGAAGGACACCGAGGTCGCGCCGCTGGAGCTGGCTTCCTGGTAAGGAATCTCCGAGCCCTTCAGGATCTTCGCGGTTTCCTTGTCCGAAGTGACGACTTTCGGCTGGGAGACCACTTCACCGTTACCGGTCTTCTCCATGGCGTTGAGCTGGAGATCCAGGATGGTGTTGTTGGTGGTGAAGCCGATGCTGATACCCGAAGTCGGGGTGACATTCGACGTCCCGAGGTCAACGAAGGTGTTGCCGGTGCTGTTGGTGCCGCCGGAGACATCGAAGTTGCCGTGACCGGAGAGCGAACCGCTCCAGTTCACCCCCAGCTCCTTGGTGTAGTCGACGTTGGCTTCGACGATGCGAGCCTCGATCATCACCTGACGAACCGGAATGTCCAGTTGGGCGACGATGCGGCGCAGCTCGTCCAGGCGGTCCTGGGTCTGGTACGCAATGATGCTGTTGGTACGATCATCTACGGTGATCGAGCCACGGTTGTCACCCTGCGCAGCAGCAGCGGCACCCGGAGCAGCACCGCCGGTGACAGAACTGAACAGCTTGGCGATATCCGACGCCTTGGCGTAGTTCACCTGGATCAGCTCACGACGCAGCGGAGCCAGCTCGGAGATCTGCTTCTGTGCTTCCAGCTCCTGCCGCTCACGAGCCGCGATCTCGTCAGCCGGCGCGACGAGCAGCACGTTGCCGACCTTGCGCTGGTCGAGCCCGTTGGGCGTGAGCACCAGGTCCAGGGCGTGGTCCGTCGGCTCGTTCTGCTGGCGGGGG
>CBIGPF010000207.1:0-9205 GCA_966191535.1 uncultured Pseudomonas sp. | reverse complement strand
TTGCTTGCTTGGTTCGCGAGCAAGCTCGCTCCTACGAAGAGCACGGCTCGGCGGATAACGCTGGCGCGTTATGCGCCCTACGAAAGCGTGGAACGGTGCGGCCATTGTAGGAGCGGACCTTATATGCGAAGGGTTCCGGCGCATCGTGGAGTCATCGCGGACGGAGTCCGCTCCTACACAACTCCCAAGCATCCGGGCATAAAAAAGCCCCGGCACAAGGCCGGGGCTGAGCATCGGCGCGGGACTGGCCGACAGTTCACTCCCGCGCCGACGAACTTTCAGCGAGTGACCGCGCCGCGCGTCGTCTCGCCATCCACCAGCCGCGCGATTCCCAGCGGGTTGGCGTCCTTCAGCGCATCGGGCAGCAGCGCGTCGGGGTAGTTCTGGTAGCACACCGGGCGCAGGAAGCGATCAATGGCCAGGCTGCCGACCGAGGTGCCGCGCGCATCCGAGGTCGCCGGGTAGGGGCCGCCGTGGACCATCGCGTCGCAGACTTCCACGCCGGTCGGGTAGCCGTTGATCAGCAGGCGTCCGGCCTTGCGTTCCAGCACCGGCACCAGCGCGGCGAAACGCGCCAGGTCATCGGTGTCGGCGATCAGCGTGGCAGTGAGCTGGCCATGCAGGCCGTCCAGCGCGCGGCGCAGTTCGGCTTCATCGGCGACTTCGACGACGATGGTGGTCGGGCCGAAGACTTCTTCCTGCAGCAGTTCCTCGCCTTGCACCAGCAGTTCGGCCTTGGCCTGGAACAGTTGCGGCAGCGCTTGCCGGCCTTCCTGGGGCTGGCCGGCGAGGTGGCGCACGGAGGGGTGGGTGAGCAGGCGGGCGATGCCTTTTTCGTAGCTCTTCAGGGTGCCGGCGTTGAGCATGGTCTGTGCCGGGCGCTGGCCGATCTCGGTGATCAGGTTGGCGACGAACAGGCTGAACGCCGGCGAGGCGATGCCGATCACCAGGCCCGGATTGGTGCAGAACTGGCCGCAGCCCATGACCACGGAGTCCGCCAGCTCGCGAGCGACCTTCTCGCCACGCGCTTGCAGCGCGGCGGGCAACACCAGCACCGGGTTGATGCTGCTCATTTCGGCGAATACCGGGATCGGCTGCGGGCGCGCAGCGGCCAGGTCGCATAGCGCACGACCACCCTTGAGCGAGCCGGTGAAGCCGACTGCCTGGATTGCCGGGTGCTTCACCAGCGGTTCGCCGACGCCGGCGCCATAGATCATGTTGAACACGCCGGCCGGCATGCCGGTGGCGTCGGCCGCGCGGGTGATGGCCTCGCCGACGAACTCGGCGGTGGCCATGTGGCCGCTGTGGGCCGTGACCACCACCGGGCAGCCGGCGGCCAGTGCGGCGGCGGTGTCGCCACCGGCGGTGGAGAAGGCCAGCGGGAAGTTGCTGGCGCCGAACACCGCTACCGGGCCGACGCCGGTGCGGTACTGGCGCAGGTCCGGGCGTGGCAGCGGTTGGCGCTCGGGCAGCGCGCTGTCGATACGCGCGCCAAGGAAATCGCCACGGCGCAGGACCTTGGCGAACAGGCGCATTTGATTAGCGGTGCGGCCGCGCTCGCCCTGGATGCGCGCGGCAGGTAGCGCGGTTTCGCGGCAGACGGTGGTGATGAAGTCGTCGCCGAGGGCTTCCAGTTCAGTAGCGATGGCGTCGAGGAACTGCGCGCGGCGTTCCGGTGACAGTGTGCTGTAGGCCGGGAAGGCGGCTTCGGCGGCGCGGGCGGCAGCGTCGACTTCGGCCTCGGTGGCCTGGAGGAATTCGCGGGGCAGGGCTTCGCCGGTGCTGGCGTCGAGACTCTGCAGGCGGATGGTGCCGGCGCCGACGCGCTGGCCGGCGATGAAGTTGTGGGCGGTCATGGGCAGGCTCTCTGGGGCTGGATTTCGGTGTGGCGTAGAGCCCCTCTCCCCAGCCCTCTCCCTGAAGGGAGAGGGAGTGTCCGAGTGGCTTTGGCGGCCGTGCTTTGCTGATGCCTTGGTTGCAGGCGGAGCACGCGGGTTCCCTTTACGCCGAACCAGTCCCCTCTCCCTGAAGGGAGAGGGTTAGGGTTAGGGAGAGGGCGCGGCTGTCCGGGGGCTCAGGTGTCCCGGCTGGCACGAAACGCTCTCAACTCTGCTGTGTTTTCCTTAGAGCCCCACATCCGGCAGCTTCGGTCGGTTCGCCAGCGCCTTGGCCATGATCGTCTCCACGTGCTCGCGATCAGCGCCCTGCAGCGCCAGGCGCGGCGGACGGGTGAGGGCGGTGCCACGGCCGGCGATCTCTTCGCAGAGCTTGATGCACTGCACCAGGTCCGGGCGGGCGTCGAGGTGGAGGATCGGCATCAGCCATTCGTAGATCGGCATGGCCTCCTCGTAGCGACCGGCCTTGCACAGGCGGAAGATGGTCTCGCCTTCCTGCGGGAAGACGTTGGACATGCCGGAGATCCAGCCCTCGGCGCCTACCGCGATGCTCTCCAGGACCACGTCGTCGAGGCCGGCGAAGAGGATGAAGCGGTCGCCCACTTCATTGCGCACGTCGATGAAGCGGCGGGTGTCGCCAGAGCTGTCCTTGAAGCAGACGATGTTCTCGCAGTCGGCCAGGGAGATGAGGATGTCCGGGGTGACGTCGTTCTTGTAGATCGGCGGGTTGTTGTAGACCATCACCGGCAGGTCGGTGCTGGTGGCCACGCTGCGGAAGTGCGCGGCGGTCTCGTGGGGCTTGGAGGAGTAGACCAGCGCGGGCATCACCATGATGCCGTCGACGCCGACCTTCTGCACCGCCTTGGCCACCTGGGAGGCGCCATGGCTGGTGAACTCGGCGATGCCGCAGATCACTGGCACGCGGCCGCCGGAGGCGTCCTTGGCGACCTCGGTGACGGCCATCTTCTCCTCGATCGACAGCGAGGTGTTTTCGCCCACGCTGCCGCACACCACCAGGCCCGACACACCGTCGCGCACCAGGTTGGAGATCACCTTGTGGGTGGCTTCCAGGTTGACCGAGAAATCGTCGTTGAACTGAGTGGTCACCGCGGGGAACACGCCACTCCAATTGACCTTCTTGCTCATGTCTTTCTCCAATTGTCGTATTTCGTATACGAAAATTCTGGAAGGTTTTCCTGAAATTTCGTCGTCGGGTGCCGCTACGCGGCGAATCAGGGTTGAAAGGGGGAAATCAGTAGCCGTTCGGCCAGGTGTCCGAGAGCCGGTAGCCTTCGGGCCACGGATCGGACGGGTCGAGCAGGTGCTGGTGGGTGCCGGTGATCCAGGCACGGCCGGAGATGCACGGGTGGATAGCGGGTTTGCCGCCGACGCTGGTGAGGCCGTCGATGCGGCAGTGGAACTTGGAATCGATGATCGAATGGCCGACGAAGCGCTCGCCGTCCTTCAGCTGGCCCTTGGCATGCAGCACTGCCATGCGCGCCGAGCAGCCGGTGCCGCAAGGCGAGCGGTCGATCTTGCCGGGGCGGATGACGACCGCGTTGCGGCCGTGCAGCACGCCGTCGACACGCTCCACCGGAGCGGTCAGCTGGCAGAAGGAGATATGCGCCCAGTCGTGGTTTTCCGGGTGCTTGAAGCCCAGCTGCTGGTTCGCCGCCCGAGTGATCTTCAGGCCGGTGGCGACCAGGTCGGCAGCCTCCGAGGCGTGCAGGGTGAAGCCGAGGGCGTGGGCGTCGGCGAGCACGAAGCTGTCGCCGCCGTAGGCGGTATCCACCTGCAGCGAGCCCAGGCCTTCCACTTCGATCCAGGCGTCGAGCTGGTCGGCGAAGGAGGGCAGGTTGCGCACTTCCACGCGCTGCACCTTGCCGTCCTTGCAGTCGGCCACGGCCTCGATCAGACCGCCGGGGGCTTCCAGGGTCAGGCGCGTCTGCGGCTCCTGCATCGGCAGGATGCCGCTGTCGAGCAGCACGGTGCTGACGCACAGCGAGTTGGAGCCGGACATGGGTGGAACGTCGGCCGGCTCCATGATGATCCAGGCCATCTGCGCGCGCGGGTCCTTTGGCGGCACCAGCAGATTCACATGGCGGAACACGCCGCCGCGCGGTTCGTTGAGGACGAAGTTGCGCAGCACGTTGTCGCTGGCGATGAAGCGCGACTGCGCCCACACGGTGTCACCCGGCGGCGGGGCGACGCCGCCGACGATGACGTCGCCGACCTCGCCTTCGGCATGGCAGCTGACCACATGGATGATCTTGCTCGAACGCATGTCTGTCTCCTGTGCGAATGGGCCAATAGGTGCGCGGTCAGTTCACCGAGCGGAGGAACTCCGCCGTCTCCGCCCGCTGCGGGTTGACGATCACCTGGTCCGGCGTGCCGATCTCGTGCACCAGCCCGTCGCGGAAGAACGCCACGCGGTCGGATACGTCGCGGGCGAAGCGGATCTCATGGGTCACCAGGACCATGGTCATGCCCTCTTCGGCGAGCAGGCGCATGGTGTCGAGCACCTCGCCCACCAGCTGCGGGTCGAGCGCCGAGGTGGCCTCGTCGAACAGCATGTAGTCCGGCGACATGGCCAGCGCGCGGGCAATCGCCATGCGCTGCTGCTGCCCGCCGGAGAGCTTCTGCGGGAACACCTTGAGCTTGTCGCCCAGGCCCACGTGCTTGAGCTGCTTCACCGCCATCGCCTCGGCGTCCTCCTTGGACAGGCCGAGCACCTTGCGCGGGGCGAGCATGACGTTTTCCAGCACGGTGAGATGCGGGAAGGCGTTCCACTGCTGGAAGACGATGCCGATCTTCTGCCGCAGTTTGTTCAGGTCGGTGGTCTTGGCGTGGACCTCGATGCCGTCGACGCGGATCTTGCCGCGCTGGATCGGCTCCAGGCCGTTGATGCACATCAGCAGGGTGGACTTGCCCGACCCCGAGCCACCGATGATCGAGACCACTTCGCCTTTCTTCACGGTCAGGCTCACGCCCTTGACCACTTCCAGATCGCCGTAGGCTTTGTGCACGTTGTCGATTTCAATCATTTTCCTGCCACCTTTTTTCCAGCCGGGCACCGAGGCGCGCCACGACCCAACTCATGAGGTAATAGATGACCCCGGCGACGCACAGCACCAGCAGGGGTTCCTGGATGCGCGTCACGATGGTCTGCGAGGCGCGGAGCAGTTCGACGATGCCGATCCACATGACCAGCGCGGTGTCCTTCATCACCCCCAGCACCAGGTTCAGCCAGCCGGGGAAGGCCACCCGCGCGGCCAGCGGCAGCACGATGTAGCGCAGGTCCTGCCAGTAGCTCAGACCCAGCGAGCGGCTGGCCCGGCGGATGTTCGGACCGACGGCGAGGATGCCGCTGCGGATGATCTCGGTGCAGAACGCCGCCGCGTAGACGCCCAGCACCAGGCAGCCGATGGTGAAGGCGCTCCAGTTCAGGCCGACGATGCTTTTCAGCGAGTTGAACAGCACGAACTGGATCAGCAGCGGCACGCTGCGGAAGATGTCGAGGAACCAGCCGACCGGCATCGTGGCCCGCGGCAGGGTGGCGCGCAGCCAGCCCAGCACGATGCCAGCGAGGGTGCCGATGAGCATGGCGCCGACGGTCAGCTTGACGGTGACCCAGGCCCCTTGCAGCAGGAACATCAGGTCGTTGACGGTGAAGCTCGTGGAAAACATGCGCGCTTCTCCTAGTAGCGGAACAGCCGCCAGCTCAACAGGCGGGCGACCGCCACGATGACCTTGGCGATGATGTAATAGAGCACCGCGGCCAGGGCGAAGTACTCGAAGGTGCGGAAGGTGCGCACGTTGAAGTCCTGGGTCACGCCAGTGAGGTCGTTGTTCAGGCCCACCACCACGCCCAGCGAGGTCATCAGCACCGCCCAGACCATCTGGTTCGTCAGCGGGTAATAGACGATGCGCAGCAGCTGCGGAACGATGATCATCCGGTACGCCTGGAAGGCGCTCATGCCCAGCGAGCGTGCGGCACGCATCTGGGTGTCCGGCACGGCCTTGAGGCCGCCACGGAAGTTCTCCGCGAGGTAGCCGGCGTTGTTGAAGGTGATCCCCGCCAGCAGCGCCACCCAGGAGCTGACGTGCAGGCCGAAGGAGCCCAGGCCGAAGTAGAGGATGTAGATCTGGAACAGCGACGGGGTGTTGCGTGCGATGGATACCCAGGTGTCGGCGAAACCCTTGAGCAGCGGGTTCTTCATCTGCCGCATGACGGTCAGCAGCAGGGCGATGAGCACGCCGAGGATCATCGACAGCGCAGCCGTCTCCAGGGTCACCCAGGCGCCGCCGAGCATGTCCGGCAGGGCCTTGAAGGCGGAACGCCAGTGGAAGCTGTAGTTGAACATCAGCGTACCCCCTCGCTCAGCCAGCGCGGCACGCCACCGTCGCCTCGGCCGCTGCAGGCCGCCTCGACGCACGCGGCAAGGCTGCCGAAATGCACCTGGCGCCCGGCCAGGCCCGGACCGTAGTGGGCGTACTTCGCCGAGTTGGTCATCAGCGTGGTGCAGGCCGGCGGAATTACCGGCTCGCCGATCATGCACCAGCAGGTGTCGTTCAGCAGTTGCGCGCCGAAGTCTTCCAGCACCTTCACGTCACCGGCGGCGCGGGCCTTTTCCTGCACGGCGCGGCCGAGCGCGATGACCAGCGCGACGCCCGGATGCTTGCGGCGTCCGGCGACGAGCTTGGCCAGGTCCGCGCATTCGCTGGCGGAGAAGTGCGGGTTGCCCAGCGAGACCAGTTGCACGGTCGGTTCGCTGGCGTGGTCCAGCTCGCGCCAGGAGGCGACCAGGTCCGCCGGGGTGACGCGCAGGTGTTGCAGCGGCGCCTTGCCGCCCAGGGCGGTGGCGGCGTCCGGCGCTTCCGGGGTGATGCCGGCGATGTGGAACATCGGTGCGGCGGAGGTGGTGGCGAAGGCCGCGCCGAAGGCTTTCAGCGCGTCGCTGTCCGGGGCCAGCGGCTGCAGGCCGTCGACCACCGGGATGCGTGAGCCGCACAACTCGCCGATGTGGTAGCCGAGCAGCGGGAAGATCGATTCGTCGTGTGCGGCCGGCAGCTCGACATCGATCCGCAGCGTGGCCAGGCGGCCTTCGTCACGGTGGCTGCCGACGTTCGGTGCGCGGCCGGTGAGGGCGATGCAGATATCGAGGTAATCCGGGTATTTCAGGGTCCGTGCGCCGAGCACGCTGTTGGCGTACACCACGGCGTTGGACTCGGCCCAGACCACCTGCTCGCCCAGGCTCGGTTTGCTGTCCAGCAGGTAGGGCGCGCAGGTGTAGCTCATCTGCGCGCCCATCTCCATGTAGGCATCGCCCAGCGCGGCGGCGGGTTCGCCAAAGGCCTTGTCGACGCCCAGCTCGCGCCAGCGGCGATGGTCCACGGAGATGGAATTGAGGGTGGTCGGCACCTTCACCTTGCCGCCCCAGTCCGCCAGTTGGCGGGCGAAGCGCAGGCTCGCGGGGCCGGTATAGATGCAGCCGTCGATGTGCGCCTGGGCGACATCGAGCAAATCCTTCGCGCTTTGTAGCGCCGCCATGCGCAGGACGATCTGCATGGCGGCCTGGGCGGCCTTGCCGTGCTTGCCGTCGAGCAACTCATGGTCGCCGGTGTTCAGCGCCAGGCCTTCCGGCAGCGGGCCGGCGTCGCTGGCCATCACGCCCTGCCAGCCATCGGCAGGGCGCTCTGCGGTGAGTGTTACCTGACCGTCTTCGATACGGGCCCAGCCGCCCGCGGACACCTGCTCGAAACCCTCGTTGCCCAGGCACAGCACCGGGATGGAGCGGCCGAACAGCGCCTGCGCCACCAGCACACCGAGGGTGAGGATCTCGTCCGGCTCGGCCAGCAGCAGGGCTGCCGGCGCGTGGCCGTTGAGCAGTATTTCCAGCATCACGCTGCTGCCGGTACAGGAGCCGCGTCCGCTGGGAATCGCCAGCACCCGGCCGGGCAGGAAGCTGCCCGACAGCGGATGGTGGCGGTCGATGACCTCGCCCGTGAAAGGCTCGACGCCTCCCCAGAAGCTCAGCCCGGTGTCGGCATGGAGTAGCGCCCCTTCGGCGCTACCCCCCATCAGGACCCGCCCTGTTAGGCGTGAGTCCCGCACCCTTGAAGCCTGCATCGAAGACATGTCGCACCCGCTGTCAGTAGTACACGTGGGGAACGGTGAGATCGACCGGGGTGCCGCCGACCCACTTCTCGTACAGCTCGGCGTAGCGGCCGGTGCGGACCTGCTGGTTGACGAAGAGGTTGAGGTAGTGGATCAGGCCGTACTCGTTGCGCGCGGCGGCCAGCGACACGTAGTCGATGACGTAGGGCGCGTTACCCACGACCTTCAGGCCCTTGTACTTGCCGGACTTGAGGGTGGAGGCGGCGACGGTGTTGGTGACCACGGTGGCGTCGATGTGACCCTGGGCGACGGCGAGGATGGTGTCGTTCTGGCTCTGGTAGGCGCGGAAGCTGCCCTTGCCGGCCCACTTCTTCACGTCCTTCTCCAGGGCGATGGCTTCGTAGGTGCCGCTGGTGTTGCCCACCGGGCGGTCCTTGAGGTCGTCGTACTTGGTGATGCCAGTGTCGTCGCGGGTCAGCACGACCATCTGGAAGGCGAAGTAGGGGATGGTCATGGCGACCGTCTTGGCGCGCTCCAGGGTGTCGGAGGTGGAGGCGACGATCACGTCGGCGCGGCCGGAAACCAGTGCGGGGATACGATCCGGGAAGGGGGTTTCGACGACTTCGGCGGTCACGCCCAGCACCTTCGCCAGGTCGTTGCAGTAGTCCACGTCGAAGCCGACCGGGTTGTTCTGCGCATCGCGCGAACCCATCGGCGGGAAGTCCAGGGTCACGGCGCAGCGCAGCTTGCCGGACTCGATGATGTCGTCGAGCTTGTCGGCCTGGGCCTGGCCGACGAGGAACACAGCGGTGAGGGCTAGCGCAATTCGGGAGAATTTCATGAGGGCCTCTCTGAGTCAGTGTTGTGCAGCAGTTTTTGTATTATGGATTTCGTATACGATATTTCTTAGAGCAAGGCATGTGCCAGAAACCACTCGGGCGTGACCCATGGGTCGCAAGGCCCGGTGTTCGGGGGATTGGTTGCTGGAGGCCTTCCGAATTAACTGTAGGCGGGTTCTGGGCGCTGTTACCAAATGAAGCAGGAAGGCGTTTCGCTGCCCCTTATGGGAGCACTCGGTGGGATTCTGCGGGTCGGGGTGGAAAAGCGGGCGCGGGGCAACGAGCGCAGACGCCCGGGCCGGGTGTGTGACAGTAGGTGCGTGCGGGGGGGCGCACCCCCCCCGGACGGGCGC
>CBIGPF010000206.1:0-9360 GCA_966191535.1 uncultured Pseudomonas sp. | reverse complement strand
GCTGATCGCTGACCCGGTTACGAAAAAGGGCGGACACCTGAGGTGTCCGCCCTTTTTGTTTGGCGACGTGTATCCGTGGAGGGGCAGCTCAGTGGAAGAGGTACTGCACGCCGCCGTTGATCAAGCCGCCGCCTACCAGCAGGAAGACGAAGAGGCCGGCGCCCAGCAGCAGCGGTTTGGGGCCTTCCTTGCGCAGATCACCCAGGCGCGTCGCCAGGCCCAGGGCGGCCATCGCCATGCCCAGCATCACGTCGTCCAGTTGCTGCAGCGGGGCCAGCCAGCTTTCCGGAACCCAGCCCAGCGAGCGCAGACCGGTCACCAGCAGGAAGAACACGGCGAACCCGGGGATGTGCAGCTTGCGGCGCGTACCCGGCTCGGCGGCTTCGGCACATCCAACGCGGCCGAGAATCAGCAGGGCCGGGGCCAGCAGCAGGACACGCAGCATCTTGCTGATCAACGCGGCATCGGCGGCGGCCGGGTCCATGGCGCGTCCGGCGGCGACTACCTGGGCGACCTCGTGGATGGTCGACCCGGTGAACACACCGAAGGCCTGCTCGCTGCCGAACAGATGGGGCAGTGCGGCATAGATCATCGGGTGAAGCAGCATCGCCAGAGTGCCGAACAGCACTACGGTAGCCACTGCGACGGCGGTGTGTTCTGCGCGGGCCTTGAGTACCGGGCTGCTCGCCATCACCGCTGCTGCGCCGCAGATGGCGCTGCCGGCGCCGATCAGCAGGGCACTTTCGCGCGGGAGCTTGAGCCAGCGTTCGCCGATCCACCAGGCGACGGTCAGGGTGCTGGCAACCATCAGTACGTCGATGATCAAGGCAGCCGGGCCGAGGGCGGCGATGTCCTGGAAGGTCAGGCGCAGGCCATACAGCACCACGCCCAGACGCAGCAGTTGCTGGCGCGACAGGTCGATGCCGGGACGGATGCTGCCGAAGCGGGCCAGGCCCAGGTTGCCGGCCAACAGGCCGATCAGGATTGCCAGGGTCAGGCTGCCGAGCCCCAGATGCTGCAGGGCGGGGATTTCCATGAGCTGGCGGGAGCCGAAGGCGATGGCCAGGCAGAGCAGGGCGCCAGGGAGGTAGTAGGGCAGGCGGCGGAGGGCGTTCATTGCAGGCTCCTTGTGTAAGGTGAAGCCATGGTGCCGCGAGCCTGCTTAGTGTAAAAACGGATTGTTCTTATTAGGTTGACCGGTTTTATCGATATGGGCCCGCGCATCACCCTTCGCCAACTGGCGACCTTCACTGCCATCGCTGAACTGGGCAACGTGACCCAGGCGGCGGCGCGCATAGCGCTGTCGCAGTCCGCCGCCAGCCAGGCCCTGCAGGAGCTCGAGCGCGCCCTCGGCACGCGCCTGTTCGACCGCAGCGGCAAGCGCCTGGCGCTGAACGACAACGGTCGCGCCTTTTACCCCAAGGCCAGTGCGCTGCTGGCACAGAGCGCGGAGTTGGAGAGCCTGTTCGAATCGGCGCCGGTGCAGCTGAGCCTCGGCGCCAGCCGCAGCATTGGCGGCTATCTGCTGCCGCGGGTGATGGCGGGCTTCCTTGCGGAACTGCCCGAAAGCCATCTGCAGCTACAGGTGGCCAACAGCGGCGGCGTGATCGAGGCACTGGCCGAATTCAGACTGGACGTGGCCTTCATCGAGGCGCCGATCCAGCATCCGCAGATCCAGCTCACCCCCTGGATGGCGGACGAGCTGCTGTTGGTGGTGGCGCCGGACCATCCTCTGGCAGTGGCCGATCGCATCTCCCTGGAGGATCTGGCGGCGGCGCGCTGGGTGCTGCGGGAGGCTGGTTCGGGCACGCGAGTGACGTTCGAACAGCAGGTACTGCCGCGTCTGGGCAGCGTCAACGCGCCCCTGGAGGTCAGCAACGCCGAGGCGATCAAGCATCTGGTGGGCAGCGGTTTTGGCATCGGCTGCCTGTCGCAGCGCGTGGTACAAGCGGAGCTGGAGCGAGGCGAGCTGGTGCGTCTGGACAATCCGCTGGGGCCGTTGCGTCGCACCTTCTTCCGCGCGCTGCACATCGACAAGTACCCAACGGCGGGACTGCGCCGCTTTCTCGATTACGCCGAGGGCTGGGCAGCGCGCTCAGGCGCGCTGTAGCGGCCACTCGCCGATGGAGCGGTAGCGGACGCCGGTGGGGCTGTTCTCTGAACTGAACAGCGTGACGGCCCGCGCTGGCAGCAGGAAGGAGGCACTGGCGGCCGGCGTGTGACGGGCGTGGCGGGCGAGGGTGATATGCGGATGGAACGGACGATGCTCGACCTCGAATCCGCCCGCACGCAGCTCCTCTCGCAGGGCGTGCTCCAGTTCGTGCAGGGCGGTGGGCACGGCGCTCGGGGCCAGGTGCAGGATGCCGTTGTTCCAGCGTGCGACGTGATCCAGCTCTAGGCTGAATCCCTGGCGCGGCAGGCGCTCGCCTATGTCGCGCAGCTCCGCCTTGCGGCCGCGCGGTACCGAACCCAGAAAGGCCAGGGTCAGGTGAAGGTTGGCCTGGGCGACAGGCTGGCCGTCGAGGTGCAGGCCGTCGCGCCAGGTGCAGATCTGCGCCGCCAGTTCCGGCGGGCAGGGCAGGGCGAAGAACAGCCGCAGAGGTGGTGTAGTCATCGACTGAAGTCTCCTTGACAGCGTTGCCGGGGCTTCTCTAGGATGCCGCACAGCGCCGATTTAAGTAGCAACTTGCGGGGCGCGGATGCAGCGATGGCTGACATCGAAATACCGCTAAAGCGCTGGTTCGGTGTGCCTCTCGCCGCGTCCAGCAGGACCCCTGAGGCGGAGACGTGACACCATGACCTGTCCCAACCCGCAAGTACGCCTGGCCCCGATCACCACTGGCCTGGTTCGCCGCAATCCGAAGATTCTCCTGGGCGGCAATCATCAGCCCACCCTTGTCCGTTACCTCGATGGCTGGCCCAAGCGCTGGAACGGCTCGCGCACCTTCCTGATCCAGTTCGCCGAGACCTTTGCCGATCTCAAGCGCTTTCCGAGCGACAGCTTCGACTTTGCGGTGGTCCAGTCGCCGGTGGCCGAGCAACTCGAATCGGCCGTTCACGAGCTGACCCGTGTCGCCCGGCAGGGCCTGATCACCCGGCGCCCATCGTCTTTCTGATCGTGTCGGGGTGAGCAAGCTCGCTCCGACAAGGAAAGTCATTCGCTGGCTGGCGTTCAGGGATAGTCGATTTCCACCACGAACCACAGTTTCTCGCCGGAGGGGCTGCGCACCATCACCTCGGCGTCCAGCTCCTTGCCCACCAGGGCGCGGGCGAGTGGCGAGTCGATGCTGATGTGGTTGTTGCGCAGATCCAGTTCGTCGGGGCCGACGATGCGGTAGCGGGCCTGTTCGCCGTCCTCGTCTTCCAGGGTGATCCAGGCACCGAAGTAGACCTTGTTCGGATCGGCCGGTCGCTCGCTGACCACCTTGCAGTTCTCCAGGCGCTTGCGCAGGAAGCGCACGCGGCTGTCGATTTCCCTCAGCATCTTCTTGCCGTAGGTGTACTCGGCGTTCTCCGAGCGGTCGCCCTGTGCTGCGGCCTCGCTGACCGACTGTGTCACCTGCGGTCGGCGCACGTTCCACAGTTCATGCAGTTCGGCGCGCAGGCGCGCCTCGCCTTCGGGGGTGATCAACGGGGTGCCGGCGGGGCGGGGTGGACGATAACGGCTCATGGCATCCAGTGCGGCGAGAGTGATCGGGGCAGTCTACCCGATCAGCCCTCGCGCAGCAGGCGCAATGGACTCACGCTGAGCGCACGGCGTGTGCCGAGCAGCCCGGCGCCACCCACCAGCAGCGCACCCAGGACTGGCAGCGCCAGCAACCAGGGATGCGGACTCCACGGCAGATCGAATACCAGCCGGTAGAGCAGGTAGCTGATCAGTTCGCAGCCCAGCGCTGCCAACAGCCCGCTGACCGCGCCGAGCAGGGCGAACTCGCTGCGTCGCGTGCGCATCAGCAGGCGGCGTTCGGCACCCAGGGCGCGCAGCAAGGCACCTTGCCGCAGGCGTTCGTCGAGGGTCGCCTGCAGGCCGGCGAACAGCACCACGAAGCCGGCGGCGAGGACGAAGACCAGCACGTATTCCACGGCCAGGGTGACCTGATCGAGGATGCTGCGCAGTTGTGCCAGCAGGGCGTCTACCGGCAGCAGCGTGACGGTGGGGTAGGCGCGGGCCAGTTCGATCAGTTGGCGTTCCTGGCTGGCTGGCAGGTAGAAGCTGGTCAGGTAGGTCACCGGCAGGTCGGTCAGGGTGCCGGGTTCGAAGACCATGAAGAAGTTGGGCTGAAAATTGTCCCACTTCACCGAGCGCAGGCTGCGGATCTGCGCTTCGCGGGTCTGCCCGGCGACGGTGAAGCTGAGGTGGTCGCCAACCTTCAGGCCGAGGTTGCCGGCGAGCTTCTCTTCCACCGAGACGCCTGGCAGCTCGTTCTTCTCGCCAGCCTTCCACCAGTCACCGGCGACAATCTGGTTGCCCGCGGGCAGACGTGCTGACCAGGTCAGGCCGAGGTCGCGATGCAGGGCGCGTTCGCTGCGGACATCCTCATTCATTGCATGGACGGGCTTGCCGTTCACTGCCACCAGCCGGCCGGGCACCATCGGGTAGAGGTCTTCGGCGTTGGGCGACAGCGCTTTTACGCGCTGCTCGAAGCCGGCTTTCTCGGCCGGCAGGATGTTCAGCGCGAAGTGGTTCGGTGCGTTGGGTGGCAGTTGCGAATGCCAGGTGTCCAGCAGTTCGCCGCGCAGCAGGGCGATCAGTGCCATGGCCAGCAGGATCAGGCCGAAGGCCAGGCTCTGTCCGGCGGCAGCCAGCGGGTAGCGCAGCAGCTGGCCAAGTCCCAGCCGCCACGGCAGGCTGGCGCCCTGGAGTGCGCTGCGCAAGCCGCGCAGTGCCAGCAGCAGGATGAAGCCGAGAATGACGGCGGCGATGGCGCCGCCGCCGAGCAGGGCGAGGGTAAGTTTCAGGTCGAGACTGAGCCGCCACATGATCAGCCCGAGGGCGAGCAGCGCGCAGCCATAGGCGGCCCAGGTGCGCATGGGCACCGGCAGGAGATCGCTGCGCAGGACGCGCAGCGGCGGGACGCGACCGAGCGCGGCCAACGGCGGCAGAGCGAAGCCAGCCAGCGCAACCAGTCCGGTGGCCATGCCGGCCAGGGCGGGGACGATGCCGGCTTCGGGGATTTCCGGTGGCAGCAGGTTGCCCAGCAGGTGCATCAGGCCGAGTTGGGCGAGCCAGCCGAGGAAGGCGCCGCAGAGACTGGCGACCAGCCCCAGTGTGAGCAACTGGCTGCCGTACAGCAGCAGCGCTTCGCGGCGCGAGAGCCCCAGGCAGCGAAGCAGTGCGCTGGCGTCGAAGCGGCGGGTGGCGAAGCGGTTGGCGGAGAGTGCCACCGCCACGCCAGCGAGCAGCACTGCGGCGAGGCTGGCGAGATTCAGATAGCGCTCGGCGCGCCCCAGGGCGTCGCCGATTTGCCGATTGCCGTGGTGGGCGTCCTGCAGTTCCTGGTTGGCAGAAAGGTTGCCCTGGGTCGCCTGCCGGTAGGTTTGCAGCGCCTCGTGCGGGCCGCCCCAGAGGTCGCGATAGCGCACGCGGCTGCCGGGCTGCACCACGCCGGTGGCGTCCAGGTCGTGCAGGCTCATCATCACCCGCGGGGTGAGGCTGTAGAAGTCGCCGGCGCGGTCCGGCTCGTAGGTCAGCACGCGGGCAATGCGCAGGGACTTGCGGCCGATGTCGACGCTGTCGCCGATCTTCAGGTCGAGGCTGGCCAGCAGGCGCGATTCCACCCAGATGTCGCCCGGAGCGGGGCGGCCGCCCTCGACTTCCGCTTGCAGCGGCGCGGGCGCGCTCTTCAGTTCACCGCGCAGGGGGTAGCTGTCACCAACAGCCTTCACGCTGCTCAGCTGGATGCCGTTGTCGGTGGCCACCACGCTGGAGAACTCAACGCTCTGTGCGTGCTGCAGGCCGAGTTTGAGCCCGCGGTCGATCTGCTCCGGGCGTGGCGGTTGGGTGCCGGTGAGCACCAGGTCCGCGCCGAGGAACTCGGCTGCGCGCACCAGCATCGCGCCGTTCAGTCGCGCACTGAAATAGCCGATGGCGGAGCTGGCCGCGACCGCCACCAGCAGGGCGAAGAACAGCACGCGCAGTTCGCCGCTGTGGCCTTCGCGCCATAGCTGGCGCAGGGACAGGCGGAACAGGTTGGGCAGCGACAGTGGCTTCATCAGCTCTCGTCCATCAGGGTTCGACGTGGTCGATCAGGTGGCCGCTTTCCAGGCGTATGTGGCGCTGGCAGCGGTGGGCGAGGCGTTCGTCGTGGGTCACCAGGACGAGGGTGGTGCCGCGCTCGCGGTTCAGCTCGAAGAGCAGGTCGCTGATGCGCTCGCCGGTGTGGGTGTCGAGGTTGCCGGTGGGTTCGTCGGCAAACAACACGTCCGGCTCGGCGGCGAAAGCGCGGGCGATGGCGACCCGTTGCTGTTCGCCACCGGAGAGCTGGCGCGGGTAGTGGGTCAGGCGCTGGCCGAGACCGACCCGCTCGAGCAGTTCGCGGGACCGTTGCCCGGCATCCTTCCGGCCGTCGAGCTCCAGCGGCAGCATGACGTTCTCCAGCGCATTGAGGCTGTCGAGCAACTGGAACGACTGGAAGACGAAGCCGACATGGGCGGCACGCACGCGTGCGCGCTGGTCTTCATCGAGGCTGCCGAGGGTGTGGCCGAGCAGGACGATCTCGCCGCCGCTGGGCAGGTCGAGCCCGGCGAGCAGGCCGAGGAGGGTGGATTTGCCCGAGCCGGAACTGCCGACGATGGCGAGGCTGTCACCGCGGGCGAGGTCGAGGGAGAGATCGTGCAGGATGGTCAGCTTGCCTTCCGCGCTGGAAACAACCTTGCTAAGGTTTCGCGCGGTGAGAATGCGTTCGCTCATGGAGAATCCGATGCGTGCATGGCTAATGGGCGGCTGCCTGGCGTTGCTTCTGATCACGCAGCAGGCCGCGGCGCAGACGCTGTTGGTCGTCGGCGATAGTATCAGCGCCGGTTTGGGGCTGGATACCAGCCTGGGGTGGGTCAGCTTGCTGGACAAGCGTCTGAAGGAGCAGGGATTCGATTACGCGGTGGTGAATGCGTCGATTTCTGGCGACACCACGGCGGGAGGCCTCGCGCGGCTGCCGGCGCTGCTTTCGGAGCAGAAACCGACGCTGGTGGTGATCGAGTTGGGCGGCAACGATGGCCTGCGCGGAATGGCGCCAGCGCAATTGCAACAGAATCTTAGCGCGATGGTTCTGCAGTCGCAGAAGGCGGGCGCCAAGGTGGTCCTGCTCGGCATGCGCCTGCCGCCCAACTATGGGCAGCGCTACACCGATGCGTTCGCCAAGGTATTCGATAGTGTGGCGATCGAGCAGAAGATTCCGCTGGTGCCGTTCTTCCTTGATGGGGTGGGGGGCGTGCAGGGCATGATGCAGGCTGACGGCATCCATCCGGCAGTGGTGGCGCAGCCTAAACTGCTCGACAACGTGTGGCCGACGCTCAAGCCCCTGCTGTAATAGCTCGGAGCACGAGAAACCACAGAATCGAGGCTTCCACGCGCCCGGCCTTTCGGCTATGTTTGCGCACCCTTCTGGAACCCCCTATGTCGCGCCCCGCCTGGACCCTCTTCGCCTACCAGCTGATCGAGCCCGATGAGCAGCTGGATCTGTTCGCCTGCCGCGAGGTCCGGGTGCATCTTGTTGCGCGCCAGCTGGAGCTGGGAACCCCGGCTGATCGTACGCTGTGCGGCAGTCTGCTGCCGGCGCAGCCACTGTGGCGAGGAGCGGAGAAGCCGCTGCTGCGTGATCGGCGTATCTGCGCGGCCTGCCTGAAACAACTGGACGAGGAAAAGCGCGGCGCACGGAGCTCCTGGCTCGTCTGATATCTCCCTTTGACGGGTCTTGCGGTGTTAAACTGATCACCCTTTGCTCATTGCCCACGTCAAGGATCCTCGGATGTTGTCGCGCGTCATTGCCGCCTGCTCGCTGTCCCTCGCCGCGCTGCTCTCGGCCGGCCCCGTTTCCGCCATTGAATTGCCGCTGCCGGCGCCGGGTGACGATATCGTCGGCCAGGTCCAGGTGATCAAGGCCAAGTACGAAGACACCTTCGCCGACCTCGGCGAGAAATACGGCCTCGGCTATTCCGAGATGATTGCCGCCAACCCGGGCGTCGATGCCTGGCTGCCGGGCGTGGGCACCGAGATCATCATTCCGACCCGCTTCGTCCTGCCGGCAGGTCCGCGTGAAGGTGTGGTGATCAACCTCGCCGAGTACCGCCTGTACTACTTCCCCAAGGACAAGAACGTCGTCTACACCTACGCCCTGGGTATTGGTCGTGAAGGTTGGGGTTCGCCGGTGGGCAGCACCACCGTCATCGCCAAGACCAAGGACCCGGCCTGGTATCCGCCGGCGTCGATCCGTGCCGAGCACGCCGCCGATGGTGACCCGCTGCCGAGCGTGGTTCCGCCGGGTCCGGACAACCCGCTGGGTCCGTACAAGATGAGCCTGGGCTTCCATGGCTACCTGATCCACGGTTCGAACAAGAAGTTCGGCATTGGCACCCGTACCAGCCACGGTTGCTTCCGCATGTACAACTGGGACGTGACCCAGCTGTTCTCGATGATTCCGGTGGGCACCAAGGTGCGCATCATCAATGAGCCGTACAAGTTCGGTCGCAGCGAGGGCAAGATCTACCTCGAAGCCCACGCACCGATTGATGACAATGGCGATCCGTCGGTCGTCGACAAGCACACCGCGGTGATCAATGCCCTGCTCAAGCGCGAAGACATCGCCAGCCAGATGCAGATGGATTGGAACGTGGTGCGCGAAGTAGTCGCCGCCGAAGATGGCCTGCCGGTTGCCATTGCCCAGCCGCAGCAGGTGCAGCAGGGTGGTTCGGTTGCCGCTACCGTCGACCAGGACGCTGCGCCGCTGCAGTAATACGCAGGGCGTCATCAGGAAGCCCGCCGACCGTTACCGGTCGAGCGGGCTTTTTGTTGCCTGCGTACTTGCATGGGCAAAAGCTGCAGGCATAAAAAAACCGACCCCGAGGGGTCGGTTTTTTCGAACAGATCCGAAGATCTATTACTTGCGGCTGGCTTTGTCCAGCATACGCAGGGCGCGCTCGTTAGCCTCGTCAGCGGTCTGCTGGGCTTTCTGAGCGGCGGCCAGAGCTTCGTCAGCCTTGCGATAGGCTTCATCGGCACGGGCTTGAGCGCGAGCAGCGGCGTCTTCAGTAGCGGTCAGACGTGCTTCGGTTTCTTTCGAGTGGCTGCTGCAACCGGTGGCCAGAACAGCAGCCAGAGCCAGAGCAGAGAATTTCAGAACGTTGTTCATCGTGTTCCCCTTAAGG
>CBIGPF010000205.1:0-9385 GCA_966191535.1 uncultured Pseudomonas sp. | reverse complement strand
GAGGGCGTGCAGGCGCGGTTGCTGCTGACGCCGGGTGAGGAGGGGGAATCGGAGATCTCCGTGGCACCGTCGGCCACCTGGCGGGACCGGTTCCGGACGGTGGTGTGGCTGGAAGTGCGGATGGCGCTGGCCCAGCGTTATCTGCTGGCCAGCCGGATGGCGTTGCAGGAAATCGCCTTCCTGCTCGGCTATGAACACGTCACCAGTTTCCACCGGGCGTTTCAGCGGTTCACCGGGACGACACCGGAGCGCTTCCGCGCCGACGCGGGGAAAGACTCCCTGTAGGAGCGCTCCGCGCGCGATCGCGGGCAGGGCGTGCTCCTACAGGGAAACCCCTGCGGTCAGGCTTCCTTCTCGCAGTTGATCATCCACGGCACCCCGAAGCGATCTTCCAGCGCACCGAACAGCTCGGCCCAGAAGGTCTGCTCCAGCGGCATGGTGACCTTGCCGCCCTGGCCGAGGGCTTCGAAGATGCGCCGGGCCTCGGCCTTGGTGTCGACGTTGAGGGTGATCGACACGCCCTTCACACCCTCGTACTGGCCACACTGCGGCGAGGCGTCAGAGCCCATCAGCACGTGGCCGCCCACCTCCAGACGAACGTGGATGATGCGGTTCTTCAGCGCCTCGGGCATGTCCTCGCAGCCTGGCGCGTCGGAGAAGCGCATCAGGTGCGGCAGCTCGCCGTGCAGCACCTCGGCGTAATGGCGGAAGGCTTCTTCGCAGTTGCCGTCGAAGACCAGGTAGGCATTCATCAACATGGCGGTATCCTCCAGGCTCAGGATTTGCTGGCGATTTCGGCGCGCAGGCGTTCTTCCTGCTCGCGCAGTTCAGGGGTGAATTCGGCGCCGAAGTCCTCGGCCTCGAAGATCTGCCGGATCTCGATCTCGGACTCGCCGTCGAAGGGGTTGGGCGACCGTCTGACCCAGTCGATGCACTCCTGCAGCGACGCGGTCTGCATGATCCAGAAACCGGCGATCAGCTCCTTCGTCTCGGCGAACGGGCCGTCGATCACTTGCCGCGAAGCCCCATCGAAACGCACCCGCGCACCCTTCACGCTGGGGTGCAGGCCCTCACCGGCCAGCATCACGCCGGCCTTCACCAGCTCCTCGTTGTAGGCTCCCAGGGCGGCGAGCAGCTCTTCCTTGGGCATCACACCGGCTTCGGAGTCGGCGGTGGCTTTGACGATCACCATGAAACGCATGGTCTTTCTCCTCTTGTTGTCATGTTCAGCGTGGCGGCCGGTTGCTTCCGGCTCCTGACATGTAGTCGAAGGGCGCGACAGCAGATCGACAGGTCACGTAAAAAAAATTGTGCGCAGGGCTACGGGGGCTTCTGAGCATAGGCCGGCGATTGTGATGACGCCGTAAGCGCGCCAGGGATCCACGACCCGGCGCGACGGCCGGGGAGCAGACGAATGGCTGACTGGACAGCCTCGGCCTCGCTCCCTAGATTCAGTCCTTTTCGCACGACACGGAGCATTGCCCCATGAGCCTGGAATCGGTTCGCGCCTTCTTCGCCGAAAAGGCCCCCGACATCGCCATCATCGAGCTGGAAACCAGCACCGCCACCGTCGCCCTGGCGGCCGAGGCCCACGGCGTGGAGCCGGGCCGCATCGCCAAGACCCTGTCCCTGCGCGTTGGCGAGCGCACGGTACTGGTGGTGGCACGCGGCGATGCACGCCTGGACAACCGCAAGCTCAAGGAAGCCTTTGGCGGCAAGGCCAAGATGCTCGGCGCCGAGGATGTCGTGGCCCTGACCGGGCATCCGGTGGGCGGCGTCTGCCCGTTCGGCCTGGCCACGCCGCTACCGGTGTATTGCGATGTGTCGCTGCAGGCCTTCGACGAAGTGCTGCCGGCGGCCGGCGCGGTACACAGCGCGGTGCGGATCGAGCCACAGCGCATGGCGCAGTTGGTGGCGGCGGACTGGATCGATGTCTGTCAGGAACTGGCCTGATCGTTCAACCGTACCGATCCTGCACCCTGCTCCGTCACTGTTGCCCCAGCAACACTCGCCCAACACTTTGCTGTCCGCCCAGCGATGCAACTGTTGGAACAAACACTCAAGCCTCTGATTTAAAAGGAATTTAATTTCCGGCACGGCATGTGCAAAGACCTGATCAGACAGACCCGAACGCCGGGTCGATTCATCTGCCGAGGTCGCTGTACTGCCATGCCCCAACTCCCCGAATCCGCCCCTTACGACATCCGCGAGCCGAACGCGCAGCGGATCACCTCCGACGCGCAAGCCTTCTCGGTCGCCCACCAGGTCGCCGCCTTCCTGCTCGAAGGCGCCGCCGAGCGCGACCGCCAGCGCAACGTCCCGCCCGAGGTCGTCGAGGTCTACTCCAACAGCGGCCTGTGGGGCATCACCGTGCCCCGCGAGTTCGGCGGCGCCGAGGTGTCCTACGCGACCCTCGCCGAAGTCATTGCCATCATTTCCGCCGCCGACCCGTCACTGGGGCAGATTCCGCAGAACCACTACTGCCTGCTGGAAGACATCCGCCTGCAGGGCACCGACGAGCAGAAGCGCTTCTTCTTCGACCTCGCGCTCAAGGGCAACCGCTTCGCCAACGCGCTGTCGGAAACCGGCGGCAAGAACGTCCAGGACATCCAGACCCGCCTGCGCCATGACGGCGACAGCGTGGTGATCGATGGCCGCAAGGGCTACTGCACTGGCTCGCTCTACGCCCACTGGATCGGCGTGCTTGGCCTGGACGAACAGAACAACGCCCAGCTCGCCTTCGTCCCGCGCGGCACGCCGGGGCTGGTGATCGTCGATGACTGGGCCAGCATCGGCCAGCGCACCACCTCCAGCGGCACCGTGCTGGTGGAAGGCCTGCGCGTGCCGGCGTTCAACGTCTTCCCCACGCACCGCTCCTACGATGTGCCGACCCTGGCCGGCCCTTTCGCCCAGATCACCACCGCCGCCATCGATGCCGGCATCGCCCGCGCGGCGCTGCGCGACACCATCGCCTTCGTCCGCGAGCAGGCCCGCCCATGGATCGACGCCGGTGTGGAGAAGGCCAGCGAAGACCCGCTGACCATCATCCAGGTCGGAGAACTGGGCATCCGCATCGAAGCCGCCGACGCCCTGCTGGAACGTGCCGGCAAGGTAATGGACGCCGCCCGTCCGGCGCCGGACGAGGACAGCGTGGCCCGCGCCTCCGTCGCCGTGGCCAAGGCCAAGGTGCTGACCACCGAGGTCGCCATCGACGCCTCGAACAAGCTGTTCGAGCTCGGCGGCACCCGCTCCACCCTCGCCCGCCATGGTTTCGACCGGCACTGGCGCAACGCCCGCGTGCACACCCTGCACGACCCGGTGCGCTGGAAGTACCACCTGGTCGGCAACTGGCTGCTCAACGACAAGCGCCCGCCGCGCCACGACTGGAACTGAAAACGATGAACACGCCTGCTGCGCGAACCGATAGCTGCGTTGGGCGGTGCTCGCTCCTCGCCTATCAGACTCGATATGTCTCGTCGCTGCGCTCCGTCCGCCTTGCTCCCGGATCGCTCGCGACGGCCTGCTCACCGTTTTGGTACCCGTTATGAAACAGATCCGTCTCAACGCCTTCGCCATGAACTGCGTCGGCCACCTGTCGCCCGGCCTCTGGCGCCACCCGCGCGACCAGCAGGCCGCGCGCTACACCGACATCCACTACTGGATCGAACTGGCGAAAACCCTCGAACGCGGCAGGATCGACGGCTTGTTCCTCGCCGACGTACTCGGCGTCTATGACGTCTACCACGGCAACGCCGACGCCGCCTTGCGCGCCGGCGCGCAGGTACCGGCCAACGATCCGCTGCAGATCGTCCCGGCCATGGCCGCCGCCACCGAGCACCTGGGTTTCGGCATCACCGCCTCGGTGTCCTTCGAGCACCCGTTCCCCTTCGCCCGGCGTCTCTCCACGCTGGACCACCTGACCCGCGGCCGCGCTGGCTGGAACATCGTCACGTCCTACCTCAACAGCGGCGCGCGCAACCTGGGGCTGAAGCAACAGCTCAACCACCAGCAGCGCTATGCCCTGGCCGAGGAGTACCTGGAGGTCTGCTACAAGCTCTGGGAGGCCAGCTGGGACGATGACGCGGTGGTAGCCGACCGTGCCAGCGGCGTCTATGCCGACCCACGCAAGGTGCATCCCATCGAGCACAAGGGCGAACACTTCGAAGTGCCCGGCTTCCACCTGAGCCAGCCGTCGCCACAGCGCACACCGGTGCTCTACCAGGCCGGCGCGTCGAGTCGCGGCAAGGCGTTCGCTGCCGGCAATGCCGAGTGCGTGTTCGTCGCCGCGCCAACCAAACGGATTCTCCGCGACCAGGTCGCCGACCTGCGTCGCCTCGCCGTCGAGGCAGGCCGTCAGCCGAGCGACGTGCTGGTGTTGAACCAGCTCACCGTGATCGTCGCGCCGACGGACGCCGAAGCGCTGGCCAAACTGGACGACTACCGTCGCTACAGCGACCGCGAAGGCGCCCTGGCGCTGGTCTCCGGCTGGACCGGTATCGACTTCGGCCAGTACGCGCCGGACCAGGTGTTGCGCCACGTACAGAGCGACGCGATCCAGTCTGCGGTGGACGCCTTCAGTGCCGCCGACCCGGAGCGCCAGTGGACCGCCGCCGAGATCGCCGACTACTGCGCCCTGGGTGGCGACGGCCCGCTGCTGGTGGGTTCGCCGCAGACCGTGGCGGACCAGCTGCAGGCCTGGGTCGAGGAAACCGACGTCGACGGCTTCAACCTCTCCAGCCTGGTGGCGCCGGAGACCTTCGTCGACATCGTCGACCTGCTGGTGCCCGAACTGCAGGCGCGCGGACTATTCAAGCGCGAGTACCAGCAAGGCACCCTGCGCCACAAGCTGTTCGGCCAGGGCGACCGCCTGCGCGCCCCGCACCGTGCCGCGACCGTTAGACGGAGCGCGGAATGATGGGCGGCTGGTTCCGCAACCTCGACTGGCACGATCTCGCCCAGGCCTGCCTGGACACCCTCGCCATGCTCGGCGGCGCGCTGGCCTTCACCGTACTGCTGGGCCTGCCGCTCGGTGTGCTGTTGTACCTCACCGGCAAGCGCCAGCTGCATGCCAGGCCCGGCCTGTACCGCGCGCTCTCGGTGGTGGTGAACATGCTGCGCTCGCTGCCGTTCATCATCCTGCTGATCGTGCTGATCCCGGTCACCACGCTGATCACCGGCACCTCGCTGGGCGTCGCCGGGGCCATTCCGCCGCTGGTGGTGGGCTGCACGCCGTTCTTCGCGCGGCTGGTGGAAACCGCCCTGCGCGAAGTCGACCGCGGCCTGGTGGAAGCCACCCAGGCGATGGGCGCCAGCACCTGGCAGATCATCTGGCACACCCTGCTGCCGGAAGCACGTACCGGGCTGATCGCCGCCGTGACCGTCACCGCCATCGTGCTGGTGGACTACACCGCGATGTCCGGCGTGATCGGCGGTGGTGGCCTCGGCGACCTGGCCATCCGCTTCGGTTACCAGCGCTTCCAGACCGACGTGATGATCATCACCGTCGCCCTGCTGATCCTGCTGGTGCAGGCCCTGCAGATGAGCGGCGACCGCCTCGTGGCGCGCTACACCCGACGCTGAATTCCCCGCCCACTCCCCATCCGGGAGCGGCACTTGCGATCCACCCGCCGGCAGCCGGGCCCCGCTGCCAACAAGGCCCCACGTCCACACCACGACGGCCCACCCACTATTGCCAAGGAGCAACACCCATGAAAAAGGCCATCGCCATTCTGGCGGCCGTCGTCGCCTTCTCCGCCCACGCGGGGGAGAAACTCGTTGTCGGCGCCACCCCGGTGCCCCACGCCGAGATCCTCGAGTTCGTCAAACCGCAACTGGCCAAGGAAGGCGTCGACCTGGATATCAAGGTCTTTACCGACTTCATCCAGCCCAACCTGCAGCTCGCGCAGAAGAACCTCGACGCCAACTACTACCAGTACCGCCCCTTCCTCGATGACTTCAACAAGACCCGCCACACCGACCTGGTGCCGGTGGTGGGCATCCACATCGAGCCCTTCGGCGCCTACTCGACCAAGTACAAATCCCTCGCCGAGCTGCCCGACGGTGCCAGCGTGGCCATCCCCAACGACCCGGTGAACACCGGCCGCGCCCTGGTGCTGCTGGCCGAGAGCGGCCTGATCAAGCTCAAGGACCCGACCAACCCGCAGTCCACCGAGCGCGACATCACCGACAACCCCAAACACCTGAAGATTCGAGAGCTGGAAGGCGCCCTGCTGGCGCGCGCGGTGAAGCAGGTGGACCTGGCGTTCATCTTTGCCAACTACGCGCTGGAAGCCGGCATCGACACCAAGAGCGCGCTGATCGTGGAGAAAGGCAAGGACCTCTACGCCGAGTTCCTCGTCGCCCGCCCGGACAACATCCAGGACCCGGGCATCCAGAAGCTGGCCAAGGCGCTGAATTCGCCGGAGGTCCGCCAGTTCATCCTGACCCGCTACAAGGGTGAGATCGCTCCAGCGTTCTGATCGAGTTCCGGAATCGGTCTGCTACGCATCGGCCATGCCGCGTTGGGCAGGGACTCGTAATGCTCATTCACTGGAGTGAACTGCGCTTCCGAGTCCCTGCCCGCCTTGCCTGGCTCTAGCTCGCAAGACCTTGATCTCACTGGTGGCAACAAAAGCAAAACAGAAGGCAATGCATGACCAACGAATCCGCACCCAAGGATCTTCGTGACCAGGCGCCCCGGCAACTCCCGGCGCGCCGCATCGACAACGACGCTCAGGCCATCGACGCCGCCCACGAAGTGGCGCGCTTGGCGAAACCCGGTGCCGCCACTCGCGACCGCGAGCGCGCGCTGCCCTGGCGCGAGCTGGAGCACTTCACCGCCCTGGGCCTGGGCGGCATCAGCATTCCCCGCGAGTACGGCGGTGCGCAGGTGTCCTACACCACCCTGGCCGAAGTCTTCCGCGTGATCTGCGCCGCCGACCCGGCATTGGGGCAGATCCCGCAGAACCAGTTCGGCCTGCTCAACGTCATCGACAACGTCGCCAGCGACGCGCAAAAGCGCGTGCTGTTCGGCGGCGTGCTCAACGGTCGGCGCATCGGCAATGCCGGTCCCGAACGCAACACCCGCAACACCCTCGAACTCAAGGCACGGCTGGTGCGCGACGGCGAACACTTCCGCGTCAGCGGCGAGAAGTTCTACTCCACCGGCGCGCTGTTCGCCCACTGGGTCGCGGTGAAGGCCATCGACGAGGAAGGTCGCGCGGTGATGGGCTTCCTTGAGCGCGGCGTGGAAGGCCTGCGCATCGTCGATGACTGGTCCGGTTTCGGCCAGCGCACCACCGCCAGCGGCACCGTGCTGCTGGACAACGCGCCCGTCGCCGGCTCGCTGGTGATCCACAACGGCCGTCTCGCCGACCTGCCGAACATCCAGGGCGCCGTGTCGCAGCTGATCCAGGCCGCCATCGATGCCGGCATCGCGGCGAATGCCCTGGAAGACGCCATCGACTTCATCCGCACGCGCACCCGCCCCTACCTCGACGCCAACGTCGAGCAGGCCTGCGAAGAGCCCTTCACTGTCGCCGAGATCGGCCGCCTGCAGGTCGAACTGCACGCCGCCGAGGCGCTGCTGGAACGCGCCGGCCATGTGCTCGACGAAGTCAGCGCGCGACCCGTCGACGACGAGTCCGCCGCCCGCGCGTCCATCGCCGTGGCCGAGGTCAAGGTGCTGACCACCGAGATCAGCCTGGCCGCCAGCGAGAAGCTCTTCGAGCTGGCCGGCAGCCGCGCCACCCTCGCCGAGTTCAACCTCGACCGCCACTGGCGCAACGCCCGCGTGCACACCCTGCACGACCCGGTGCGCTGGAAGGTCCAGGCGGTCGGCGCCTACCACCTCAACGGCGCCCGCCCCGCGCGTCATTCCTGGATCTGAGGAGCGTCGATGAACAGCCTCGTACTGTCCAATTCACAAGCCTCCAATTCACAAGCCCCCAATTCACAACAGTCCAATCCACAACAGCCCAATCCAGAGCGGGCCAATCCGGTTCACATCATCCGCAGCGACGACGAAGCCCTGGAGGTCGCCCGCGCCCTGGCCGCCGACTTCCGCGACGGCGCCATCGCCCGCGACCGCGAACGCCGCCTGCCCTGGGACGAACTGGAGCGTTTCAGCTGCTCCGGGCTGTGGGGCATCACCGTGCCGCGCGAGCACGGCGGCGCGGGCGTTTCCCGGGTCACAGTAGCCCGCGTGATCGCCATCATCTCCGCCGCCGACGGCTCGCTGGGGCAGATTCCGCAGAACCATTTCTACGCAGTCGAACTGCTGCGGGTGAACGGCAGCGACGCGCAGAAAGCCCGCCTGTTCGCCGAAGTGCTGGCCGGCGTGCGCTTCGGCAATGCGCTGGCGGAAATCGGCACGCGTACCGCCCACGAGCGCACCACCCGCCTCAAGCGCGAAGACGGCCAGCTGCGCATCCATGGCCGCAAGTTCTACTGCACGGGCGCGCTCTACGCGCAACGCATTCCGACCCTGGTGATCGATGACGACGGCATCCACCAGTTCGCCTTCATTGCCCACGACAGCCAGGGCGTGGAAGTGATCGACGACTGGTCCGGCTTCGGCCAGCGCACCACCGGTAGCGGCAGCGTGGTGTTCGACGGTGCGCCGGTGAGCGAGGACGACATCGTGCCGTTCCAGAGCGCCTTCGAACGCCCGACCACGGTCGGCCCCTTCGCGCAGATCCTCCACGCCGCCATCGATGTCGGCATCGCCCGTGGAGCCTACGAAGACGCGTTGCTGTTCCTGCGCGAGAAGGCCCGGCCGTGGATCGACGCGGGGGTGGACAAGGCCAGCGACGACCCGTTGGCAATCCATGAAATCGGCCGCCTGACCATCCGCCTGCACGCCGCCGAAGCCCTGCTGGATCGTTCGGGCCGGGTGCTCGATACGGCCACCGCCGAGCCCACCGTCGAGAGCGTCGCCGCCGCCTCCATCGCCGTGGCCGAAGCACGGGCGATCACTACCGAGGTCTCGCTGCTGGCCGGCTCCAAGCTGATCGAACTGGGCGGCAGCCGCGCCAGCCTCGCCGAGTTCAACCTCGACCGCCACTGGCGCAACGCCCGCGTGCACACCCTGCACGACCCGGCGCGCTGGAAGTACTTCGCGGTGGGCAACTACTACCTCAACGACCAGTTGCCGCCGCGCCGGGGGACGATCTGATGCCCCGCACCGTGCGCGCTTTTCGTAGGACCGAGGGGGGCGCCCCAGCCCTTGCTCGCGAACTATCAGGCGCTCGGGCTGTTCGCGAGCAAGCTCGCTCCTGCAGGCCCCCGGCCAGCGGTGTAGGGGGGATAACGCCAAAGGCGGTATGCGCCCATAACAGCCAGGACTTCCCAGGAGCCAGAAGCAGATCCTCCGCCAAGCCAGCAG
>CBIGPF010000204.1:0-9403 GCA_966191535.1 uncultured Pseudomonas sp. | reverse complement strand
ATGAAAGCGTCTGGGGCGGCATTGTACGGGAGCAGTGATGCAGGTCGCATTTCCCGATGGGTTGCATTGTCTGGCGCAGGGGCGCTCCATAGAGTCAATGAGTCAATTCTTAATTACAGGGCGCTGCTGATAGACGGCGTCCGCCGCCACCTTGCGTACGGATGCAGTTCAATGGATATCCAAGCGATGCTCAAGATCCTGGCCACCCAGGATGGTTCGGATCTTTACCTCTCCACGGGCGCGCCGCCCTGCGCCAAGTTCAACGGGGTGCTCAAGCCGCTGGCCAGTGAACCGATGAAGGCGGGTGACGTTGCCCGCATCGGCTACGGGCTGATGGACGAGGAGCAGCGCGCGGAGTTCGACCGTGAGCTGGAGATGAACCTGGCGATTTCCGTCCCGGGTGTCGGCCGCTTCCGTATCAACCTGTTCAAGCAACGCAACGAAGTGTCCATCGTGGCGCGCAACATCAAGCTGGACATTCCGCTGTTCGCTGACCTGAAGCTGCCTGAAGTGCTGCTCAAGGTAGTGATGGAGAAGCGCGGCCTGGTGCTCTTCGTCGGCGGCACCGGCTCGGGCAAGTCGACCTCCCTGGCGGCGCTGATCGACCACCGCAACCGCAACAGCGGCGGGCATATCATCACCATCGAAGACCCCATCGAGTACGTGCACCGGCACCGCAAGTCGATCATCAACCAGCGCGAGGTGGGCGTGGACACCCGCAGTTTCCACGCAGCGCTGAAGAACACCCTGCGCCAGGCGCCGGACGTGATCCTGATCGGCGAGATCCGCGACCGCGAGACCATGGAACACGCCCTGGCCTTCGCCGACACCGGCCACCTGGCGATTTCCACGCTGCATGCGAACAACGCCAACCAGGCGCTGGACCGCATCATCAACTTCTTCCCCGAGGAGCGTCGGCCACAACTGCTCAATGACCTGGGCAACAACCTCAAGGCCTTCGTCTCGCAGCGCCTGGTGCGCACCCAGGACGGCAAGCGCCGCGCGGCGGTGGAGGTGCTGCTGGGGACGGCCACCATCAGCGATATCATCAAGCGCGGGGACTTCAGCTCGATCAAGGAGATCATGGACAAATCCCGTGCCCTGGGCATGCAGACCTTCGACCAGGCGCTGTTCGACCTCGCGGTGGAAGGGGCGATCACCGAGGAGGAAGCGGTGAAGAATGCCGACTCGGCGAACAACCTGCGTCTGAAGCTCAAGCTGTACAAGGACAACCCGGGCAGTGTCGGCAGCGCCGCTACACCCGCCGCTGCCAAGCCCGCTGCGCCGGCGCCGGTCGCGCCGCCAGTGGCTACCCAGCCGGTGGAAGCTTCCAGCTGGGGCCTGGAACTGGCGCTGGAAGAGATCGAGGCAGAAGACGCGGAGAAGCCGGCAGGCTGATAGCCGCCAACTGAACGACCAAAGCCCCGGCATGCCGGGGCTTTTTCGTGGCCTCGGAATAACCAGTAGGAGCGAGCCATGCCCGCGATCCGTCGGCAGGGCCGACGGCCGGCGTTTCACAGTGGTTCCCGCGCGGCGCCTGCCGCGGGCATGGCCCGCTCCTGCACGGTCAGCATCACAGCAGCGACAGCGGATAGCTGATGATCAGCCGATTCTCGTCGAAGCTGTTGGTGCTCCCCCAGTCTCGGCGCATCGTGGAATTGCGCCACTTGAGGTTCAGCGTCCTGAAGGTGCCGCTCTGCACCGTGTACGCCAGCTCGCTCTCGCGGCCCCATTCGCGGCCGTCGTCGGTGCTGGCGTTGTGCACGTTGCGGCCCTGGATATAGCGGTTCATCAGGGTCAGGCCGGGAACGCCGAAGGCGGCGAAGTCGTAATCGTGGCGCAGTTGCCAGGAGCGCTCCCTGGCGCTCTCGTAGCTGGCGTTGTAGCTGTCGTTGGCCAGGGTGCCGCCACTGGTGCCGTTGACGCGAAACCACTCGTCCTTGCCCATGACCTTCTGCAAACCGAGGTAGAAGGTGCTCGCGCCGTATTTAGCCGAGAACAGCCCGGAGAACGTGCGGTTGTCCAGGTTGCCGGCACGGGCTCTGCCATCTTCCTTGCCCCGGAAATAGCCGATATTCGCACCGAGCACCCAGTCGCCCAGCGGCTGGCTGTGCTGCAGTTGCAGGTACTGCTGCTGGTAGATGTCCTTCAGCTCGGCGCTCCACAGGCCGACCAGGGTGCGATCACCGTTGAAGCGGTACTCGCCGCCGGCGAAGTTGAATCGGTCGGAGGTAAAGGCTGGGCGATTGAACAGCGACATGTCTTCCATGCTGGCGTCGTTGCGCGGGCTGTTCTGGCGGAACTGGCCGCCGTAGAGCGTGAGGCCGTCGATTTCCTTCGAGGTGACCTGGGCACCCTGGAAGGTCTGCGGCAGCGAGCGGCCGTCGTCGGAACGCAGGATCGGCAGCACCACCATCCACTCGCCTACCTTGAGCTCGGTTTTCGAGACCTTGGCCTTGCCGGCCACTGCCAGGCGGCCGAAGTCGTCGGCGGGGCGGCCGTCGTCGTGGGTTGGCAGCAACTGGGTGCCGGCGGTGCCCTTGCCGCCGTCGAGCTTCAGGCTGTATAGGCCGAGCACGTCCAGGCCCAGTCCGACGGTGCTCTGGGTGTAGCCGGAACGGGCATCGAGGATGAAGCTCTGGGTCCATTCCTCGGCCTTGTCCTGGTGAGCTTCGCCGACGTAATTGCGGTTCATGTAGAAGTTGCGCAGCAGCAGGCTGGTCTTGGTGTCTTCGAGAAAGCCGCCTTCGTCGGCATGGGCCAGGGCGGGCAGGGCAGGTAGCAGGCAGGCGCTGATGGTCAGGTGGGGCAGGTGGCGGAGCATGGGGATTCCCTCGGCATTCTTGTCGTTGTTCGGGGCGAGCGAAGCTCACCGCGCGGCCCTGTCGGGAGCGGCGGATGGCGGTCGAAGCGGTCAGCGGGCGCGGATCAGGTCAGCCGGGCGCGACGGGAATGCGAGGGGGAGGGGACAAAGAGAGGGCGATGCACGCGCGCGGGCGTGCCGGGGAGAGCATGAGCATGTGAACGGACCTTTCTTATAGTTGTTGGCGCCGCATCGAGGCGGCGGCTAGGGCCATAGTGGTGCTCTGCCAAGGACTGCCGCAATTCGTCCAGGGCGTAATCGTTCGCTGTTCGAACATGAATTAACCAAATGGAACATTCCTTCGCCAGCATTGCGGGTAGGATGCCTGCAACAACGCCGTGCGGGACTCGTATCGCCCGGCCTTCCAGCGGACCCGCGAGGTGCTCCCCGCGCGGCGTGGCGGATTCTTTCTCCGACGCGTCCTGCTAGGCTGTCGAGCTCCCCGTGCCAGCCGCATCTGCCTATTGAATCCGTGAGTCGATGAGTACCAGCCAATCGCCGTTGTCCGGCGTCCACCAGCCCTTCAAGGGCATCCTGCTCATCATCCTGGCGACCTTCCTGTTCTCCAGCCACGACGCACTCTCCAAGTACCTGGCGAGCATCTATCCCATCGTCATGGTGGTCTGGGCGCGCTATGTGGTGCACACGCTGCTGATGGCGGGGATCTTCCTGCCGCGCGCGGGCCTTGCCGTGCTGCGCACCCGTCATCCGTTCCTGCAGACGGCGCGGGCACTCTGCCTTCTGGGCACCAGCTTCCTGTTCACCACGGGTCTGCAATATATCCCGCTGGCCGAGGCGACCTCGGTGAACTTCCTCGCACCGCTGCTGGTGACGGCACTGTCGGTGCCGCTGCTGGGCGAGCGGGTGACGGTAGGCCAGTGGGCGGCAGTGAGCGTCGGTTTCATCGGCGTGCTGATCATTGTTCACCCCGGCGGCGACCTGTTCACCCCGGCGGTGTTGCTGCCGTTCGGCTCGGCGCTGTGCTTCAGCTTCTACCAGTTGCTGACGCGCAAGCTCAGCCAGGTGGACAGCCCGACCACCAGCAACTTCTTCGCCGGTCTCTGCAACACGCTGATCGTCAGTGCGCTGGTGCCGTTCTTCTGGCAATGGCCGGGGCTGGTGCATGGCCTGATGATGCTGGCCCTGGGCACTTGCGGGATGACCGCGCACCTGTTCCTGACCCAGGCGTTCAAGCATGCCGCGCCGGCACTACTGGCGCCGTTCAGCTATTGCCAGATCGTTTTCGCGGGGCTGTTGGGCTTCGCGATCTTCGGCCATACCCCGGAACCGTCGGCGTTGCTGGGTATCGCGGTGATCTGCGCCAGCGGGTTGGCAGCGGCGTGGCTGCAGAGCCGCAAGAAGTAAACCTGTAGAAACGGGCCATGCCCGTGACAGCTCGAGTGACGGAGCAGCCGGGGACGCGGACGTTGTCCGCGATCGCGGGCATGGCTCGCTCCTACACGGTCAGGATCATTCGATTTCGAACAGGCCGTGGCGGATCGGCCCGACCTGCAGGCGCTGGCGTACGTCGTCGTCGATGCGCGGATCGTCCGGCTGGTACAGCTTCACCTGGCGGTAGGCGCTGATGCGGTTGATCTCCGGCCCCAGGTACTCCCAGACGACGCGGGTGCAGGCCGGGGTGCGCCGGTCGCCACTCGAGACGCCGGTCTTCAGGCCGTTCAGGCGGGTGATGCGGCTCTTGAAGCTGGGAATCAGGATGGTCTGGCTCATCTCGTTGACCGTGATCGACTCGTAGTCCATCAGGAATACCCGGTCCTGCAGTTGGAAGGCCGCCCCCAGATAACGACAACGCACCCAGTCCTCGGCCTGCACATCGGTGCTGCTGGAGCGCTCCTGGCGTTCCTGTCGCTCGAACAGGAAGTTGCCGTCCTGCTCATACAGATGCACCAGCGACAGCAGGATCGAGCCCGGCACCGACATGCAATTGGAGTACTCGAAGTATTAGCCACAGTAACGCGACAGGTTGCCTGCGTGGTCGCGCAGCGGGCGGAGCATTTCCAGCAGTGGGTCGTCGCGCTGCACAAGGGTCGGTGATGTGCCGCGCGCACCGATCAGGCGAGCGAACTGGTCCGGCGGCAATTGCAGTTCGTAGTCCTCGACACCGAAGAAATCACCGATGCGCTTGAGGTTGTACGCCGTGGGTTGGCTCTGGCCGCCGAGGTACTTGTTGAACTGCGCGCGGTTGATCGAGAGTTTGCGGCAAACCTCCGAGATAGAGCGGTAGTGAGCGCAAAGCAGCTTGAGGTTAGGGCCAAGATTTTCGGACATTCGTGCCAGGTCCAGGTGATGCGACTGGCGCAATTATAGCGTCAGGTAGCATCAATTCGTAGCAAGCCGCGAAATTGTTTCGGGAGGCGTCGGGCGCAACCATGCGCCCCAGTGAGCGGGCCAGCCCCAGGTCCGTGCTCCCACAATAACAATCGAGGCCCCAGCACATGCTCGACGCGATCAACGATTTCCTTTCCGGGAAAGTCCTCATCGTCCTCATCGTAGGACTCGGCGCGTATTTCACCATCCGCTCCCGTTTCGTCCAGTTCCGCCATTTCGGCCACATGTTCGGCGTGTTCAAGGAGTCGATCCGCGGCCAGGCCGGTCAGTTGAGCTCCTTCCAGGCCCTGATGCTGTCGCTGGCGGGGCGCGTGGGCGCCGGCAACATCGCCGGCGTCGGCATTGCCGTGACCCTCGGCGGCCCCGGCGCCGTGTTCTGGATGTGGGTCACCGCACTGGTCGGCATGTCCAGCAGCTTCTTCGAGTGCACCCTGGCCCAGGTCTACAAGCGCAGCGACGGTGACGGCCTGTATCGCGGCGGCCCGTCCTATTACATCCAGCACGGCCTGAAACTGCGCTGGATGGCGATGACCTTCGCGGTCCTGCTGCTGGTCACCTATGGCTTCGCCTTCAACGGCCTGCAAGCCTTCACCGTGACCCACTCGCTGCAGAACGCCTTCGATATCCCGGTCCTGTACTCCGGCATCGCCCTGGCCGTGCTGCTGGCGGTCGTGTTCTTCGGCGGCATCCAGCGCATCGCTGCGGTTTCCGACCTGCTGGTGCCGATCAAGACCCTGGCCTACATCGCCGTGACCCTGTACGTGATCGTCACCCAGATCGAACTGGTGCCGGGCATGCTGACCACCATCGTGAAGAGCGCCTTCGGTCTGGAACCGGCCTTTGCCGGCCTGCTCGGCAGCGCCATCGTGATGGGTGTGAAGCGTGGCGTATTCGCCAACGAAGCCGGCCTGGGCAGTGCGCCGAACGTAGCCGCGGTCGCCGCCGTGCGCCACCCGGCGTCCCAGGGCGTGGTCCAGGCGTTCAGCGTGTTCCTCGATACCTTCGTCATCTGCACCTGCACCGCGCTGCTGATCCTGCTCTCGGGCTTCTACACCCCAGGCTTCGAAGGTGACGGCATCACCCTGACGCAGAACTCGCTGGCCGCCGTGGTCGGTGACTGGGGCCGCATCTTCGTCAGCGTGGCGCTGTCGCTGTTCGTGTTCACCTGCATCACCTACAACTACTATCTGGGCGAGAACGCGCTGCAATTCATCGTCGGCCGTAGCCGCTCCGCGCTGATCGCCTTCCGTATCCTGGTGCTGGGCCTGATCCTCTGGGGCTCGATGCAGAACCTGGGCACCGTGTTCGCCTTCGCCGACATCACCATGACCTGCCTGGCCTTCGTCAACCTGGTAGCCCTGGCGATGCTGATCAAGACCGGCCTGCGGGTGATGCGCGACTACGACGAACAGCGCGCCGCCGGCATCGAACGCCCGGTGTTCGACGCCAGCAAATTCGCTGACCTGGACATCGACCACGATGCCTGGCGCGATGCCCACAAGATCAACTCGACCGCTCCGGCCCACGGCAGCCTGCCGGCTCAGGGCTGATCCCTCGCTGACCTGATTCTCGGAGCCTGAACCTAGGATCAAGGTCTGACACGCGAGGCCGGGACTTCTCCCGGCCTCGCGGTTTATCCTGTGAACTTTCCTACAAGAGCACTGGCATGCGTCGCGTGAAGAACCTCTTCGTCCTCTATACCGGCGGCACCATCGGCATGCTGCAGACTGCCGAAGGCCTCGCGCCGGCTGGCGGATTCGAAGCGCGCATGCGCGAACAACTGCAGGGCGACGGCGCGAGTCGCCTGGACTGGTCCTTTGCCGAGCTGGAGCCGCTGCTCGACAGCGCCAACATGACCCAGGCCAACTGGCTGGCCATGCGTGACGCCATCGTCCAGGCAGTGGAGCAGGGCGGACATGACGGTGTACTGGTACTGCACGGCACCGACACCTTGGCCTACAGCGCCGCTGCGCTGTCCTTCCTGCTGCTCGGCCTGGACGTCCCCGTCGTGCTGACCGGCTCCATGCAGCCCATGGGGGTGCCAGGCAGTGATGCGCCGGACAACCTGCTGGGCGCACTGAGCGCGCTGGAAACCGGCGTGGAGCCGGGCGTCTGGCTGTATTTCAATGGTGAGCTGATGCATGGCGCCCGCGTCACCAAGCTGCGCAGCGATGCCTTCGATGCTTTCGCGGTACTGCCGCGTGAACGCAATGGCGAGCGTGTGGAATCACTACCTGTCGCGCTGAGCTACCGCCAGTCGCGCCAGCCGGTGAACCTTGCGGTGCTGCCGCTGTTCCCCGGACTGCGCGCCGAGCACCTGCTCGCGCTGCTGGGGAGCGGCGTTCAGGCGCTGCTGCTGGAGTGTTTCGGCAGTGGCACCGGCCCGTCGGACAACGAAGAGCTGCTGGCTGTGCTACGCGAAGCCCATGCTCGCGGTGTGGTGCTGGCGGCGATCAGCCAGTGCCCGCAGGGCCACGTGGCGTTCGATGTCTACGCCGCCGGCAGCCGCCTGCGCGATGCCGGCCTGGTCTCCGGTGGTGGTATGACCCGTGAAGCGGCGCTGGGCAAGCTGTTCAGCCTGCTGGGCTGCGGCCTGCCGGCTGCGGACGTGGAGCGCCTGTTCGCCCTTGACCTGTGCGGCGAGCGCGCCGACTGACCTGAAAGAAGCGCGTCGCGCTCAGGGGCGCGTTTCTTCCACCGGCACGTTGAGCACTTCGCGCACCAGCATGGCGATGCTGCTGACGCCCATCTTTTCCTTGATCTTGGTGCGGTGCACATCGACCGTCTTGACGCTGATGTTCAGCTCGCGGGCGATGACCTTGCTGGCCTTGCCGTCCACCACCATCATCAGGATTTCCCGTTCCCGCCCGGTGAGCAGGTCGAGCTTGTGCTGCAGGTTCTGCTTCTGCTCCTGGCCCGCGTGTACCTGCACCGCGCTTTTCAGCGCGGCCTGGATGCGGTCCAGCATCTGCTGCGGGTTGTAGGGTTTCTCGACGAAGTCCAGCGCGCCATTCTTCATCGCCTTCACCGACATCGGGATATCGCCGTGGGCGGTGACGAAGATGGTCGGCAGGGCGATGCCCTTGTCGTTGAGCATCTCCTGCAACTGGAAACCGCTGGTCTCGGGCATGCGCACATCGAGTACCAGGCAGGCGGGGAGCTTGGGGTCGTATTCGCGCAGGAACTCCTCGGCGCCGCCGTAACACAGCGATTCGATGCTGACCGATTCGAGCAGCCAGGCGAGGGAGGTGCGCAGGTCCTTGTCGTCGTCGACGATGTAGACCACGGGTTTTCGAGCTTCCATCAGGCGTTGCCACTTCTTTCTTATCGTTGTCGAGCTGCACGTAGGCCGCGTACGCCGGGCTTTTTGCCGCGGTCGCCGCAAGGGCATGTCCCGGAGCATACCCATAGTCGCCGGTGCTGACGATAAAGAAACCACCTAGATGACTAGCGGCCCGCCCCCCAACGCGTGGTGATCGTCTGAATATGGCGCGCCCCTGCGCTGCCCTACGCTGGCCCCCTACAAGAAAGGCCGGGCGTGCCGGCCACTCCAGCACATAGGGGCGAAGAAATGGCCAACACCCTCAGCCAGACCCAGATCGACTTCCGCAATGCGATGGCCCAGTTGCCGGCGGCGGTGAACATCATCACCACCAACGGCCCGGAAGGCCGCTGCGGCATCACGGCCAGCGCGGTGTGCTCGGTCACCGACTCGCCGCCCACGGTACTGGTCTGCGTCAACCGTGGCAGCGCCACCCACGACGTGTTCCGCAGCAATGGTCACCTGTGCGTCAACGTGCTGTGCGGGGAGCAGGAAGAGTTGGCCAAGCATTTCGCCGGGATGACCAAGGTGTCCATGGAGGAGCGCTTCACCTGGGACCTCTGGGACGACGGCTATGCCGGCCTGCCGGTGCTGCGCCAGGCGCTGGTCAGCCTCGAAGGGCGCATCAGCGATTGCAAGGAAGTCGGTTCCCACACCGTGATGTTCGTCGAGCTGGAAAAGGTCGCCGTGCGCGAGCGCCAGGACAGCCTGGTGTACTTCAACCGCGTGTTCCACCGCGTCGAGCGGGAAGCCGTGCTCCGCGCCAGCTGATGCCTGACTGAATCCCAGAACAAAAAGATCGAGGTAATCACCGTGACCGTGAAGATTTCCCAGACTGCCGATATCCAGACGTTCTTCGAAGAAGCCAG
>CBIGPF010000203.1:0-9422 GCA_966191535.1 uncultured Pseudomonas sp. | reverse complement strand
GACCAAGTACACCCGTTCCAACCAGAACACCTGCATCAACCAGCGTCCGCTGGTGCAGAAGGGTGACCAGGTTTCGCGCAGCGACATCCTGGCCGACGGCCCGTCCACCGACATGGGTGAACTGGCTCTGGGTCAGAACATGCGCGTAGCGTTCATGCCCTGGAACGGCTTCAACTTCGAAGACTCCATCTGCCTGTCCGAACGCGTGGTCCAGGAAGATCGTTTCACAACGATCCACATCCAGGAACTGACCTGCGTCGCCCGTGACACCAAGCTCGGCCCAGAAGAAATCACCGCAGACATCCCGAACGTGGGTGAGGCTGCGCTGAACAAGCTGGACGAAGCCGGCATCGTCTACGTCGGCGCCGAAGTACAGGCGGGCGACATCCTGGTTGGCAAGGTAACTCCGAAAGGCGAGACCCAGCTGACTCCGGAAGAGAAGCTGCTGCGTGCGATCTTCGGTGAGAAGGCGTCCGACGTGAAGGACACCTCCCTGCGCGTGCCGACCGGCACCAAGGGCACTGTGATCGACGTACAGGTCTTCACCCGCGATGGCGTGGAGCGCGACAGCCGCGCCCTGTCCATCGAGAAGATGCAGCTGGACGAGATCCGCAAGGATCTGAACGAAGAGTTCCGCATCGTCGAAGGCGCGACCTTCGAGCGTCTGCGTTCCGCTCTGGTTGGTGCCAAGGCTGAAGGCGGTCCTGCCCTGAAGAAAGGCGCAGAGATCACCGACGAGTACCTGGACGGCCTCGAGCGCGGCCAGTGGTTCAAGCTGCGCATGGCGGAAGATGCTCTGAACGAGCAGCTGGAGAAGGCCCAGGCCTACATCAGCGACCGCCGTCAGATGCTCGACGACAAGTTCGAAGACAAGAAGCGCAAGCTGCAGCAGGGCGACGACCTGGCGCCGGGCGTACTGAAGATCGTCAAGGTCTACCTCGCTATCAAGCGCCGCATCCAGCCGGGCGACAAGATGGCGGGCCGCCACGGTAACAAGGGTGTGGTCTCGGTGATCATGCCGGTCGAAGACATGCCGCACGACGTGCACGGCACTCCGGTCGACATCGTTCTGAACCCGCTGGGCGTACCGTCGCGTATGAACGTCGGCCAGATTCTCGAAACCCACCTGGGCCTCGCGGCTAAGGGTCTGGGCGAGAAGATCAACCGCATGCTCGAAGAGCAGCGCAAGATCGCCGAGCTGCGCGTGTTCCTGAACGAGATCTACAACGAGATCGGCGGCCGCCAGGAAAGCCTGGACGAGCTGAACGATAACGAGATCCTCGCTCTGGCCAACAACCTCAAGGGCGGCGTGCCCATGGCTACCCCGGTGTTCGACGGTGCCAAGGAGCGCGAGATCAAGGCCATGCTGAAGCTGGCTGATCTGCCGGAAAGCGGTCAGATGCGTCTGTATGACGGTCGCACCGGCAACCAGTTCGAGCGTACGACCACCGTTGGCTACATGTACATGCTCAAGCTGAACCACCTGGTCGATGACAAGATGCACGCACGTTCCACCGGCTCCTACAGCCTGGTTACCCAGCAGCCGCTGGGTGGTAAGGCGCAGTTCGGTGGCCAGCGTTTCGGGGAGATGGAGGTCTGGGCGCTGGAAGCCTACGGTGCCGCCTACACCCTGCAGGAAATGCTGACCGTGAAGTCGGACGACGTGAACGGCCGTACCAAGATGTACAAGAACATCGTGGACGGGGATCACCGCATGGAGGCCGGCATGCCCGAGTCCTTCAACGTGTTGATCAAAGAGATCCGCTCGCTCGGCATCGATATCGAACTGGAAACCGAATAACACGTGACGTCAGAACGGTGCGGCTGGTCAAGGCCGGTCGCACCGGGTCCGTGAGGAGGAAAGGCCTTGAAAGACTTGCTTAATCTGTTGAAAAACCAGGGTCAGATCGAAGAGTTCGATGCCATCCGTATTGGCCTGGCCTCGCCCGAGATGATTCGTTCCTGGTCCTTCGGCGAAGTCAAGAAGCCGGAGACCATCAACTACCGTACCTTCAAGCCGGAGCGTGATGGCCTGTTCTGCGCCAAGATCTTTGGCCCGGTGAAGGACTACGAGTGCCTGTGCGGTAAGTACAAGCGCCTGAAGCATCGCGGTGTGATCTGCGAGAAGTGCGGCGTGGAAGTCGCGCTGGCCAAGGTGCGCCGCGAGCGCATGGGCCACATCGAGCTGGCCTCGCCGGTCGCCCACATCTGGTTCCTGAAGTCCCTGCCATCCCGTATCGGCCTGCTGCTGGACATGACCCTGCGTGACATCGAGCGCGTGCTCTACTTCGAGAGCTACGTGGTGATCGATCCGGGCATGACGACCCTCGAGAAGGGTCAGCTGCTGAACGACGAGCAGTACTTCGAAGCCCTCGAAGAGTTCGGTGACGACTTCGACGCCCGCATGGGTGCGGAAGCCGTTCGCGAGCTGCTCAACGCTATCGATCTGGAGCACGAGATTGGCCGCCTGCGCGAAGAGATTCCGCAGACCAACTCGGAAACCAAGATCAAGAAGCTGTCCAAGCGCCTGAAGCTGATGGAAGCCTTCCAGGGCTCCGGCAACCATCCCGAGTGGATGGTGCTGACTGTCCTGCCGGTGCTGCCGCCGGACCTGCGTCCGCTGGTTCCGCTGGATGGCGGCCGCTTCGCGACTTCGGATCTGAACGATCTGTATCGCCGCGTGATCAACCGTAACAACCGTCTGAAGCGCCTGCTCGACCTGGCTGCTCCGGACATCATCGTGCGCAACGAAAAGCGCATGCTGCAGGAAGCCGTCGACGCCCTGCTGGACAACGGCCGCCGCGGCCGTGCCATCACCGGCTCGAACAAGCGCCCGCTGAAGTCCCTGGCCGACATGATCAAGGGCAAGCAGGGTCGCTTCCGTCAGAACCTGCTCGGCAAGCGCGTGGACTACTCTGGCCGTTCGGTAATTACCGTAGGTCCGACCCTGCGTCTGCACCAGTGTGGTCTGCCGAAGAAAATGGCCCTGGAACTGTTCAAGCCGTTCATCTTCGGCAAGCTGGAAGGTCGTGGCATGGCCACCACCATCAAGGCTGCCAAGAAGATGGTCGAGCGCGAGCTGCCGGAAGTGTGGGACGTTCTCGCCGAAGTGATTCGCGAGCACCCCGTGCTGCTGAACCGTGCGCCGACCCTGCACCGTCTGGGCATCCAGGCGTTCGAACCGGTACTGATCGAAGGTAAAGCCATCCAGCTGCACCCGCTGGTCTGCGCCGCGTACAACGCCGACTTCGACGGTGACCAGATGGCCGTTCACGTGCCGCTGACGCTGGAAGCCCAGCTCGAAGCGCGCGCGCTGATGATGTCGACCAACAACATTCTGTCGCCAGCCAACGGTGAGCCAATCATCGTTCCGTCGCAGGACGTTGTACTGGGTCTGTACTACATGACCCGTGAGGCCATCAATGCCAAGGGCGAAGGTCGCGTATTCGCCGACCTGCAGGAAGTCGACCGCGTATTCCGCGCCGGCGAAGCTGCCCTGCACGCGAAAATCAAGGTTCGTATCAACGAAACCGTGAAAGAGCGTGATGGCTCGGTGGTCAAGAACACCCGTATCGTCGACACCACCGTCGGCCGTGCGCTGCTGTTCCAGGTTGTACCGGCAGGCCTGCCGTACGATGTGGTCAACCAGCCAATGAAGAAAAAGGCGATCTCCAAGCTGATCAACCAGTGCTACCGCGTGGTTGGTCTGAAAGAGACCGTCATCTTCGCTGACCAGTTGATGTACACCGGTTTCGCCTACTCGACCATTTCCGGTGTTTCCATCGGTGTTAACGACTTCGTTATCCCGGACGAGAAAGCCCGCATCATCGGTAACGCTACCGATGAAGTGAAGGAAATCGAGAGCCAGTACGCCTCCGGCCTGGTAACCCAGGGCGAGAAGTACAACAAGGTGATCGACCTCTGGTCCAAGGCCAACGACGAAGTGTCCAAAGCGATGATGGCCAACCTCTCGAAAGAGAAGGTGACCGATCGCGAAGGCAAGCAGGTCGACCAGGAGTCCTTCAACTCCATGTACATGATGGCGGACTCCGGTGCGCGGGGTTCCGCGGCCCAGATCCGTCAGCTGGCCGGTATGCGTGGCCTGATGGCGAAGCCGGACGGCTCCATCATCGAGACCCCGATCACCGCGAACTTCCGTGAAGGCCTGAACGTACTCCAGTACTTCATCTCCACTCACGGTGCTCGTAAAGGTCTGGCGGATACCGCGCTGAAGACCGCGAACTCCGGTTACCTGACCCGTCGTCTCGTCGACGTGGCCCAGGACCTGGTCGTGACCGAGATCGACTGCGGCACCGAGCATGGCCTGGTCATGTCCCCGCACATCGAAGGCGGCGACGTGGTAGAGCCGCTGGGTGAGCGTGTACTCGGCCGCGTAATGGCTCGCGACGTGTTCAAGCCGGGCAGCGACGACGTGATCGTCGAAGCCGGTACCCTGATCGACGAGAAGTGGGTCGATTTCCTCGAGCAGATGAGCGTCGACGAAGTCGTTGTGCGTTCGCCAATCACCTGCGAAACCCGTCACGGCATCTGCGCCATGTGCTACGGCCGCGATCTGGCCCGTGGTCACCGCGTGAACATCGGTGAGGCTGTCGGCGTTATCGCTGCCCAGTCGATCGGTGAGCCGGGTACCCAGCTGACCATGCGTACCTTCCACATCGGTGGTGCGGCCAGCCGTACTTCTGCCGTGGACAACGTACAGGTCAAGAACGGCGGCACCATTCGCCTGCACAACCTGAAGCACGTAGAGCGTGCCGACGGCGCCCTGGTAGCGGTTTCCCGTTCCGGTGAGCTGGCGGTAGCCGACGACTTCGGTCGTGAGCGCGAGCGCTACAAGCTGCCGTACGGTGCGGTGATTTCCGTGAAGGAAGGTGACAAGGTCGACCCGGGCGCCATCGTCGCCAAGTGGGACCCGCACACCCACCCGATCGTCACCGAGATGGACGGCACCGTGGCCTTCGTGGGCATGGAAGAGGGCATCACCATCAAGCGCCAGACCGACGAACTGACCGGTCTGACCAACATTGAAGTGATGGATCCGAAGGATCGTCCGGCTGCCGGCAAGGACATTCGTCCGGCTGTGAAGCTGATCGACGCCGCAGGCAAGGATCTGCTGCTGCCGGGTACCGACGTACCGGCCCAGTACTTCCTGCCGGCGAACGCCCTGGTCAACCTCAACGATGGCGCGAAAGTGCGTATCGGTGACGTTATCGCGCGTATCCCGCAGGAAACCTCGAAGACCCGCGACATCACCGGTGGTCTGCCGCGCGTTGCCGACCTGTTCGAAGCTCGTCGTCCGAAAGAGCCTTCGATCCTGGCGGAAATCAGCGGCACCATTTCCTTCGGCAAGGAAACCAAGGGCAAGCGCCGCCTGGTCATCACTCCCACCGACGGAAGCGATCCGTACGAGGAGCTGATTCCGAAGTGGCGTCACCTGAACGTGTTCGAAGGTGAACAGGTAAGCCGTGGTGAAGTGATCTCCGACGGCCCGAGCAACCCGCACGACATCCTCCGTCTGCTGGGTGTGAGCTCGCTGGCCAAGTACATCGTCAACGAGATCCAGGACGTTTACCGTCTGCAGGGCGTGAAGATCAACGACAAGCACATCGAGACCATCCTGCGCCAGATGCTGCGCAAGGTCGAAGTGGCCGAGTCGGGCGATTCGTCCTTCATCAAGGGCGACCAGGTCGAACTGGTTCACGTGCTGGAAGAGAACGAAGTGCTGGGTACCCAGGACAAGTTCCCGGCCAAGTACGAGCGCGTTCTGCTGGGTATCACCAAGGCCTCGCTGTCCACCGAGTCGTTCATCTCGGCGGCATCCTTCCAGGAGACCACTCGCGTCCTCACCGAGGCGGCGGTCACCGGCAAGCGCGACTTCCTGCGCGGCCTGAAGGAGAACGTGGTCGTGGGTCGTCTGATCCCGGCGGGTACCGGTCTGGCTTACCACAGCGAGCGCAAGCGTCAGCGCGAGCTCGGCAAACCGCAGCGCGTCAGCGCGAGCGAGGCCGAAGCAGCATTGGCCGAAGCGCTCAATCTGAGCGGTAACTAAGCCTCAAACGAAGCCCCGGTTGTCTTGACAACCGGGGCTTCGTCTTGACTGGAATCCGTAAGCTCTTTAGTATCTTGTACCCCGAAAATTGGCAGGGCGCATGCTCTGCCCATTTTCGTTTTTAAGTGTCGTAAGACAATCAGTGGAGCTATAGATGGCAACTATCAACCAGCTGGTGCGCAAGCCGCGCAAGCGCCTGGTAGACAAGAGTGGCGTTCCTGCCCTGCAGAACTGCCCTCAGCGTCGCGGCGTATGCACCCGCGTATACACCACCACCCCGAAGAAGCCGAACTCCGCACTGCGTAAAGTGTGCCGTGTTCGCCTGACCAACGGTTTCGAGGTTTCCTCGTACATCGGTGGTGAAGGTCACAACCTGCAGGAACACAGCGTCGTGCTGATCCGTGGCGGTCGTGTAAAGGACCTTCCGGGTGTGCGTTACCACACCGTGCGCGGTTCGCTGGATACCTCCGGCGTTAAGGATCGTAAGCAGGGTCGTTCGAAGTACGGCGCGAAGCGTCCGAAGTAATTTTGTTTTCCTATTTGCTGAGTCGATAAGAGTAAGGTCGGGCATCAAGTCCCGGATTACCTGAAGACCGTTTGAGGGCTTATCAATGCCAAGACGTCGTGTAGCGGCCAAACGTGAGATCCTGGCCGATCCTAAATACGGAAGCCAGATTCTGGCGAAGTTCATGAACCACGTGATGGAAAGCGGCAAGAAAGCCGTTGCCGAGCGTATCGTTTACGGTGCTCTGGACAAGGTCAAAGAGCGCGGTAAAGGCGACCCCCTGGAACTCTTCGAAAAAGCACTCGACGCCATCGCTCCGCTGGTCGAAGTGAAGTCCCGCCGTGTAGGCGGTGCTACCTACCAGGTTCCGGTCGAAGTACGTCCGTCCCGTCGTAATGCACTGGCCATGCGCTGGCTGGTGGACTTCGCCCGCAAGCGTGGCGAGAAGTCCATGGCTCTGCGTCTCGCTGGCGAACTGATGGACGCCGCTGAAGGTAAAGGCGCCGCTGTCAAGAAGCGTGAAGACGTACACCGTATGGCTGAGGCCAACAAAGCGTTCTCGCACTACCGCTTCTAATTACGGCAACACTACTTCTGCGAGGGCTTTATGGCTCGTAACACAGCAATCAACCGCTACCGGAACATTGGTATCTGTGCCCACGTTGACGCGGGCAAGACCACCACCACCGAGCGGATCCTGTTCTACACAGGTCTCAGCCACAAGATGGGTGAGGTGCATGACGGCGCTGCCACTACCGACTGGATGGTGCAGGAGCAGGAGCGTGGTATTACCATCACCTCCGCTGCGATCACCACCTTCTGGGAAGGTTCGCGCGGCCAGTACGACAAGTACCGTGTAAACGTCATCGACACCCCCGGCCACGTAGACTTCACCATTGAAGTTGAGCGCTCCCTGCGCGTGCTGGACGGCGCCGTCGTTGTGTTCTGCGGCACCTCCGGCGTTGAGCCGCAGTCCGAAACCGTATGGCGTCAAGCCAACAAGTACGGCGTTCCGCGTATCGTTTACGTGAACAAGATGGACCGCGCCGGCGCCAACTTCCTGCGCGTCGTCGGTCAGATCAAGAACCGCCTGGGTCACACCCCGGTTCCGGTTCAGCTGGCCATCGGTGCAGAAGATGACTTCCAGGGTCAGGTTGACCTGCTGAAGATGAAGGCCATCTACTGGAACGAAGACGACAAGGGCACTTCCTATCGCGAGGAAGAAATTCCTGCCGATATGGTCGAGCTGGCCACCGAGTGGCGCAACAACATGGTCGAAGCTGCTGCCGAAGCCAACGAAGAGCTGATGAACAAGTACCTGGAAGAGGGTGAGCTGTCGATCGAAGAGATCAAGGCTGGCCTGCGTCTGCGTACTATCGCCTGCGAAATCGTACCGGCTGTCTGCGGCTCGTCGTTCAAGAACAAGGGCGTGCCCCTGGTTCTCGACGCCGTCATCGACTTCCTGCCTGCTCCGACCGAGATCCCGGCGATCCAGGGTATCCACCCGGATCACATTGACGATGGCGACGATGCTCCGAAAGACGAGCGTCCGGCTGACGACAATGCCCCGTTCTCGGCTCTGGCATTCAAGATCGCCACTGACCCGTTCGTAGGTACTCTGACCTTCGTTCGCGTCTACTCGGGCGTTCTGGAGTCCGGTAACTCGGTTATCAACTCCGTGAAAGGCAAGAAAGAGCGCGTTGGTCGTATGGTGCAGATGCACGCCAACCAGCGTGACGAGATCAAAGAAGTACGCGCTGGTGACATCGCTGCTCTGATCGGCATGAAGGACGTCACCACCGGTGACACCCTGTGCGACATCGAGAAGCCGATCATCCTCGAGCGTATGGACTTCCCGGAGCCGGTAATCTCGGTAGCTGTTGAGCCGAAGACCAAGGCTGACCAGGAGAAGATGGGCATTGCCCTCGGCAAGCTGGCTCAGGAAGACCCGTCGTTCCGCGTCAAGACCGACGAAGAAACCGGCCAGACCATCATCTCCGGTATGGGTGAGCTGCACCTGGACATCCTCGTCGACCGCATGAAGCGTGAATTCGGCGTTGAGGCGAACATCGGCAAGCCGCAGGTTTCGTACCGCGAAACCATCTCGAAGGACAACATCGAGATCGAAGGCAAGTTCGTTCGTCAGTCCGGTGGTCGTGGTCAGTTCGGTCACTGCTGGATTCGCTTCTCGACTCCGGACGTGGACGACAAGGGCAACATCACTGAAGGCCTGGTCTTCACCAACGAAGTCGTGGGCGGTGTGGTTCCGAAGGAATACATCCCGGCCATCCAGAAGGGCATCGAAGAGCAGATGAAGAACGGCGTTGTTGCCGGCTATCCGCTGATCGGCCTGAAGGCGACCGTCTTCGATGGTTCCTACCACGACGTCGACTCCAACGAGATGGCGTTCAAGATCGCTGCTTCCATGGCGACCAAGCAGCTGGCCCAGAAGGGCGGCGGCAAGGTTCTGGAGCCGATCATGAAGGTGGAGGTGGTGACTCCTGAGGACTACATGGGTGACGTGATGGGTGACCTGAACCGTCGTCGTGGTCTGATTCAGGGGATGGAAGACTCGGTTTCCGGTAAGGTTATCCGTGCCGAGGTTCCGCTGGGCGAGATGTTCGGTTATGCAACCGACGTGCGTTCCATGTCCCAGGGTCGCGCTAGCTACTCCATGGAATTCTCCAAGTATGCTGAAGCTCCGGCGAACGTCGTCGAAGCTCTGGCCAAAAAACAAGCTTGATTCAGCTCTTTTAGTAAGAGGTTACTCTCGTGGCTAAAGAAAAATTTGAACGTAACAAACCGCACGTCAACGTCGGCACCATCGGTCACGTTGACCACGGCAAAACC
>CBIGPF010000202.1:0-9517 GCA_966191535.1 uncultured Pseudomonas sp. | reverse complement strand
GTGGGGGGGGGGGGGGGTTTCCTTGGGGGCCCCCTCCCCCCCCCTCCCCCCGGGGGGGGTGTTTCCTCCCGGGGTGGCGGCCGCCCCCCCCCCCCACCGCCCAGGTACGGACGCGGGGTCCGTCAGCTGGAAGCGGATTGCGACTCGCGATACTGCGTCGGCGACAGCCCGGTGAGCGCGCGGAACTGCCGGCTGAAGGCGCTGTGGTCGGTGTAGCCGCAGCGCAGGGCGATCTCGGTGATCGGTAGGTCTTCGCCGAGCAGGCGAGTGGCCGCGCCCAGACGTGCCTTGTGAATCATCTGCCGGGGCGTGAGCTGGAAGATGCGTTTGCAGTGGCGTTCCAGCTGGGCGACGGACAGCCCGGCCAGCTCGGTCAGCTCGCCAAGGTTGATTGGCTTGTCGAAGTGCTCGCGGATGTAGGCGTCCACTGCCGCGAGACGCTGATAGGCCGGGTGCGTGGACTGCGCCGCCTGCAGGTCGCTGGAAATCCCCGCCATGCCGATCACCGCACCGCTGGCATCGCGCAGTGCCAGCTTGTGGGTCAGGCACCAGCCGGGCTGGCGGCCGGGGTAGAGGTGCAGCTCCAGCTGGTCGCTGAGCTGGCCGCCGGTGTCCAGCACGCGTCGGTCCTGCTCGGTGTAGACCGGGCCGAAGCGAGAGGGGAAGACCTCCTCGGCAGTGCGCCCGAGCAGTTCGCTGGCGTCCTTCACGCCGCAGCGCCGCGCCAGGGTCTGATTGACCAGCACGTAGCGGGCCGCGGTGTCCTTGATGAAGAACACCACGCCGGGCATGGCATCGAGCAGCGGGGCGATCTGCCGGAAAGTCTGCAGCAGGCTGTCCAGGTCGCGGGCGCCCTGGGGGATCAGGTCGTGCATCGGGAAGCGGGTCGGCTGTCGGAACATCGCGAGGATACGGGGCAATCAGGTTATGGGAAAGGGCGTCGCTGCAGCCGGAGCGGGAGCGGACGACATCGCGGTTGTCGGCGGGCTGTCGGCGTGCTGGACTAGCCGGCCGACATCAGCCATCGAGTTTTCACCATGTCCCGAGCCCAGCGGCTGCTCGACCTTCTGCAGATACTGCGGCGCCATCGTCGTCCGGTGTCGGGGCGGCAATTGGCCGATGAGCTGGGCATCAGCCTGCGCACGCTGTACCGCGACATCGCCACCCTGCAGCAGCAGGGCGCCCATATCGAGGGTGAGGCGGGCGTCGGTTACGTGCTGCGTCCCGGCTTCGAGCTGCCGCCACTGATGTTCTCGCTGGAGGAAATCGAGGCGCTGGTGCTGGGCATGCGCTGGGTGAGCCGGCATGGCGACCAGGGTCTGGTAGCGGCCGCGCGGGACGTGCTGGCGAAGGTCGGCTCGGTGTTGCCGGCCAACCTGCGCCTGGAGCTGGAGAGCAATGCGCTGCTGGTGGGCAGCCGGGCCCCCGAGCGAGTGACGGACGAGTTGCTGGGCCAGGTGCGAGACGGCATCCGCCGGCAGGGCAAGCTGCGGTTTGCCTATCGGGATGCCAGTGGCCAGTTCACCGAGCGGGTGGTCTGGCCGTTTGGCCTGGGCTACTTCGAGCAGGTTCGCGTGGTGATGGCCTGGTGCGAGCTGCGTCAGGACCTGCGGCACTTCCGGCTCGACCGCATGGAGCAGGTCAGCAGCCTGGCGGAGCGCTACCCGCGCCCGCGCCAGGCGTTGCTCAAGGACTGGTACGCGCAGCACGACATCCCCGCGCAGTGAATCACTGCTGCCGGAAACTGACACGGGTACGCCATAGCCTGCGATGGCCGGCACCGAAGCCGGTTCATTCAACAGGAAGGAGTTTTCCATGGTCAGCCCGAACATGATCATTTTCTACGTTGACGATGCCCAGCGCAGTGCCGGTTTCTACGCGGAGCTGCTGCAGCGCGACCCGGTGGAAAACGGGGCGACCTTCGCCCTGTTCGTTTTCGACAATGGCCTGAAGTTCGGCCTCTGGACGCGCACTGGCGTGCAGCCGGGCAACGAGGCACAAGCCGGTGGCAGCGAATTGGGTATGCCCGTGCAGAGCCACGCCGAGGTACTGCGCCTGCACCGCGACTGGCAGCAGCACGGCGTCGAGATCATCCAGCCGCCAACCCAGATGGACTTCGGCTACACCTTCACAGCGCTCGATCCGGATGGTCATCGCTTGCGCGTCTTCTGCTTGAGCTGAGCCTTCCCTGCCATCGCGGGACCCTTCAGTCGTCGGCGAGCTGCAGCAGGGTTTCCACCCGCGCCGGGCTGAAGGGCGGGCGCGGCGCCGGTGGTTGCCAGCCGAACAGCTGCTTCGCCGCCGCGCCGCACACGCGGCCCTGGCAGGCACCCATGCCGCAGCGGCTGGCGAGCTTGGCGGCGGTCCAGTCCGGTTTGCCGGCCAGTGCTGCGTAGGGCACATCTTCGCAGCGGCAGACGAGGGTGTCCGGCTGTGCCAGTTGGTTCAGTCGCGGATCGAGGGCGAAGTCGCGCTTCAGGGCGCCGGCGAAGCCCTGCCAGCGCTGGCGTTGCGACCAGAACTCGCGCGCGCGCTCGTGTTCACCGACAGCGGCGAGGCCGGCGATGCGACCTTCCACCAGGGCTTTTTCCGAGCCGCCGAAGCCGGTGCATTCGCCCGCTGCATAGACACCGTCACGGCTGCTCGCCTGCCAGGCATCGACGCGGATCGCACCGTCGTCGACGGCGCAACCCAGGGCCTGGCCGAGCTGCACATTGGGGATCAGGCCGAAGCCGCAGGCCAGGCGATCGCAGGCGATTTCCTTCAGCTTGCCGCCCTGGTTGATGCGCACGCCTTCCAGGTGATCGCTACCCAGAGCGGCGACCACATGGCTGTCGGCACGGTAGGCCGGGTCGTACAGACCGAAGGACTGCAGCAGCTTGTTCGGCCAGCGCGGCAGCTTCATGGCGAAACGCGCTAGCGCGGGCCACGAGGCCTGTTCGGCGATGCGCAGGATCTTCGCGCCGTTGGCGCGGGCCGTGGCGGCGCTGGCGAGCAGCAGCGGGCCGCTGCCGGCGATCACCACGCGTTGTCCATCCACCGGCATGCCGCCCTTGACCAGGGCCTGCAGGCCACCCGCGCCGGTGACGCCGGGCAGCGTCCAGCCGGGGAAGGGCAGCAGCAGCTCACGGGCACCGGTGCAGAGGATCAGCTTGCGGTAATCCAGGCGCCAGCCGCGTTCGGCGTCTTCCAGCAGCAGGCCGCGTTCGCCGGCCAGGGCGACCACGCGGGTGCCGTTGTGAATCGTGATAGTGGCGCAGGCGGCGACTTGTTCGCGCAGTTCGAGGGCGGCATTCGGCAGGTGCGCGTTGGGGCCGTCGCGCCAGATCTGCCCGCCAGGCAGCGGGTTGTCGTCGAGGATGACGATACTGGCGCCGCTGGGCGCGGCAGCGAGGGCGGCGGACAGCCCGGCCGGACCCGCGCCGATGATGACGATGTCGGCTGCAGCGCTCATGGACGGGTCTCCACCTGCATGCCGTCGCGGCAAAGAGTCTGGCAGGCCAGGCGGCGCTGGCCGTCGATGCTCACCCGGCATTCCTGGCAGACGCCCATGCCGCACAGCGGCGCGCGGCGCTGGCCGCTGACCGAGGTGCGCGTGGTGCCGTCGCCGCCCAGGGCGAGCGCGGCGGCGACCGTGGTGCCGGCGGCGACCTGCAGCGGGCGGCCGTCGAGTGTCAGCTCAGGCATGGACGTTGGCTCCGAGGAAGCGGCGCGGGGAGTAGGGGGCGGCCGGCAGCGGCAGCGGCTCATCGCACAGCTGCGCGGCGAGCAGGTCGGCGGTGCCGGGCGCGGTGGTCACGCCCAGGCCTTCGTGGCCGACCGCCAGCCACAGGCCAGGGCGTTGCGGGTGTTCACCCACCAGCGGCATGCCGTCCGGGCTGGCCGCGCGGAAGCCAGCCCAGCTGCGGATCACGTTGAGGTTGGCGAGCCCCGGCATGTAGTCCACGGCGCGGCGCAGCATCTTCGCCAGCATCCAGCCTTCCACCTGCGGATCGGTGGTGCCGAACTGCCGCGAGGCGCCGATGAACAGCTGGCCGGTGGGGCGCGGCTGGATGTTGCAGGCCACCGACGGGCCGCTGGCGTTGTGCGCGCTGGTCACGTAGCCCAGCTCGACCAGGGTGCGGCGCACCTTGCCGGGATAGCGGTCGGTGATCAGCAGGTGGCCCTTCTTCGGCTCGATGGGCAGGCCGGGACACAGCTCGCCGGCCTGGATGCCGTTGGCCAGCACCACGGCCTTGGCGCTCAGCCACTGGCCGTTGTCGAGGCGCACGCGGGGTTCGTCGATCTCCACCACCCTGGCCTGACGCTGGCGGATCGGCTTGAGCGCCGACTCCAGCAGCCAGGCGGCGGCGCGCGGCGCGTAGAGAATGCCGTCGCCGGTGATCTCCAGCCCGCCGTGCAGGTCGCTGCGCAACTCGGGCTCTTTCTGCTGCAGCTCGGTGCCGTTCAGCAGTCTGGCGGCGACGCCATGCTCGCGCAGGACGGTGAACTTGCGTTCGGCTTCGGCCATCTCTTCGTCATTGGCGGCCAGCCACATCGTGCCGTTGCTGCGGTAGGCGCACTCGGCGGGCATGTCGTGGCCCCACTCGCGCCAGCGCTGCAGCGAGTAGTTGCTCAGCGCGAGTTCGGCGGCATTGTCGTCGAGCACCAGCAGGTGGCCCATGCCGACGGCGGTGGCGCCGGAAAGGCGGGCGTCCAGCACCAGCACGTCCAGCCCGCGGCGGGCGAGGGCGTGGGCGCAGGCGGCACCGACGATGCCGGCGCCGATGACGATGATGTCCGCATCGCTCACGGGCGGATGCCCCAGGCGAAGGGATCGTCCTCTTCCAGCAGCAGGGTGGCCTCGGCACTGATGTGGGCGCGGCCGCGGATGGTCGGGATGATGCGTCCCTCGGCCGGCTCGCCGAGCCACTCGAAGCGCCCTTCGAACTGGCTGCCGATCACGCTGGCCTGGCGCCAGGCGGCGCCGGCGGCGAGCTTGCCGTCGGCGGCCAGGCACGCCAGCTTGGCGCTGGTGCCAGTGCCGCAGGGCGAGCGGTCGTAGGCCTTGCCGGGGCAGAGCACGTAGTTGCGGCTGTCCGCGTCGGGATCGTCGGCGAACAGTTCGATGTGGTCGATCAGCCCGCCGTCCTCGCCACGGATGCCCTGGTCTTCCAGCGCCTTCTGCACGGCGACGGTGTAGGCGGTCAGCTCGTCGAGGTTGTCGCCGGCGACGCGCAGGCCGTGATCGGCAATCAGGAAGAACCAGTTGCCGCCCCAGGCGATGTCGCCGTGCACCAGCCCATGGCCCGGCACGTCCACCGGTACCTGCTTGCGGTAGCGGTAGGCGGGGACGTTGCGCACGCTGACCGAGCGGTCGTCGTGCAGGGTTGCTTCGACGGTGCCCACCGGCGTCTCGATCTTGTGCGTGCCGGGGCCGATGCGCCCCAGGTGCGCCAGCGAGACCACCAGGCCGATGGTGCCGTGGCCGCACATGCCCAGGTAGCCGGTATTGTTGAAGAAGATCACGCCGGCACAGGCGCTCGGGTCCACTGGCTCGCAGAGCAGTGCGCCGACCAGCACGTCGCTGCCGCGCGGCTCCAGCACGGTCGCGGCGCGCCAGCTGTCGTGCTCCCTGGCCAGCAGCGAGCGGCGTTCGGCCATGCTGCCGGTGCCCAGATCGGGAAAGCCGTCGAGCACCAGGCGAGTGGGTTCGCCGCCGGTGTGGGAATCGAGAACCTGGATGCGTTTCATGCTGCCCCCTGGGGTGGTCTTGTGATTGACCCTAGGGTGGCGCGGCGCGGGGATTGGAGCTTGAGGGTTTTCTGCCGGGCCGATGATGAAATCGGCACAGCGGGGTGGGGTCTGTGGATGCTTTGGCGCGAGCCGCGTTGCTGCGCCAAATCGCGTCAGGCTAGACGCGGGACGACGGCAATGGCCGCCCCTTGTCTAGTCCCGAAACGACGCCTGGCGCGATTTGCCGTGCAACCCAAAGGGACGGCTCTGTATTTTGCGCAACGCTTCACTCCACTCTGGCGGCACTGACTTCCTTTAACCCCTACCCTGCGCAAAATGCAGTGCCGTCGCGGCCGTGACAAAGCATCAACAGACCCCAAGCTCAGCTCGGTGTCGGCCTATTCGGCAGGTGCTCGTAGAGCGTGCGGCAGACGCCGTTGATGTGCTCTTCCAGCAGGCGCGCCGCCAGTTCGCCGTCACCAGCGCGGCAGGCGTCGAGGATGTCGTGATGCTCGTGGTCGGCGCGTTCCTTGCCGGAGGACAGGCTCATCTGCATACGCAGGTAGCGCTCCAGCTTGTCGTGGATCGAGCGGATCAGGCCGACCAGGTAGGGACGCTGCGCCGGCTCATAGAGGCAGGCATGCAGTTCCCAGTTCAGTTCCGCCCAGCGGCCGACATCATCCTCGCCGACGAACTCGGCACAGATGCGCTCGGCGCGCGCGAACGTCTCGGCGGTCATGTTGGGCACTGCGAGGCGGATCGCCTGGGCCTCGAGGACAACGCGCACCTCGAACATCTGCGCCAGTTCCGGCTCGGAAATCTTCGTCACCAGCGCGCCCTTGTTGCGCTGGAACTCCACCAGACCCTCGGCCTCCAGGCGCTTGAGCGCCTCGCGCACGGGGATCTTGCTGACGTTGAAGATCTGCGCGATGTCGTCCTGGCGGATCGGCTCGTGTTCCGCCATCTGGCCGGAAATGATCGCCTCGCGCAGATGCTTGGCGATGGTCTCCGAGGCGGAGGGAACGATTCCCAGGTTGGGGGCGTTGCGTAGCGGCACGATGCAGTCCGGTCAGGTGGCTGTTGTCGGATATGGTATACGAAATCCTTGTGATGCAGTGAAGCACCGGCAAGCGGTCATCGCAATGGGGGCATCACGGGATTTGCACACGCAATGCGCGTGCCGAGGGATCAGTTGCGGCGTTCGACGATATAGCGTGCGAGGGCGCGCAGCGGCTCGGCGTTGTCGCCGAAGCCTTCCAGCGCGGCCAACGCCTGATCGCGCAGGGCCAGGGCGTAGGCCTTGGCGGCGTCGAGACCGAGCAGGGCGGGGTAGGTCGGCTTGTCGTGCGCCTGGTCCTTGCCCTGGGTCTTGCCGAGGGTCGCGGTGTCGCTTTCCACGTCGAGGATGTCGTCCTGCACCTGGAACGCCAGGCCCACGGCCTCGGCGTAGCGGTGCAGGGCTTCCAGGGAGCTGGCGTCGGCGCGACCGCTGGCCAGGGCGCCGAGTTGCACGCTGGCTTCGATCAGCGCGCCGGTCTTGTGCCGGTGCATGGTTTCCAGCGCCGCCTGGTCGATCTTGCGGCCCACGGATTCCAGGTCGATGGCCTGGCCGCCAACCATACCGGCGGAACCGGCGGCGCGGGTCAGGGCCAGCAGCATGTCCAGACGGGTCTGGGCATCCTGCGGATTGAGTCGTGCGTTACCGATCACCTCGAACGCCAGCGTTTGCAGGCCGTCGCCAGCGAGAATCGCGCAGGCTTCGTCGAAGGCGATGTGCGTGGTCGGCTGGCCGCGGCGCAGGTCGTCGTCGTCCATGGCCGGCAGGTCGTCGTGCACCAGGGAATAGGCGTGGATCAGTTCCACCGCGCAGGCCGCACCATCGGCGCGCTCCGCCTCGCCACCGAGGGCTTCGCAGGCCGCGTAGGCCAGCAGCGGACGCACGCGCTTGCCGCCGTTGACCACGCTGTAGCGCATGGCGGCGTAGATGCGGGTGAGTTCTTCCCGGGGGGCAACGAAGAGTGTTTCCAGCGCAGCATCGACACGCGCCTGGCAGCGCGCCTGGTAGGCCGAGATCATGCGTCTTCGCCTTCCGGATCGAAGGGCGCTTCGCTCAGCTCGCCGTCGCGTTCCAGCAGGATCTGCACCTTCTGCTCCGCCTGCGTCAGCGCTGCCTGGCAGTCGCGGGTCAGGCGGATGCCCTGCTCGAAGGCACCCAGCGAGTCCTCCAGCGACAACTCGCCGCTTTCCAGGCGCTCCACCAGCGTTTGCAGCTCGGCGAGGGACTGTTCGAAGTCGAGGGAAGCTTTCTTGCGGGCCATGCGGACATCTCGGCGGGGGTATTCGGAAACCCCGCGACACTAGCAGAGACGGGGGTTGTGGGCAAATCTTCGGTCAGGCTGCGGGCGCCAGGACAAGCACCGGCCGCCGCAATATCGGGCCGTCTTTCTAATCACCGTCGCCCCGTGCGCCCTGATGCTCCGCCACCAGCTTGAGCATCCTCAGCGACTCGAAGGGTGCATCCACCACGAACTGGTTCGCCAGCCACGACGGTACGCTGCCGCCGGGCTCGCCGCGCATTTCGTAGGTGACCTCGGTGAGCTTCGGGCCTTTGGGCACCATCCGCCAGGTGCCGGAAACGCTGGGCACGCGGATGCGGTCCTTGACCGGTGGGATGTAGTCAGGCGCGGCCTGCAGGCGGCGGATCATGCCGCCGTCCGGGGTTTCCTCGGTGCTGACCTTGAGCACCAGGTCACGCGGTGCCGCGGGCCAGGGCAGCTTGGTATCGAGGTAGACCCAGATGGCTTCGTCGCTGTACTTGAGCAGGCGCATCTGTGCGCAGGCGTAGAGCCAGGCGCAGGAGACGCGCAGGTTCTCCTGCAGGTGGCCGAGGGTGGCGACATCGGCCTTCACCAGCGTCACGCCACGGAAGCTTTTGTAGCGTGAGCCAGGCACCTGGCTCAGGTAGACCTGCACGCCGTCCTCGTCCTTGGCGAGCGTCCAGTCCGCCGCTTGCGCGAAGGCAATTGCGGGGGTTGTCAGCAGGAGGGCCAGCAGGACGATCGAGGCGCGTTTCATGACAGCGGACCAGGGAGGGGATAGTCCGATCTTATGCCTGACCCGTTACAGCGGCACATTGGCCGGCGAGCGGTCTGGCAGGGCGTCCGCGGGCTGCGCGGTGGCAAATCGCAGGCATTAAAAAAGCCGGCTTGTGGCCGGCTTTCAGGGGGTGGTCCAACCTCACTTCTGGTAGGGCGGACCGCCTTGATTCTGTGGCAGCGCAGCGAGCTGCGTGCGGGGGCGCAGATGGTAGCAAAGTCGGGACGAAAAGCCTAATCCCGGTCATGAAAAAGCCCCGCCTGGGCGGGGCTCTTCACGGCGCGGGCAACCCGCGCGACCCTCACTTGGCCTGGAAGGCGGCGACGGCCTTGTTGATGTAGTCGTGAGCCTGGGCAGCGTCGCCCCAGCCTTCGACCTTCACCCATTTGCCCTTCTCGAGATCCTTGTAGTTCTCGAAGAAGTGCTTGATCTGCTCCAGCAGCAGGGCCGGCAGGTCGGTGTATTCCTTCACGTCCTGGTACAGGACGGTCAGCTTGTCGTGCGGCACGGCGATCAGCTTGGCGTCGCCGCCGGCTTCGTCGCTCATGTTCAGCACGCCAACCGGACGGGCGCGGATCACGGAGCCCGGAGCGACCGGGTACGGGGTCACGACCAGCACGTCCAGGGGGTCACCGTCGTCAGCCAGGGTGTTCGGGATGAAACCGTAGTTGGCCGGGTAGAACATCGGGGTGGCCATGAAACGGTC
>CBIGPF010000201.1:0-9615 GCA_966191535.1 uncultured Pseudomonas sp. | reverse complement strand
AGCATGGCGGCGACATTGAGGATCGGCCGGGTCACGCCGCGGGCGGTGAGCCACACCAGCAGCAGGCCAACGACAGCGGCGATCAGGCCGAACAGGGTCTGCCAGAGGGCACCGCTGGAGTTGCGCTCGTCCAGCTGCTTCTGCAGTTGCAGCGCGGGCGCCAGCAGCACGTCCTGCGGTACATCGAGGACCACGGCCCAGGGCTTGGTGGCATCCGGGATCGGCAGCAGCGGTTGCAGGACACGCAGTTGGCCATCCTGCTCCAGCACCTGCGGACGACCGCCGGCCTGCAGGGACAGCAACTCGGCTGCCTGGCCGGGGATGGCCTTGGCCAGCGGCTGGCCGAGCAGCGCTTCATCGCTGCTGTAGCCGGCGAGCAGGCCGGCCGGGCTGACGATGCTGACGCTGCCGGCACCGTCGTAGAGCTGGCGGTCGCCATCGACGCTCAGCTGCTGCAGGCGACTCAGGCTGATGTCGATGCCGATCACGGCGATGACCTTGCCCTGGTCGATCAGCGGGAAGGTCACGGTGGTCATCAGCACCTTGGAGCCGGAGGCGCTGTCGAAATAGGGGTTGAGCACGCAGGCCTTGCGGGTCTGCAGCGGGCACAGCTGCCAGGTGTTGAACGGGCTGCCGTCGAGCATCGGCGAGGTGTCGGCGATCATGTCCTCGGTCACCGCCAGGCCGGTCATCTCGCCGGAGGCCTTCTGTGCCCAGTAGGCGCCGAAGCGGCCCTTCTCGTTGCTGCCGGCATCGGGCTGGTCATGGAAGGCGGCGTCCTGGCCGTCCAGCGCATCGGGCTCGAAGACCACGTAGAGACTGAGCAGGTTCGGGTTGCTCTTCAGGCCATCGCGCACCAGCTGGTTCAGGTCCTTGCGCACGCTCGCAGCATCCGCGCCGTGCTGGGTGGTCTGCTCGCGCAGTTGGACGACCTGGCGGGAGAACTGGTTGCCGAAGTGGTAAACGTCGGTGAAGAAGCGCTGGATGATCTCCGCCTGCTGCTCGCTGCGCGCCTGCATCCGCGACTTCGCCGCATCCTTGAGCATGTCGGCGTTGGCCGCCTTGATCAGCTCGGCATCGTGGCTCATCCGGAACAGTGAGAGGCCGACCAGCAGGCAGACGATACAGAGCAGGCAAAGGCCGGTCAGCAGCGTGATCTTCCACTGGATCGAGAGGCGGGAAAGAGGCATGGGTTGGCGTCCTTGAGCAACAAGCAATTCTTTGAGGTTTTATCGGCTTGTAAGGCGGCTACTTGAGCCGGGGCCTTAAATTTCAGGGCTCCTGGCGGATCAGCGCGCGGTACTGTCCGGGTGTCGAACCGGTCCATTTGCGGAAGGCCTTGTAGAAGGCGCTGGTGTCGGCGAAACCCAGCTCTTCGGCGAGATCGGCAAAGTTGCCGTCGCCGCTGTCCAGCCGCGCGATGGCAAGGTCGCGGCGCAGCTGGTCCTTGAGTGCCTGGTAGGACTGCCCTTCGGCCGCCAGTTTGCGGCGCAAAGTCGAGGGCGCCATGTAGAAATGACTGGCAAGGGCGTCGAGGTCCGGCCAGCGCTCGAACTTCAGGCTGCGCAGGTAGGCCTTGGTGCGCGCGGCGAGGCTCTGCGGATCGCGGTAGCGCACCAGGATGTTGGCCGGTGCGCCGCCCAGGAATCGCCGAAGTTCGCGTTCGTCACGGCGCACCGGCAGGTCCAGCGCTTCGGCATTGAACAGCAAGCGCGACTGGCGGCGGGCGAAGTTGAGGTTCTCCGTGAACATCACCCGGTAGTCGGCGATGAAGTCCGGCTGGGGGCAGCGCAGTTCGATGGCCAGCACCGGGATGCGCCGCCCCACCAGCCAGCAGGCCAGGCCGTGCAGCATCAGCCACAGGGTGAAATAGCAGAAGGCGCGCGGCGCCGGGCCTTCGGGCTCGTCGAGGACGATGGCGGCCAGGCCTTCCTGGCGTGTCAGGCGCGGGGTGAAGTCGTCGAACACCAGGCCCATGAAGCGCAGCGCGGCATTCATCGCCGTCTCCAGGGTCGGCTCACGAACCGCGGCGGCGGTCATGAAGTTGAAGCTGCCGGACTTCATGCGCCGGGCGTTCATGCCGAAGAACTCGTCGTCCATTTCCCTGGCCAGGCGCAGCCAGAGCCGTGCGTAGGCCTGGCTGGAGACCCGTGCGTAGGGCTTGCCGAACAGCTCCGGGGCGATGCCGGCGGCAGACAATAGCGGGCCGTCGTCGCGGCCGGCGCGACGAAATTCGGCCAGCGCTTCGCTGACCAGGCGGATGGAGATGGTGCCCTTCTCTACGCCCATGGCGCCCCGGTGATCAGGGCGCCATGGGCGCAGGGGGACGTCGAGCGATCAGCCACGCTGGTTGCGCACCTCTTCGATGCTGATCTCGCGCATGCGGAACTTCTGGATCTTGCCGGTCACCGTCATCGGGAACTCGTCGCAGAAGCGGAAGTGGCGCGGCACCTTGAAGTGGGCGATGGCGTTCTTGCAGAAGCTGCGCAGCTCGTCTTCGGCGACGCTGTGGCCGGGATGGAACTTGACCCAGGCCACCAGCTCCTCGCCGTACTTCTCGTCGGGAATGCCGATCACCTGGGCGTCGGCCACGGCATGGTGGGTGTAGAGGAACTCCTCGATCTCGCGCGGATAGATGTTCTCGCCACCGCGAATGATCATGTCCTTGCTGCGCCCGACAATGCGCACGTTGCCGGCTTCGTCCATCTCGGCGAGGTCGCCGGTGAGCATCCAGCGCGCCGGGCTGATGGCTTCCATGGTCGCCTGCGGGTTGTTCCAGTAGCCGAGCATCACGCTGTAGCCACGGGTGCACAGCTCACCGATGGTACCGCGCGGGACGACGCGACCATCGGCGTCGATGATCTTGCTTTCCAGGTGCGGCTGGGTGCGGCCAACGGTGGTGACGCGGGTTTCGAGGTCATCTTCCGGGCCGGTCTGCAGCGACACCGGGCTAGTCTCGGTCATGCCGTAGGCGATCTGCACCTCGGCCATGTGCATCTCGTCGATGACCCGGCGCATCACTTCGATCGGGCAGGTGGCACCGGCCATGATGCCGGTGCGCAGGCTCGACAGGTCGAAGTCGCGGCGGGTCGGGTGGTCCAGTTCGGCGATGAACATGGTGGGCACGCCGTACAGCGCGGTGGCCTTCTCTTCCGCCACCGCCGCGAGGGTCGCCTCGGGCTCGAAGCTGGGCGCGGGGTAGATCATGGTAGAGCCGTGGGTCAGGCAGCCGAGGTTGCCCATCACCATCCCGAAGCAGTGGTACAGCGGTACCGGGATCACCAGGCGGTCGTGCTCGGTGAGGCCGAGGCTGTCGCCGACCATCAGGCCGTTGTTGAGAATGTTGTAGTGACTGAGCGTGGCGCCCTTGGGGAAGCCGGTGGTGCCGGAGGTGTACTGGATGTTGATCGGCTCGTCGAACTGCAGCAGCGCCTGGCGTTCGGTGAGTTCGGCAGCGGCGATACCGCGGCCCAGCGGTTCCAGCTGGCTCCAGTGCAGGAAACCGGCGGGCGCGCTATCGGACAGGCTGATCACGCCACGCAGCTCAGGCAGGCGGTCGCTGGACAGTTCGCCCGGACGTCCCTGCCCCATCTCGGGCAGCAGGTCGGCGAGCATGCCGTGGTAATCGGAGGACTTGAAGGCATCGGCGCAGACCAGCCAGCGGCAGCCGGACTGCTTGAGCGCGTATTCGAGTTCGTTCACCCGGTAGGCCGGGTTGATGTTGACCAGCACGGCGCCGACCTTGGCGCTGGCGAACTGGGTGATGCACCACTGTGCACAGTTGGGCGCCCAGATGCCCATGCGGTCACCTGGGCGCAGGCCGAGGGCGAGGAAAGCGCGGGCGATGCCATTGACCACCTCGGCCAGTTCGGCCCAGGTGTAACGCAGGTTCTGGTGGCGAACGACCAGGGCCTCGCGCTGAGCGAAGCGTTCGACGGTGGCATCGAATGCTGCGCCGACGGTCATGGCCAGCAGGGGTTTGTCCTGCGGACCGCGGGTGTAACTCAGGTGGTTCATGGCTTTCCCTTGTTGTGCTTGTTCTGGGATCAACACTGAACGATCGGCCTGGGCAGCGGCGCAGAGCGCCTGGGGCCGAGTTTGCTTGCCGGCAGCCCGCCGGACTGACTGGCCGGTCGCGAGCTGCGGGACATGTTTACGTTAACGTAAAGGTAAACGCAACCCCGACCATCGCCGCTGCGACGGGCCGGGCGTCTCCGCTCATTTCAGGATAGCCAGTCACAAAGCGTGCCATCCGGCCTGAACGCCATATGCGACGGGGCTTTGAGAAGGTTTTCGGTCAATCGGCACGCAGCCGCTCCGGTTGCATTTCGCAACAGCAGGAGCACGTGCGCGCATCGCGATCGACAGCGTCGGTCGCGGCCTCGCCCGAACGACGTTGCGGACGTCTCAATCTGTCGCAATCTGAGACGCCCTGCGCCAGGTGCGCTATGGCGGACCTTGCATTAGAATTCGCCGAAAATGCCTACATGGATGTAGATACATTCCCACTCATGCTTGCGAATCCCATCCATGACTAGTCGTCGTTCGATACTGAGCCTGCTGTTTGCCTGTGCCGCTGTTGTCTGTTCATCGAACACCTTTGCCGCCTCTCCCGCCAAGGCGGCGTCACCCAAGGAGCTGGTGCTCGCCTCCGGCAGCGCCCTGGTGATCGACCTGGAGAGCGGCAAGACCCTCTATTCCAGCAACCCCAACCTGGTTGTACCCATCGCCTCGGTGACCAAGCTGATGACCGCCATGGTCACCCTGGACGCCAAGTTGCCGATGAACGAGCTGATCCCCGTGGACATCTCCGAGACCGCCGAGATGAAGGGCGTGTTCTCCCGCGTCCACCTGGGCAGCATGATCAGCCGTCAGAACATGCTGCTGCTGGCCCTGATGTCCTCGGAAAACCGCGCCGCCGCGAGCCTTGCCCATAACTATCCGGGCGGTTCGAAAGCCTTCGTCGCGGCGATGAACGCCAAGGCGAAGTCCCTCGGCATGACCAGCACCCACTACGTCGAGCCGACCGGCCTGTCGATCCACAACGTCTCCGACGCCAACGACCTGATCCGCCTGGCCAAGGCCGCCTACACCTACCCGCAGATCCGCCAGCTGAGCACCACCGCGACCAGCGACGCGCGCTTCAGCAAGCCCAGCTATTCGCTGAGCTTCTTCAACACCAACCCGCTGGTGCGCAACGGCAAGTGGGACATCCGCCTGACCAAGACCGGCTTCACCAACGACGCCGGCCACTGCCTGGTAATGGTCACCATGATGAACGGTCGCCCGGTCGCCCTGGCCCTGCTCGATGCCTTCGGCAAGCGTACCCACGTGGCCGACGCCGGGCGCATCCGCCGCTGGGTGGAAACCGGTGTCGCCTCGCCGGTACCTGCAGTCGCCCTGCAGTACAAGGCCCAGCGCAGCCAGGCGCGCGCGGCCAACATCACGGCCACCGCCGAGTAAGCTCCTCCCCCCGCGCTGGCGGAGTTCGCTCCGCCAGCTGTTCTCTGCCATCCCCCTCCCGTCCCGCTTGGTGCCCTGTCGTTTCAGCCCTGCTCGATGGCGCATTCGCCACTTATATTCCGACCATCATTCAATGCTAGTATGACGATCGTAATATTTGAACGGAACGCTGGAGCCCGCGATGACCGACCTGACACTCACCCGTGAACAGAAGATGGCCGCCTGGGAAGCGGCGGCCGCGCAGATGCGCCAGCGCCTGGCCGAGCCCGGCGTGGTTTCGCTGCAGGAGTTGCGCGGCAAGACGCCCCAGGAGTTCTTCGACGGCATCGGCGCCGGCGAGCTGCCCGCCCCGCCGATCAATGCGCTGATCGGCTTCGTCCCGCTGGAATGGGGACAAGGCCGCTTCATCTTCCAGGGCACCCCGGACATGCGCCACTACAACCCGCTGGGCACCGTGCACGGCGGCTACGCGGCCACATTGCTGGACTCGGCCATGGGCTGCGCGGTGCACACCATGCTCGAACCGGGACTGGGCTACACCACCACCGACCTGCGCATCAGCTACATCCGCGCACTGACCCGCGACACCGGGCCGATCCGCGCCGAAGGCACCCTGGTGCACATCGGCCGCTCCACCGCCCTGGCCGAGGGCCGCCTCTACGACGTGGACGGCCGACTCTACGCCACCGGCTCCACCACCTGCCTGATCCTCGGGCGCTGAACCTTCCAGGAGACAGACCATGACTTCCGTCGTCATCGCGGGTTATGCCCGCTCCCCGTTTCACTTCGCCAGGAAAGGCGCGCTGATCGACGTGCGCCCCGACGATCTTGCCGCGCAAACGGTCAAGGGGCTGGTCGCGCGCAGCGGCCTCGACGCTCGGCTGATCGAAGACCTGATCATGGGCTGCGCCTACCCCGAGGCCGAACAGGGCATGAACCTGGCCCGCATCACCGGCTTCCTCGCCGGGTTGCCGGAGACGGTGGCCGGCGCCACGGTGAACCGTTTCTGCGGCTCGTCCATGACCTCCATCCACTTCGCCGCCGGGCAGATTCAGCTCGGCGCCGGGGACGCCTTCATCTGCGCGGGCGTGGAATCCATGACCCGCGTCCCCATGGGCGGCTTCAATCTCTCGCCCAACCCGCGCCTGCTGGCGGAATTCCCCCAGGCCTACATGCCCATGGGGCAGACCGCCGAGATAGTCGCCGAGCGCTTCGGCATCTCCCGCGCGGACCAGGAAGCCATGGCCGTGGATTCCCACGCCAAGGCCGCCCGCGCGCGCGAGCAAGGGCTGCTGGCGGCGGAGATCGTGCCCATCGATACGCCTGGCGGCGTGGTTGGCGAAGACGGCTGCATACGTCCCGGTACCAACCTGGAAGCACTGGCGCAACTCAAGCCGGCCTTCGGCGGCAGCGTCACCGCCGGTACCGCCTCGCCGCTCACCGATGGCGCGGCGGCCGTGCTGGTGTGCAGCGAGGACTTCGCCCGCGCCAACGGGCTGGACATCCTGGCACGGGTGAAAGCTGTCGCCGTGGTCGGCTGCCCACCGGAAATCATGGGCATGGGCCCGCTCTACGCGACCCGCAAGCTGCTCGACCGCGCAGGGCTGCGCATGGCCGACATCGACCTGGTGGAAATCAACGAAGCCTTCTCCAGCCAGGCGCTGGCCTGCCTGCGCGGACTGGAGCTGGATATCGATCGGGTCAACCTGCACGGCGGCGCCCTCGCCATCGGCCACCCGCTGGGCGCCACCGGCGCGCGCATCACCGGCAAGGCGGCAGCACTGCTGAAAGACACGGGTGGGCGCTACGCCATCGCGACCCAGTGCATCGGCGGCGGCCAGGGCGTGGCGACGCTGCTCGAAGCCGTTCGCTAAGTACGAATCCCTGCAGGAGCGGGCCAAGCACGCGATCGCGGGCATGGCCCGCTCCTGCAAAGGAGATGCGGTGCTGTCCGCGATCCCTCTTTCTGCGCAGGCCATGTCTGCCCTGAATCACCTCCCCTCGCCCGCCCTGCGTTAGAATGACATACAGCATTCCATGATCCGCAGGAGATCGGTCATGCGTTACTCCGAAGACCACAAGGCCCAGACCCGCGAACGCATCATCAATGAGGCGGCGCAGCGCTTTCGCAGCGAAGGCGTGGACGCTACCGGCCTGCAGACACTGATGAAGGCGCTGGGCCTGACCCACGGCGGTTTCTACGCACACTTCAAGTCCAAGGACGAACTGGTGGAGATCGCCCTGCAACAGGCCGCAGAGCAGCTTCGCCCGATCGTCGACCAGCAGTTCGAAAAGGCCGACCCGCTGCCCGGCTTCATCGACCAGTACCTCTCCCCTGGCCACCGCAACGCGCCCGGCAAGGGCTGCCCGCTGCCGACCATCTCGGCTGAACTGGGTGCGCGCGGCCACGCCAGCGCCACTACCGACGCCATCGTCCAGGCGCGCATCGGCGCCATCGAAAAGGCGATGCCCGGCGAACACGCCGAGGACGAGAGCGTCGCCCTGCTCGCCACCCTGATCGGCGCGCTGGTGCTGTCACGCAGCGTCGCCGACCCGGAAATGTCCGACCGCATCCTGGAGAGCACCCGCCGGCACCTGAAGCGGGAGATCGGCGCGGCGGAGTGAATCACCCACAGTAGGCACATGTGGCGCCTTTGTAGGGCGCATAACGCGCCAGCGTTATCCGCCGCTCAAGGGTCGGCGGATAACCTGTTCCAGGTAATTCGCCCTACGCTCCCACACACCAATTTCAGCGCTGCTCCTACAAAACCCGGACATAAAAAAGCCCCGGCATATGGCCGGGGCAAGCGTTTCGCCACTCAGTTACCCGGTTACTCCACCGCCACGCCATAACGCTGCGCCGGAGCGCTGCGCGACAGGTTCGGCGTCATTTTCAGGCGCGCGGCAGTAAAGGCTTCGAACTCGCTCGCATCCGGCAGCGCCGGCAGGGTCACCACTTCCCCCTGGGCCAGGCCGGCCAGCGCGGCATCGACCATGTGGTTCACGTCCATCAGCATTTCCGCTGGCAGCGCGGAGATGTCGGTACCGGCGCGGTCCCAGATCTCGGTGCGGGTAGCGCCCGGCAACACGGCCTGGATGCGCAGGCCCAGCGGCGCGAGCTCCTGCTGCATGGACTGGGTCAGGTTGAGCACGAAGGCCTTGGTGGCGCTGTAGCTGCCATTGAACAGTTCCGGCGCGAGCGCCAGCACCGAAGCCACGTTGATGATGGTGCCGCGACCGCGTCCTGCGAAGGCCTTGGCGGCAGCGCCGGCCAGGCGCGCGATGGCGATGACGTTCAGCTCGATCATGCTTTCCAGCCGGTCCAGGTCGGTCTCCAGCAAGGTGCCGTTGATCGCCACGCCGGCGTTGTTCAACAGCAGGCTGAGACTCGCATCCTCGGCCAGGCGGGATTCGATGCGGGCGCGGTCTTCGCGGCGGGTCAGGTCGGCTTGCAGCACATCCACCGAGACGCCGTACTCCTCGCCCAGGCGCGCGGCCAGGGCATCCAGGCGCTGCCGGTCGCGGGCCACCAGCAACAGGTCGTAGCCCTGGGCAGCGAGGCGCTGGGCGTAGGTGGCGCCGATGCCGGAGGAAGCGCCGGTGATCAGTGCGCGGCCCAGTTCGGATTTGGCATTCATGGTTCGTTCTCCAGGGAGGCGGTCGCCCCGTGTGCAGGATTGAGTGGGCCTGGTGGCCATCGGGAATGTCCGGCCACTTGAATTACGACCGTCATCTGATTGCAGATATTATGCTCGTAATATTACTTGTCAAGATCAGCCGTCCAGCAGTGACGAACGGCCGGGAGCAGGTCCCTGAATGACGAAGAGGTGCTGCCAATCCAAGGCCTGGAGCAATCGCCCTGAAGACCGACCCGCCCCTCTCAGGCCCGACGTAGCCCTCGGCTACCGCGCGGGCGTCTGCTTTGCAGGCACGCAAAAAAACGGGATTCCGATTTCCGGAATCCCGTTGTGCGAACAGCACGAGGCGCACCACCCGACAATGCAGCTTGCCTCGCAGCTACCGACACACGGTTGAGGCGCCGACTTCAGCGATTGCTCGGGAAGGCGAACTGAGCAGCCTCGTGACTTGCGCGTTTGGGCCAGCGCTGGGTAATGGCCTTGCGCTTGGTGTAGAAGCGCACGCCATCCGGGC
>CBIGPF010000200.1:0-9671 GCA_966191535.1 uncultured Pseudomonas sp. | reverse complement strand
ACGTGATTCAGCCTGCGGTCCCTGCGGCAATGAAAACGCAATATTACTCTGATAGCGCCCAGCGGCACAAAACAACGCTGCGTTCACCAGAAAGCAACAATCGCTGCAGCCCTTGCAACACATGGGTTTGCGACGCGCCCACGGCGAGCGATGCTGTCATTGTGCCCCTGAATCCTTAACCCTCTCTTAAAATCCCTGGGCAACGAAAACGGGCCGCCGCGGCCCTCGATCAGGGAACCTATGGGGCGGCTCCAACCGTCCGAACGGTCTAAAGTGCGCACAATCGCCGCCGATACATTGGGCGCAATCCCGTCACACCGCCTACAGGTCCCCGATGCCGAGCGAAATTGGCGCTTCCCGTCCGCTACCGCCCACGCCGTCGCTGCGCAATACGCAGAACGCCGCCGAGCTGACGCTCAAGCTCGCACAGAGCCTGGGCGACCTGCTGCCGCCGGGAGACAAGGCCCACGCGGAAGTACTGGCGGTACGCGACGGGCAGGTGAATTTCCAGTTGCTGCTGCGCCTGACCATGGCCAGCGGCCAGCAGGCACTCGTGGTCGCGGAGAGCCCCCAGGCACTGCCCAAGGGCAGCACGCTGCAGCTCTCGACGCTGACCCAGACCAATCTCGCTGCCACCCTGCTGAGCCAGCCGAGCCTTGGCTCGATCGGCCTGAGCAGCTCCAGCCAGTCGCCGCTGGGCAGCCTCGACCTCGATGTGCTGCCTGTTGGTACGCTGATCCAGGGCAAGGTGGACGCCAGCCAATTGATTGCCCAGGGCAAGGCCGAACAGGCGGTCTACAAGGTCCTGGTCACGCTGCTCAATACGCCGCTGGCCGGGCGCCAGCTGAGCATCGAGTCGCCCAACCCGCTGCCACTGAACAGCCTGCTGAGCGCTCGCGTCCAGGACCAGCAGGCACTGCAGTTCCTGCCCATGAATGCCCGCCTGGACCAGCTCGACCTGAGCCTGCAGCTCAGCTCGCAGCAGGCCCGCCAGGGATCGCTGGACGGTCTGTTCAAGGCACTGCAAGTCGCCGGCAGTGCCCCGGACGTGAGTCCCGAGCTGCGTCAGGCAGTGGACAAGCTGCTTGGCGCACTCCCGGACGTGCGCCAGCTCAGCGATGCGAAGGGCGTTGCTCAAGCTTTCCAGCAGAGCGGCGTGTTCCTCGAAGGCCAACTGCTGCGAGGCGTCGAGGGCCTTCCCCAGGACCTCAAGGCCAACCTGCTGCGGTTGATCGCCCAACTGCTACCAGCCGTCCAGAGTGGCAGCGCAGCTGCGGTGCTGAGCAACCTGCCCAGCAATGCACTGGCCGGTGCCAACAACCTGGCGCAGGCCATGCCCGCCTTCGTCCGCAACGCCCTCGGCGTGATCGGCCAGACCAGTGGACGCACGCTGCCACCGGCCAGCTTCCCGCTGCCCAGCCGGCTGGCCAACGAACTGGAGGAGGAAGGCGACCTCGAGTCCCTGCTCAAACTCGCTGCTGCCGCGGTTTCCCGCCTGCAGACACACCAGCTGGGCAGTCTCGCGCAGAGCGACGTCCTCCCCGATGGCACGGTAGTGAATACCTGGCAGCTGGAAATTCCCCTGCGCCACCAGCATCAGATGGTGCCGATCCAGGTGCGCATCCAGCAGGAAGAAAAGGACAGCGCGACGGGAGAGCGGGAACAACAGACTCGCGACATGCTCTGGCGCGTCGACCTGGCTTTCGACCTGGACAGTCTCGGCCCACTGCAGGTCCAGGCCACCCTGGCCCACGGCAGCATCGGTACCCAGTTGTGGGCCGAACGCGCCGCTACCGCCAGCCTGATCGGTGGCGAACTGGGCACCCTGCGTCAGCGCCTGAACGACGCAGGCCTGACTGTGGGCGAACTGAGCTGCCGCCAGGGCAAAGCCCCCCAGGGCGCACGGACATCCGTGGAGCAGCGCTGGGTGGATGAGACCGCATGAAGAAGAACAGAAAGGCGCCACGCCAGGTCATCGCGCTCAATTACGACGGGCAGAATGCGCCGACCCTCACCGCCAAGGGGGACGATGAACTGGCGGAAACCATTCTCGCCATCGCCCGTCACCACGAGGTACCGATCTACGAGAACGGAGAGCTGGTGCGCCTGCTGGCACGCCTGGAGCTGGGCGACGCGATTCCCGAGGCGCTCTACCGCACCATCGCCGAGATCATCGCCTTCGCCTGGTACCTCAAGGGCAAAAGCCCACTGAACGACGCACCGGACACGCCGCCGGACGCGATTCCCCTGCTGCTGGAAGGACCGCAGTCCCGGCGCAGGTAGCCCAGGTCAGCCGCGGCACTCGCAGCCGGTACGGAACGGCGGCAGGTCGTTGGCCGGAGCGAAATCGTTGAACTCGCGCACCGACTGACGGATCGGCTGCTCATCCTCGCTATGGTAAAGGACCATGCTGTTGGTCACTTCGCGCAGCTGCGCCAGGGACAACGGCTTGTCCAGCACATCCAGCAGCGGCACACGGTTGGCCCAGGCCCATTGCAGCAAACCGCGCTTTTCCTCGGTGCTGTAATTCCCGACCAGCAGGAACTGGCGGAAGGTGTTGCTCCGGCTCAGCGCCTTCAGGCTCAGCAATTCGTTGGGGCCCGGACGGAAGTCGTCATGGATGAACAGGCTGTAGCGCTGCCGGGTAGCGAGCGCCTTGCGCACCTCATCCAGGTTCAGACACAGGCTCAGGTGGTAGAACTCCAGCCGATTGAGCAGCACGCTGTAGCTCAGAAGCCGGCCAGGGTGTGAGCACAGCACCATGACCCGCCGGGAAGTGGTCGCCATATCGATGGCCTCAGAAAAGTTTGACGAGGCCAATTTAGCGACGATTTGCCGCCACTATTATCAGACGAGTCCTAATTGCCCGTAGTGGAATCCTTACAATGCAGGGAGACCGACAGACGGTGTAGGACTCGCCGTTCTGTGCGCAGGCAGAAGCGGACGTGACGCGGGATCAGTCCCGCGCCTTGCCCTGATGCAGGCGGGCGACCAGCTCGGCTTCGGCCTGTGACAGGCCGCAGCTCTGGGTGAGGTCCTCAGGGCTGGCGCCCATGCCGACCAGGCGCGCGGCCTGGCTGAAGGACAGGCTGGTGGGGTCACGCTGCTCGATGCGCACCAGACGCTCGGGCAGCGGCGCGACCTGCTTGCTCAGCTCGCGCAGCTCTTCGCCCATGCGGATGTTGATCTGCTGGTACGACTCGATGCGCTTGCCCTGCTCTTTCAGGCGCTGCTCGAACACCGCCAGTTGCTTGGCCAGCTGCACCGACTGGGCCTCCTGGGCCCGCTGTCGGCCGGACAGCCAGACGCAGGCCGTCGCGAGGCCCGCGCAGGCGATACCGAGCACAACCAGGGCGATCAGCACCTCAGATGCTCTCCAGCTCCGACCACTCTTCCTCGGTCATCATCTTGTCCAGCTCGACCAGGATCAGCAGCTCGCCGTTCTTGTTGCAGACGCCCTGGATGAACTTGGCCGATTCCTCGTTACCGACATTCGGCGCGGTCTCGATCTCGGACTGGCGCAGATAGACGACCTCGGCGACGCTGTCGACCAGGATGCCCACTACCTGCTTGTCGGCTTCGATGATGACGATGCGGGTGTTGTCCGAGACCGGTGCCGGATCCAGGCCGAAGCGCTGGCGAGTGTCGATCACGGTGACCACGTTACCGCGCAGGTTGATGATGCCCAGCACGTAGCTCGGGGCACCGGGGACCGGCGCGATCTCGGTGTAGCGCAGCACTTCCTGGACCTGCATCACGTTGATGCCATAGGTCTCGTTGTCCAGGCGGAAGGTGACCCACTGCAGAATCGGATCTTCGGCACCTTGCGCTGACGTTTTCTTCATATCCCCTCGCCTCTTCTGGTTCCACGCCGCCTGCGGCGCGGAGGTTTTCTTTCAAGTCAGGTTTGCACCCAGCCTCAAGGCTGCAGGCGCTTCGCCGCGCCGCTGGCGATCAGTTCGGCCAGGGCCGAGACATCGAGCAACGCGCACATCTGGTCGATCACCGTACCGGCCAGCCACGGGCGTTGCTGGCGCTGAAAGCGCCACTTCACCTCGGACGGATCCAGGCGCACCGAGCGACTGACCTGGTGCACCGCCAGCCCCCATTCGTAGCCCTGCACGGAAATCACGTATTGCAGTCCCTCGCGGTAATCGTCGCGGTAACGCTCGGGCATCACCCAGCGCGCGGTGTCGAGTACCTTCAGGTTGCCGTTCTGACCCGGCAGGATGCCGAGGAACCAGTCCGGCTGGCCGAACAGCGGGGTCAGGTCGTGCCCCGCCAGCGGATAGATCGAGCCCAGGCACACCAGCGGCACCGCCAGGGTCAGCCCGGCAACGTCGAACAGCAGGCACTCGAAGGGCTCGGCGGCCCACACTGGCCGGCCATCATCCAGCAGCTTCAGCGGTGCGGCGGGCATCTCGGCGCTGCCCGGCTGGTGCAGGTCGATGACCTGACCGATCGGCAGCGGCAATTCGTTGACAGCGCGCTCCGCAAGGACCGGCGCCTCGGCGACCGGGAGCGGCTCGGGCAGGCTCAGTTCGGCCACCGGAGACTGGGCAACCGGCGCACGAACGGCAACGCTCAGGCGCGCATCGCGGACCTGCTCTTCCAGCACCGCCGCCTCGAACTCGTCGAGGCTGACACTGGTTTCCGCGACGACCGCAGCCTGGGGCTCGGCGATCAGCGGCGCGACCGGCTCGCTGACCACCAGCGCAACCGGGGCCACGGGAGGCGGAGCGACAGGCGCCGCAACAGGCTGCGCCACCGGTTCCGGCGCGAAGTCTTCGAAAGTGGCCTCCTGCAGCAGCGCATCCAGGTAGGACTGCAGCGCAAGCTGGGGGCGAGTGGCGGTAGCGGAACGACTCATGATTGATGACCGCGCAAGGTAACTGTCCAGCCTATCGGCAGCGGACGCGCCGCTCTTGAGCGCATCCGTCGGATTCTTTCGTTCAGGCACGCCATGCTCACGCTACCTGACTCGCCGGCACATGGGCCAGCAGATGCTTGAGCAGGGCACGGTAGGCGATCACGCCACGGCTGTTGCCGTCATTGCGCGAGGGCACCGTGCCCAGACGGCTGGCGTCGCGCAGTTTGGTATCCACCGGAATGAACGCCTGCCAGAGGGTTTCCGGGTAGGTATCGCGCAGCACGCGCAGGGTGCCCAGGGAAGCCTGGGTACGGCGATCGAACAGGGTCGGCACGATGGTGAACGGCAGCGCCTGCTTGCGCGAGCGGTTGACCATCTTGAGGGTGTTGACCATGCGCTCCAGGCCCTTGAGGGCGAGGAACTCGGTCTGTACCGGGATCACCAGGTGCTGGCTGGCCGCCATGGCGTTGACCATCAGGACGCCCAGCAGCGGCGGGCTGTCGATGATCGCGTGATCGAATTCGTTCCACAGCTGCGCCAGGCTCTTGGCGATCACCAGGCCCAGGCCATTCTGTCCGGGCGACTGACGCTCCAGGGTTGCCAGCGCCGTGCTCGATGGCAGCAGGCGGATGTTCTCGTGGCTGGTCGGCAGCAGCAGCGACTCGGGCAGACCTTCGGGCACGTTGCCCTGGTGCAGGAACAGGTCGAATACGCTGTGTTCCAGGGTGTCCGGATCATGGCCGAAGTAGCTGGTCATCGAGCCATGGGGGTCCAGGTCGACGATCAGCACGCGCTTGCCGGCATCCGCCAGCAGGCCCGCCAATGCGATGGAGGATGTGGTCTTGCCGACGCCACCTTTCTGGTTGGCTACCGCCCAGACTTTCATAGTGCTGGCTCCCCGCATGCACAGGATCGGATCAGGGTCATCATGGTCGTTCAGTCCCCTGCCGATGACGAAGAATTGACGGCGCCACTGCCGGGCGCCTCGCTGGCAATCACTGGTGCAGATTGCGTGCCAGCATGCCGCAACGCCGGATCCGGCTGCGCCTTGCCACTGCCCGCCCCGCTGATGCTGCGGCGCACCTCCAGGTTGCGGGAGATCACCAGCACCACCCGGCGGTTACGCGCGCGGCCATCCGCCGTGGCATTGTCCGCCACTGGCTGGAATTCGCCATAGCCCACCGCCGCCAGCCGACCGGCGTCGAGGCCGTCCTGGGCGAGCATGCGGACGATGCTGGCGGCGCGCGCCGCCGACAGTTCCCAGTTGGTCGGGTACTGCGAATTATGGATCGGTACATTGTCGGTGAAACCCTCGACATGCACCGGGTTGCGGTAAGGCGCCAGAATCCTGGCGACCTTCTCGATGATCGCGAAGGCGGCGTCGTTGGGAATCGCGTCGCCGCTGGGGAACAGCAAGCTGGAATTGAGGGTGATCTCGATCCAGAACTCGTTGCCGCGCACCGACAGCTGATCGGTGGAGATCAAGTCGCCAAAGGCTTCGCGCACACTCTGGGTGATCTGCTGCAGGGTGTCCGGATTGCCCTGGGCCTGCCCTTCGTCCTGCGGATCGGTGATCGACTGGTCCGGCTGCTGGGTGCGCGGGCGCTCCTCGCCGACGGGAATCGGACGGATCGAGCGGTCCGGCTGGTTGAACACGCCGGTCAGGGTTTCCGAGAGGATCTTGTACTTGCCCTCGTTGATCGAGGAGATCGAGTACATCACCACGAAGAAGGCGAACAGCAGGGTGATGAAGTCCGCGTAGGACACCAGCCAGCGTTCGTGATTCTCGTGCTCCTCATGACGTCTGCGGCGAGGCATGCGCATCCCCTCCCCCTCAGCCGACGAAGCCTTGCAGCTTCAGCTCGATGGAGCGTGGGTTCTCGCCCTCGGCGATGGACAGCAGGCCTTCCATGAGCATCTCGCGGTAGCAGGACTGGCGCAGGACAATGCTCTTGAGCTTGTTGCCGATCGGCAGCAGCAGGAGGTTGGCCAGGCCGACGCCGTAGATGGTGGCGACGAAGGCTACGGCGATGCCGTTGCCCAGCTGGCTCGGGTCGGCCAGGTTGCCCATCACGTGGATCAGCCCCATCACCGCACCGATGATGCCGATGGTCGGCGAGTAGCCGCCCATGGCCTCGAACACCTTGGCAGCCGCCAGGTCCCGGCTCTCCTGGTTGAACAGGTCGACTTCGAGAATGCTGCGGATGGCCTCGGGTTCGGTGCCGTCCACCAGCAACTGCAGGCCCTTGCGCGCATAGGGATCGCGCTCGGCGTCGGCGACGGTTTCCAGGCCCAGCAGGCCTTCCTTGCGCGCCGTCATGCTCCAGCCGACCACGTGATTGATGCCGCCGACCAGGTCCACCTTGGGTGGCAGGACCATCCAGCGCAACATGGTCAGGGCGCGCTTGAGCACCGCCACCGGCGTCTGCAGCAACGCGGCGGCGAGCGTGCCGCCCACCACGATCAGTGCCGCCGGGCCGTTGGCCAGGGCACCGACGTGCCCACCCTCGAGGAAGTTGCCACCGATGATGGCAACCAGCGCGAGGATCAGGCCGACCAGGCTGAGGACATCCATCAGCCACAGGCCTCGGTCAGGTGGCGACCGATGTCGTCCAGGCTGTAGACCGCGTCAGCCAGGCCCGCCTTGGCGATCGCCATGGGCATGCCGAAGATCACACAGCTGGCTTCATCCTGCGCCCAGACCTGGGCACCGCCCTGCTTGAGCATGCGCGCGCCTTCACGGCCGTCGGCGCCCATGCCGGTGAGGACCACTGCCAGGACCTTGTCGCCATACGCCTTGGACGCGGAGCCGAAGGTCACGTCGACACAGGGCTTGTAGTTCAGGCGCTCGTCACCGGGCAGGATGCGGATCGCGCCGCGGGCGTCAACCATCATCTGCTTGCCGCCAGGCGCCAGCAGGGCCACGCCGGGACGCAGGATGTCGCCATCCTCGGCTTCCTTGACGGTGATCTTGCACAGCTTGTCCAGGCGCTCGGCGAAGGCCTTGGTGAAGGCCGCCGGCATGTGCTGGATGAGCACCAGCGGCGCGGGGAAGTTGGCAGGCAGCTGGGTCAGGACCCGCTGCAGCGCCACCGGCCCACCGGTCGACGTGCCGATGGCTACCAGCCGGTAGGGCTTACGCTTTGGGGCGGCTGAAGTCGCCGCTGCCGCGGGCGCGTGAGCGCCGCCCGACGACGCGGGAGCGGCCTGGCGCGCCGTGCTGGCAGCGGGAGTCGAAGCGGGAGCGGCCGGACTCGACGAGTACGAGGAGTACGCAGCGAAGCGGCGGTTGCTCTTGGCGATGGTGTGGACCTTCTCGCAGAGCAGCTGGCGGACCTTGTCCGGGTTGCGCGAGATGTCCTCGAAATTCTTCGGCAGGTAATCGACGGCGCCGGCATCCAGCGCGTCCAGGGTCACCCGCGCGCCCTCGTGGGTCAGCGAGGAGAACATCAGGACCGGCGTCGGGCAGCGCTGCATGATGGTCCGCACGGCGGTGATACCGTCCATCAACGGCATCTCGTAGTCCATGGTGATCACGTCGGGCTTGAGCGCCAGCGCCTGATCGATCGCCTCGCGGCCGTTGGTCGCCGTGCCGACCACCTGGATCTGCGGATCAGCCGAAAGAATCTCCGAGACACGGCGGCGGAAGAACCCCGAATCGTCCACCACCAGGACTTTGACAGCCATAGACACTCCTGAAAAAAACTTCTTCCATCACACGGGCGGACGCGGGCTCATCCCACGGCCCGCCCATGGCGGTCAGATACGACGGGCGTAGCGCTTGAGCATGCTCGGCACATCGAGGATCAGCGCGATGCGCCCGTCCCCGGTGATGGTCGCCCCGGCCATGCCCGGCGTGCCCTGCAGCATCTTGCCCAGCGGCTTGATCACCACTTCTTCCTGGCCCACCAGTTGATCGACCACGAAGCCGATACGCTGGGTGCCCACGGAGAGGATCACCACATGGCCCTCGCCCGGCTCGTCATACTGCGCGCCCGGCACCAGCCAGCGCTTGAGGTAGAACAACGGCAGTGCCTTGTCGCGGACGATCACCACTTCCTGGCCGTCGACCACGTTGGTGTTCGACAGATCGAGGTGGAAGATCTCGTTGACGTTGACCAGCGGGAAGGCGAAGGCCTGGTTGCCCAGCATCACCATCAGGGTTGGCATGATCGCCAGGGTCAGCGGGACCTTGATGACGATCTTCGAGCCCTGGCCCTTGGTCGAGTAGATGTTGATGATCCCGTTGAGCTGGGAAATCTTGGTCTTCACCACGTCCATGCCGACACCACGGCCGGAGACGTCGGAAATCTCGGTCTTGGTCGAGAAGCCCGGGGCGAAGATCAGGTTGTAGCAGTCGGACTCGGACAGGCGATCGGCCGCGTCCTTGTCCAGCAGGCCCTTCTCTACGGCCTTGGCACGCAGAACGTCCGGGTCCATGCCCTTGCCGTCGTCGGAGATCGACAGCAGGATGTGGTCGCCTTCCTGCTCGGCGGACAACACCACCTTGCCCGAACGCGACTTGCCGGCGGCTTCGCGCTCGTCCGGGCCCTCGATACCGTGGTCCACCGCGTTGCGCACCAGGTGCACCAGCGGGTCGGCCAGGGCCTCGACCAGGTTCTTGTCCAGGTCGGTCTCTTCGCCGATCAGCTCGAGGTTGATCTCTTTCTTCAGGTTGCGCGCCAGATCGCGGACCTGGCGCGGGAAGCGGCCGAAGACCTTCTTGATCGGCTGCATGCGGGTCTTCATGACCGACGACTGCAGGTCGGCGGTGACCACATCGAGGTTGGAGACGGCCTTG
>CBIGPF010000199.1:0-9705 GCA_966191535.1 uncultured Pseudomonas sp. | reverse complement strand
TCCGGGTGGTTGCGGTCACTGCCAGGGCGTGAAGCAGGAGGGGGCTGATGGCCTGCCAGCTCTCGCTGGCGATCGGCGTTGGCGACGTCGACAGTCAGCGTCCGCGGTGTGGCGGACGCTGCTGGGGCTCACCGTCACGACGGGGTGGGGTTGCCGCTCACTGTTCGCCGAGCAAGGTCTCCAGCTGCTCCGGTCGTGGCGCGCCTTGTACCTGCTCCAGCCGGCCTTTCTGGTTGAGGTAGAAGATCGATGGCGTGGCGTTGACGCCCATTTCCTCGGCCAGCGCCATGTTCTGGTCCAGCTGGTGCTGGATCGACTCGGGAATCTGGCGGGTCGGTTTGAGCGGGCTGGCCTTTCCAGCCAGCTCATGGCTATGCAGGGCCTTGGCCGAGTCGGCGTCAGCCAGCAGCGTTGCCGCTTTGCCCATGCTGTCGGCCTTGATCATGCCGACCATGATGTGCCGCAGCTGGACTTTTCCGCTGTCGACCCAGGGCCGGGCCTGCTGCCAGAACTGCGTGCAGTAGGGGCAGTTGGGGTCCGTGAATACATAGACGGTGCGTGGTGCATCGTTCTGGCCGTCCGCGATCCAGGCCGACTTTTCCATCTTTGCCCACATTTCCCTGGCCATCGGGGCGAACACCAGACGCTCCAGTGGCTCGCGGCTCAGGTCGTTTCCCTGCGCATCGAACAGGCGACCGCTCAGGACGTGCTTGCCGTCTGCAGTGAGGTACAGGGCCATGGCCTGGCCTTCGTATTCGGCGGCATAGCCCCGAAGGCCGTCGGGGGCGTCGAGCGCCCCGACGACGCGCGCGCCTTTGGACTCAACCATGCGAATCGCAGCCGGCCAGTCTTCTGCTGCCTGGGCGTTGCCGAGTCCGAGCGCGACGGCCAGGCCGATGGGAAGGTGATATCCGAGTTTCATTGGGGCTCTCTTGTGGGCTGTGGATCGGCAAGATCCCCTGCGCTGTCCTGCTGCTGGGGATGCGGGAAACAAGGGGCGGGCGACTGAGCATCGTCCATCGCCTGGGCGGTGTGTTCTGCGGGCGAACCGTCACGGTGCCTACGCCCATGGGGCAGAGGGATGAGGAAGGCCGAAATCTGCAACATCAGCCATTCCCCCTGGCGCGGTGCCACAGGGCCAGGAAGTCCTCCTGGCTGATTTCTCCGGTAATCCGCTGCCCGCGGCGTTCGCTGCCGTCGGGGCTGATCCACAGGATGCTGGGCGGGCCGGGGACGCGATATCGCAGCAGCAGGGCGCGGCTGTCGGCGTCGTCAGTGGTGACGTCGAGCCGCAGGAGACGGGCGCCCTTCAGCGCCTCCTGCACGGCTGGCTGATTGAATACCTGCTGCTCGATGACCTTGCACGACACGCACCAGTCTGCCGAGTAGTCGAGCACCACCCATTGCTGCCGGGCGTGCGCTTCCTGCAACTGGGTGTCGAGTTCCGCGCTGGTGCGAAGGGTGACGAAGGCGTCCGACGCGGGGAGCGCCGCCGAGCGCGTCGCGCCGTAGACCGTCAGGGGTTGCAGCGGATTCTGCGCACCGCCTGCGGCGCCCAGCAGCATGGCAGCACCCCAGAGCATCGCGGTCACCCCCACGGCACCCGCCGCGGCGCGTCGTCCGGGCAGGCTCCGGCCCGTTTCCAGCGTTGCCCAGCCGAAGGCCAGCAGAAGCACGCCGCCCAGCGCGACCCAGAGGGTCGAGTCGAGGAGGGGGCGCAGTATTACCCAGGCAATGGCCAGCAGCAGGAAGCCGAACAGTGCCTTGACCGCGTCCATCCAGGCACCCGGTCGTGGCAGCCAGCGCCGGCCGAACAGCACCACCAGGATGAGAGGCACGCCCATCCCCAGCCCGAGGGCGAACAGCACCGCGCCGCCCAGCAGCAGGTCACCCGACTGGGCGATGTACAGCAACGCGCCAGCCAGTGGCGCCGTCATGCAAGGGCCGACCATCAGTCCGGAGAGTACGCCGAGGATCGCCGCTCCTCCCACGCTGCCGCCCTTGCGCTGGTGCCCGGCGGCGTCCAGGCGCTGGCGGAGCGCCGAGGGCAACTGAAGCTCGAAGAGGCCGAACATCGGCAGCGCCAGGATGACGAACAGGGCGGCGAAGCTGCCGATCAGCCAGGGTTGCTGGAGCCAGGCCTGGAGGTTGGTGCCCAGTGCCGCGGCGAGCGTGCCCATGGCGGCGTAGACCAGGGCCATGCTCACGACGAAGCTGCCGGCGAGAACGGCCGATCGCCAGGTGCGCGCGCCGCTGCCGACGACGACGGACGCGAGGATCGGCAGCATGGGCAGCGAACACGGGGTGAACGCCAGGAGCAGGCCGAAGGAGAAGAACAGGACGAGGCTGGAGGTGAACCCGGAACGTTGCAGTTGAGCGGCCAGTCCTTCGTCCTCCGCCACGTCGTTGACGCCCGCGGAGCGCACCGAGGTATCGGCGGTGAGCGCCACGGACCGATGCTGAGGGGGATAGCACAGGCCGGCATCGGCGCATCCCTGCCAACTCACCTGGAGCGATTGACCGGGCCCGGGCTGGAGGATGACGTCGAGGTCGTCGCGGTAGATGGTCGATGTGCCGAAGTAGGCGTCTTCGTGCGTTTCGCCTCGCGGCAGTTCGGGGGCCTCTTGGGCGCCGTCGACGCGCAGGCGGTCGCGGTAGAGGTAATAGCCCGGGCTGATGCGCCAGTGCAGCCGGATCCGCCCATCGTCCAGGCGGGTCTCATCGAAGGCGAAAGCCTGCTCCACCGGCAGGAAGTCGGCCGTGGTGCCCTTGCCGGGCCCGAACAGCGGGTCAGAAGCCTGCGCCAGGGCAATGCCGGGCAGCAGTAGAATCAGGAGTAACAGGAAGCGTCGCATGCAGCTCTCTCGCCAGATCGATCAATGGCGAGGTTCCGCAGCGCCGATTAAGTCAGCATTAGCTGATCGACAGAAGGTCGACGCTCCCGGCCGCTTCGCATAACGTTCACTTAATCCCCGGGTGGCAGCGTGCCGCGACCCCAGAACTGAATTCCGCCATGCACATACTTCTGACCGAAGACGACGATCTCATCGCCGCCGGTATCGTCTCCGGCCTTCGCGCCCAGGGCATGACTGTCGACTGGGCGGGCAATGCCGCCGATACCGATTCCCTGCTGCAGGTCGCCCGGTTCGACGTGCTGGTGCTCGACCTGGGCCTGCCCGACCAGGATGGGCTGCAACTGCTGCGCCGGCTGCGGCGGCGCGGTGACGACCTGCCGGTGCTGATCCTGACTGCGCGTGATGCGGTAAGCGACCGCATCGCCGGCCTGCAGGCCGGCGCCGACGACTACCTGCTCAAGCCATTCGACCTGCTCGAACTGCACGCCCGTCTGCACAGCCTGCAACGGCGTGCTGTCGGGCGGTGCATCAACGTGATCGAACATGGTTGTCTGAGCTTCGACCCCAGCACGCGCGAAACGCTTCTGGCGGGAGAGTCCGTCGACCTGTCGCGTCGGGAGCAGGCCCTGCTGATGGCATTGCTGGACAATCGGGGGCGCATCCTGACCGCGGACCAGCTCAAGGACAGCATCTACGGCCTGACCGACGACGTGGAAAGCAATGCCCTGAACGTACACATCCACAACCTGCGCCGAAAGCTCGGCAGCGGTATCGTCGAGACCATCCGCGGCCTTGGCTACCGGCTGGGCCCGGCAGGACTCGATGACGGGGCGGGTGCATGAGCCTGCGTGCGCGGCTGAGCCTGATCCTGGGCACGACCTTCCTCCTGCTCTGGTCGCTGGCGGCCGTGTGGATGCTCTGCGACCTGCGTGAGCGTGTGACGCATTCGCTGGATGAACGCCTGGCCGCCTCCGCGCGCATGGTGGCCGGGCTGTTGCAACAACTGCCGAGGCCGCAGCCCGGCAGGAACGACGCCAACCGGCTGACCGCCGAGCAGCTCGGAATCCCCGATGGCCTGGCGTGCCAGGTGGTTTCCCTGCGCGGCGAGGTGCTCGCGCAGAGTCATGCCACGCCGGACAAGTCCCTCGGCAATGCCGGCAAGGGATTCCACACCCAGGAAATCGACGGGTCGCAGTGGCGCAGTTTCACCCTGCAGGTGGGGGACATGCGCGTCAGCACCGCCGACCGGATAGAGGAGCGCGATGTCCTCAACCGCTCGATCCTGCTTTCGGCGTCGCTGCCCGTGGTGCTCGCCTTGCTGGGCAGCCTCGCGTTGCTCTGGATCGGCGTCACCCAGGGACTGAGTCCGTTGCTGCGGATCCGCGAAGCCATCGCCCGGCGCGGTGCGAACTCGCTGGAGCCGTTGTCGCTGAACAGGCTACCGGCGGAGATTCGTCCGCTGGTGGAGTCGCAAAACCAGCTGTTCGTGCGGATAGCCAATGCGATCGAACGCGAGCGCCGATTCGCCGGCGATGCGGCCCACGAGTTGCGCAGCCCGCTTACCGCCATCAAGACCCATCTGCAGGTCGCCCGGCTGACCACGGGGAAAGACTCGGAGCAGGCCCTGGCTTACGCGGAGCAGGGGGCGGACCGTCTGCACAGGACGCTCGAACAGTTGCTGGTCCTGGCTCGGGTCGAAGGCAGCCTGTCTTTCGATGACGGCGGTGTCAGCACGGTCCTGGAGGTCGTGCGCCATGCGGTGGAAGACGCCATGCACGCGCAGCCCGGGAGAGTGGAGGTGGTGAGCGAAGGTATTCCGCTCGATCAACAGCTCGAAGCCCCTGCAGTTCTCGCCATCCTGGCGCTGCGCAACCTGCTGGAGAATGCCATGCGCCATACCCGCGCCGACACCACGGTCACGCTGGCGCTGCACACGGCGAACGACTGCCTGGTGGCCCGCGTGATCGACCAGGGGCCGGGTATCAGTGCCGAACTGATACCGCGCCTGACCGAGCGATTCTGGCGCATGGATGGCAAGGGCGGCAGCGGTCTCGGACTGGCCATCGTCCAGGCCATCGTCGAGCGTTGCGGCGGACGCCTAGGCTTCGACAGCTCCGGCGATGGGCTCTGTGTCACCCTGGAGCTGCCGTTGCGTCGCTGAGCCTGTCAGTTGCCGATGATTCTCTCCATCTCCTGCTGACCCAGCGTGGCCCGCGGGTCGTTGTAGTAGAAGTGGGCGTTCTGATCCAGCGCCTGGTAGGCGGCGGGGTCTGCCTTGGCCCGTTCGGCAGCGGATTGCAGCGTGGTACAGGCTTGCAGCAGGCCAAGGGAGAGCAGGAGGCATATCAGTCGCAGCGGTGTCATCGGGACCTCGAGTCGAAGGGGTGGTTCAAGCCGGTTCGGTCGCTGGCTTGAGGGGGTTGTGGCAACGCGTGCCACATCGACGCCCGATGCTGTGAGGCTCCGATTAGCTGGGTATTAAGCGCTGCAGCACCCGGCAGAGCTTCTTCAGGGCAGCAGTCCGTCGCCAACTCTAAATTTAAATTGAATTTAGATTTAGCCTGCGTCAGGCTTGTACGCAGTGTTCTTGCGCCCAGGAGAAGCCATGTCCTCCCGCGAATCCCGGAAAGACGGCGAAGCGACCCGCATCCGTATCCTCGAAGCCGCTGGCGAGCTTTTCGCCACCCTTGGCTTCGCTGAAACGAGCAACAAGGCCGTGGCTGCCAAGGCCGATGTCGACCTGGCTTCGATCAACTACCACTTCGGTAGCCGCAACGGCCTCTACCAGGCGGTGCTGGGGGAGGCCCGGCGGCGCTTTCTCGACATCGCCGACCTGCAGCGAATCGTCCAGGACGAGCAGGCGGCGCCGGAGAAGTTGCGTGCGCTGACCGAACTGGTTGTGCGCAAGGCCGCGCGCGGGCGAGAGAGTTGGCACCTGCGTGTGCTGGCGGCCGAGGCGTTGGCGCCCAGCAGCCATGGCCAGGAAGTGCTGCATCCGGAGAAGGCGCTGAAGCTGACGCTGCTCAAGCAGCTGTTCAGCGAGATCACCGGGATACCGCCCGAGGATCCTTCCCTGATCCCGTGCATCCTCAGCGTGACCGCGCCCTGGGCCAGGCTGCTGATCGGGCCGCGCGGGGGCCACGGTGCGCTGCGGGACATCCTCGATATGCCCGGAGACGTGGTCTCCACCCAGTTGTACAGCTTCACGCTGGCGGGCCTGCAGGAAGTGGGCCGGCAGTACCGGCAGCGCGCCGCCGCTGCGGACTCCTGAGTCCGGCTCCGGCTCGATTCCCGTCCAACGACGTCCCCCTCTCATCAGGTCAGCCCCATGCAATCGGCTTCCGATCAAACCCTGTCCACGCGCTCGACTCCCGACACCGACGCCGGGACGAGCCGTCCCTCGATTCCACTGTTGCTGGCGGCGCTGCTGCTGGTGATGTTCCTCGCGGCGCTGGACCAGACCATCGTGTCCACCGCACTGCCGACGATCGTCGGCGAACTGGGCGGTCTGCACCTGCTCTCCTGGGTGGTGACCGCCTACCTGCTGGCATCCACTGTCGTGGTGCCGCTGTACGGGAAGTTCGGCGACCTGTATGGCCGCAAGCTGGTGCTGCAGACGGCCATCGTGCTGTTCCTGATCGGCTCGGCGCTGTGCGGCCTGGCGCAGAACATGACCCAGCTGATCCTCCTGCGCGCCCTTCAGGGGCTGGGTGGCGGCGGTCTGATGGTGGTGGCGATGGCGGCCATCGGCGACGTCATTCCGCCGGCCGAGCGCGGGCGTTATCAGGGGCTGTTCGGCGGTGTATTCGGCCTTGCCACGGTTGTCGGTCCGCTGGTGGGAGGCTTCCTGGTCGAGCATCTGTCCTGGCGCTGGATCTTCTACATCAACCTGCCGCTGGGCGTTCTCGCGTTGCTGGTGATCGGCAGTGCGTTCCGGCCCCATGTCGCCCGGGTGAAGCATGTCATCGACTATTTCGGTGCCTTCTTCCTGACCCTGGCGCTCGCCTCGCTGGTGCTGATCACCAGCCTGGGCGGCAGCACGCGGAAGTGGACGTCGATCGATATCCTGTGCCTGTCGCTCTTCGCCATCGTTGGCGTGATCGGATTCGTCGCCGAGCAGCGTGTCGCTGCCGAACCGATCATGCCGCTGCACCTGTTCCGCCACCGCACCTTCGTGCTCGCCGGGCTGATCGGATTCACCGTGGGGGTCTCGCTGTTCGGCTCGGTGACTTTCCTGCCGCTCTACATGCAGGTGGTCAAGGACGCCACGCCGACCAGCGCGGGCCTGCAGATGCTGCCGCTGATGGGGGCGATGCTGGTGGTGTCGGCGATCACCGGCCGGCTGATCAGCCGGTGGGGACGCTACCGGGTATTCCCGATCCTCGGCACCCTGCTGCAGGTCATCGCCCTGGCGCTGCTGAGTCGTCTCGACCTGCAGTCGTCCATGTTCCAGATGAACCTCTACATGGCCTTGCTGGGCGCAGGGCTGGGCATGGTGATGCAGGTGCTGATCCTGGCGGTGCAGAACAGCGTCGAGTTCCGTCACATGGGGGTGGCTACTTCCGGTGCGACCCTGTTCCGTTCCATCGGCGGCTCCATCGGCGTCTCGGTGTTCGGCGCGTTGTTCTCGCATGAACTGGTGAGCCGGCTCACCAGCAGCTTCCCGGCCAGCGCAGGATCGCCGGCCAACCTGTCCCCGGCCGACGTGCACGCCTTGCCTGCTGCGCTGCAGCAGGTTTACCTGGAGGCCTTCTCCGGCTCGATGCACTGGGTGTTCCTGGTGGCGTGCCTGGTCAGCGGCGTGGCCTTCGCGCTGTCCTGGCTGCTGCAGGAAGTGCCGCTGCGCAGAGCCTGACGTGGCGGCCCGTGGGGGCTGCGTGCTTCCGGACATGCTTTCCATACGCGTGCGTAGCGATTAGTCTCGCCGCCCGGTCGGCCGCGATCCGTCGATCCCTATCAAGGACATTCCATGCCGCTCTCCCTGCAGTTCGAACAGGTCGATGTCTTCGCCGAGCACCGCTACGGCGGTAACGCGCTGGCGGTAGTGGTGGATGCCGATGCGCTGACAACCGAGCAGATGCAGGCATTCGCCCGCTGGACGCAGCTCAGCGAGACCACCTTCCTGCTGAAGCCCGACGCGCCGGACGCGCACTACCGCGTGCGCATCTTCACACCGCTACGGGAGCTGCCGTTCGCCGGCCATCCAACCCTGGGAAGCTGCAAGGTGTGGCTGGCCCAGCAGGACAACCTCGAGCACGCGGAGATCATTCAGGAGTGCGCGGCGGGCTTGATCCGTGTACGCAGGCACGGCGAACTGCTGGCTTTCTCCGCTCCGCCACTCCTGCGCAGCGGCCCGCTGGATGCCACGACGCTGAAGATGATCGAGCAGGGACTCGGTCTCGCTGCCGGTCAGATCCAGGCCTGCCAATGGGTGGACAACGGCCCCGGCTGGGCAGGCGTGTTGCTGGCAAGCCGCGACGAGGTGCTGCGGATCACGCCCGACTACGCCTTGCTGCAAGGACTGAATGTCGGCGTCATTGCGCTGTGGAGTGGCACGGAGGCCGAAGCCGACGTGGAAGTCAGAGCCTTCATGGGCGAGGAATGCAACGAAGACCCCGTGACGGGAAGCCTCAACGCGGGTCTCGCTCAGTGGCTGATCGGCTCAGGCACCTTGAGCCGTCGGTACACCGCCAGCCAGGGCACCGCCATAGGACGCCGCGGCCGGCTGCACATCGAAAGCGTCGACGGGACTCTCTGGGTTGGCGGAGCCGTGCAGCACTGCATTTCGGGCCGGGTTGCGTTCTGATGACCTGACGCGGCCGGGAGCGAGGGGCCGACTCCGACCTGATCTGTCCGTTGAGCCGGATTCGCTCGGGACTTTGCAGTATCGGCAGCAGTCGTGATCAAGCCCCCGCCACTGTGCTTCAGCGGCGGGGTGGGAGGGCCGGCCGTTCGATCACGGCGTTCCGATCAATGCGTTGTAGAGCGTGTCCACGTTGTTGCGATACAGCCCCAGGTAAGTGCTTGCCGGGCCTTCACCGGCAAGCGCGTCGGAGTGCAGGGTGCCGCCGATTCTTGCGCCGCTTTCCTCGGCGATCTGCTGCATCAGTCGCGGGTCCTTGATGTTCTCCACGAACACCGCGCGGATATGCTGCTCGCGGATTTGCCGAATCAGCGCCGCGACATCCGAAGCCGATGCCTCACGCTCGGTGGAGAGTCCCTGCGGCGCCAGCAATTCAAGGCCGTAGGCCTGGCCGAGGTAGCCGAAGGCGTCGTGCGAGGTCACCAGGCTGCGATGGTCGGCGGGGAGCTTGCCGAGTTTTTCCTTGGCGTAGTCGAGCAGGTCGTGCGCCTGCGCCAGGTAGGTCGCCGCATTCTGCTGGTACTCGGCGGCGTTGGCCGGGTCGAGCTTCTTCAAGGCGTTGGTGATGTTCCTGACGTAGAGGTCGGCGTTCGCCAGGTTGTTCCAGGCGTGCGGGTCGGGAATGGTCTGGCCGTCTTCCTCAAGGCTGCGGGGGATCACGCCGGCGCTGGCCTGAATCACCAGGGCGCGGCTTTCGGTGCTCTTCACCAGGCGATCGAGCCAGGGCTCGAAGCCCAGGCCGTTCTCGATTACCAGCTGCGCGGCGCGCACCGCACGGGCGTCGTCCGGGGTGGTTTCGTAGGTGTGGGCATCGCTGTCCGGGCCGACCATGTTGGTCAACTGGATATGCTCGCCGCCAATATGGCGGGTGATGTCGGCGAGGATGCTGAAGCTGGTGACCACCTTGAGCTTTTCAGCGGCCGACAGCGAGAGGGGCAAGCAGAACGCACACAGCAGGATCAGGATGCGCATGGCACTTCGTTCCTT
>CBIGPF010000198.1:0-9867 GCA_966191535.1 uncultured Pseudomonas sp. | reverse complement strand
CATGGAAGGCGTGCGGGTCGTGCAGGATGCGCTCCTGCAGCGCCGAGATGCTGCGCATGTTCGAGAGCGACGGCAAACCGGTGATGGGCGATGAGCGCTACGCCTCCAGCGTGCGTCTACGCGACCTCTACACCCTCGAGGAAACCCTCAAGCAACTGAAGCCGCCGGCCTGGCCGAAGGATGTGTTCGGCGAGATCGACCTGAAGAAGGCCTCCCAGGGCCGCGCCCTGTTCCAGGCCAACTGCGTCTACTGCCACGGACCGCACGTGAAGGAGCCCGGCGCCAAGGACTACGTCGCCCCGGCCCGCGTGCCCGAATGGCGCATGAAGATGGTCCCGACCAAGGAAATCGGCACCGACCCCACCACCGCCGACAACATCGCCGACCACACCTTCGACGTGCGCCCGCTGAAGCTGAAGCTGGACGAACTGCAGAACATGAACGTGGTGCTGGTGCCCAAATCCGACGTGCCGCTGGACCTGTCGAAGATCTCCGCCGCCAAGGGCCTGGCCTACGTCACCGCCTTTGTCGAGCAGCGCGCCTACCGCGACGCGCACATCAGCCCGCTGCAGCAGCAGGAGATGAACGGCTACGGCCTGCCGATCGGCGTGCAGGAGCTGCGCGCCTACAAGGCCCGCCCGCTGGACGGCATCTGGGCTACCCCGCCCTTCCTGCACAACGGCTCGGTGCCCAACCTGTTCCAGATGCTCTCCCCGGTGGCCGAGCGCGACAGCCAGTTCTGGGTTGGCAGCTTCGAGTACGACCCGAAATACGCCGGCTACCGTACCGAGCGCTTCCCTGGCGGCTTCCTCTACAAGACCAGCGTCACCGGCAACAGCAACGGTGGCCACGAATTCCGCGATGGCTGCCGCAAGGAAGGCGTCATCGGCCGCGCCCTGTCGCCGGAAGAACGCTGGGCACTGGTGGAATACCTGAAGGTGCTGGGCGACCCCGACTACGAAAGCAAGCTCGACACGAATGTCCCCACCCCGCCGTGGACGCCGGGGCCGAAGTGCCAATGACACCCGAGCGCCCGACGGGCTCTTTGTAGGAGCGAGCGTGCTCGCGAACCTGCCCAACTCCGGCGCCGCCGGATAGCCCGTTCACGAGCAAGCTCGCTCCTACAGCCAGACCCTTGCTCCGAACTACCACCGAGACTCCGACCCCATCCCCTCTCCCTTCAGGGAGAGGGCTAGGGAGAGGGAAACGCCCGGCACCAGGCCCACGCCGCTTCACCCGCAAGGGCCAGGGAACGGAATCCCCTCCATAAAAAGAACACGAAAGGACCCCGTGCCATGCAACCCCTGCTCACCCGCATCTGGCTCTTCCTCGGCAAATGGCTCGGCCGTCTGCTGCTCGCCGTCGCCGCCATCGGCCTGCTCGGCTGGGGCATCGGCAGCCTCTACTACGCGTGGAAATTCTCCGGCCCCGTCTCCGCCCAGGAAGAAATCCCGCCGGGCGAAGCCCAGCTCACCCAGGCCATCATCGAAGACGCCGTACGCATCGTCGAACAGCACCGCGACAACACCCGCGTACTGCGCGACGCCCACGCCAAGGCCCACGGCTGCGTGAAAGCTGAAGTCACAGTCGCCAGCGACCTCGCCCCCGGCCTGCGCCAGGGCGTCTTCGCCGAACCCGGGCACAAATGGGAGGCCATGGTCCGTTTCTCCAACGGCAACGCCTACCCGCAGTTCGACAGCGCCCGCGACGCCCGCGGCATGGCCATCAAACTGCTCGACGTGCCCGGCGCCAAGCTGATGCCCGGCAAGGGCCACGACACCGAGCAGGACTTCGTCATGTTCAACCACCCGGTGTTCTTCGTCCGCGACGTCGCCGAGTACCGGCAGAACTTCGCCGCGCAAGCCAGCGGCCAGAAGGTCGCCGCCTTCTTCCCCAGCTGGAAGCCGAGCACCTGGGAAATCCGCCACCTGGTCATCGCCCTGCAGACCTTGGCCCCCGCGCCGGACAGCCCGCTGCAGGCCGGCTACAACGGCATCGCCCCCTACAAGCTGGGCGAGGCAAACAACATCAAGTACCGCGTCATCCCGCTGAGCGAAGGCTGCCCGGCCTACCAGCTACCCACGCTCAACGAGAAACTGCCCAACTTCCTGCGTACCGCCCTGTACCAGCAACTCTCGGTCGACCGCGTTCCCGCCTGCTTCGCCCTGCAAGTGCAGAAACAGGACCCGAGCAAATACATGCCCATCGAAGACGTCAGCGTCGAATGGAGCGAGAAGGACTCCCCCTTCCAGACCGTCGCCACCGTCAGCATCCCGCCCCAGGACTTCGACAGCCGCGAGCAGAACCTCGCCTGCGACAACCTCTCCTACAACCCCTGGCACGCCCTCCCCGAACACCGCCCGATTGGCGGCATCAACCGGCTAAGGAAGGCGGTTTACGAAGCAGTGAGTGTGTATCGGCATCAGCGCAATGGGGTGGGCGGGGAATGACCTGCCCGATTCACAGAGCAGTAGCAATCGGATAACAACCAAGGACTATTCATGGGCAGCCCCCTAAACGCCTATCTCCTCGCCCTGACCGGCGCCCTGCTGCTCCCCATCGCCAGCGCCGACGCCGCTCAGGAGTACCTGGTAATGGCTCCACTGGATGACGTGCGGCACAAATGCGATAGCGACCTGCCACGCCTCGGTGTCGCCTGCACCCTCGACGGCAACCCCATCGGCGGCGAGGCACAGTGGATCAAGGTCACCGAGAACCTGTCACAGGACGAATGGGCCGCCGGTGTGACCGTCAGCGCCGTGCTCCAGCTGACAACGCGCACCACGGCCACCGGCATTCCCTACCTCGCCGCCACCAGCTACCAGGTCACCAGCCAGGCTCCGAAGCAGAAGGAAACTCGCTTCGGTAGCACATTCTGGAAGGTCATCCGCGCCCAGGTGTACAGCAAACCGATCGATGACCCGATCTCCGAGCAATACCTGAAGGACGCCAACGACAAGCCGACGCCTGAACAACTGGCCGCCCGCGACTTCGCCGCGAAGGACGCCGAAGCGCGCCAGTACGCCGCGTCCCCCGAAGCGCAACGCACTATTTCCGCCGACCTGATCCTCGATTGCGATCTGCGCATCAAGGAAGCACGCGAGACCATTGCCTACGAGAAGAAAGTCGGCGCTACGTCCGGCTTCGTGAACAAGCTGAACCTGCGCCAGGCCGGCGAGCAGATCGTTCAGTGCCAGGAGGACATGAAGGAGTACTGGAGCGACTACAGGAGCAATGGCGGCAAGTCGCGCAGTATCGAGCAACTCAGGGCTGAACGCGCGGACTGAGCAAACTCGTCCAGGGGCTCCAGGACGAGCGACCGAGCGAACCCACCGTGTAGCGTGCGACAGCGTTGCTCAATGCACCGCGCCATGGCTCGCTCCGGCGCTGGATCAGCGGCACGGGGGAGCCACAGGTGTTTAGCCAGTTCACCGCCACCGACCAACGACTTGTGTATCTGAAATTCGAGCGCCCCTGCTGCGCGAACTGAGACTGCGTCGACGATTGCGGGCGCAGTGGCTGACGCGCTCGGGCGAAGCGATTGCGGACACGGGGCGTCGTCTAGCTGGTGTTCAGTTGTTCCCTATAGGAGCGCGCCATGCGCGCGATCACGGGCATGGCCCGTGCCTGCAAGGACGCTGAGTCAGAGCGTGCCGGCGAGCTTGAGGAAAGTCAGTATCAGCCCGCCGATGGTCATGAACGAGGCAACCAGCGTGCCGAGGATCAGCGGGACGACACCTGCGGGCGAAACGTAGGGCGTCACTTCCAGCAGGAAGCCGGCGCGGATGTGGTACGGGGTCAGGCAGATGATCCGGTAATCGCCGGGTGCGCTGCAGTTGAATTCGCCCAGGGGATTGCTGGAGTTGCCGCCCATGTCGCTGCGGCGCACGGTGAAGACGTTGAAGCGGCTGTAAGCCCGGTAAGCCAGGGGCTCGCCGCTGGCACAGGCGGTGACAGCGAAGTCGGCATCGAAGTGCGCGGTGCCGGTGATGGCGATGAAGGGCGGAAAGACGATATTGATGACGTAGCGCCCCGGACGCGGCAGCGACACCACCTCAGGGCGGGCGGCGTCGGCCCAGCGTTGGCAGACGGAGGGCGAGATCACCCGGCGCAGCCCACCAATGCAGCGGATCAGCAGGTAGCCGCCGAGCAGCATCACCAGCGGTGCGCTCCAGAGCAGTATCGAAAGGTCGAACGTCATGCTCCACATATCCGGGCAGTTTCAGAGGGGATCGTCCGGCGTTGCGCGACGCCGGAGCACTTAAGGGCCGGACGGATCAGCACACAATGGATGCAGTGCAGCGAGCACCCTGTTCAGGAACGAATCAGCCGCAAGAGCCATCCATGGTCTCCTGGCTTTCGCGGATGATGCGCTCGCCTTCCTGGCGCAACTGAGTCCAGGTCGGGATTTCGTGACAAAGCTCGGCAACGCGCACGGTCATTTCGCCCACCTTGTGCATCGCCTTCGCAGAGCCACAGATGCCGAGATTCTGGCTGTTGGCCTCCTGGCCGAGCCGTTCCATGTAGGCCTGGCCCTTCTGCTGCGCAGCCGGGCAGCCACCGGAGAGATCGACCGCGCCGACTTCGCTGGAAACCGCCGCGCCGCTGGCGATCTGGCCGGCGCCAGCCGGAATGGCCGGTGCGTCGGCCTGCACCAGTTGGCTGTTGTTGAACACGCCGCTGGCGGTAGTGCCGTCGGGATAGCGGTATTTGCCATGGCCGCTGAGCGTGCCGTTCTGCAGCGCGCCTTCGTAGCGGTCGCCTTTGGCCCACTGGATCACGGCCGGGCCGTTGAAGCTCCCCTTGTGCATGGTGCCTTCGGTGGTGGAGAACACTTGGCCGTCGACCAGCGACAGGAGGATGCCCTTGCCGTCGGCAAAACCGCCCACACACTGGCCAGACCAGATGTAGCTGGGGTTGGAACGCTGGGCGTTCCAGTTCTGAACCTGGCAGCCCTTGTCCGTCCTGGCGAACTCGCCGCCAAGGCAATGTGCGCTGACCACCAGGGCGAGCAGGCTCGCCAGTCCGATTCGATTCATTCGATCACCCGCTGAAAGTCTGGGGCCCGTGGGCTTCCCTGCGTGCGAAAGAATAGGGGCCTGTCACTGTTGCCGCTAGCGGATGATGGCAGGTTGGGCGTTTGCAAGAGCGCGCCACGCGCGTGATTGCGAGCAGAGGAATACCTCAGTAGACCTCAGGTACCTGCAATTCCGAAGGTACCGGATGCCGGCGATAGCCCTCGTGGCGCTGCCGCTCGGGCAGGCTGACGCTGGGCTGCTGCACGTCCTGGTAGGGAATCTGGCTCAAGAGGTGGCTGATGCAGTTCAACCGCGCGCGTTTCTTGTCATCGGCCTGCACGATCCACCAGGGCGCTTCGGCGATGTGGGTGCGCTCGAGCATGACTTCCTTGGCCTTGGTGTAGGACTCCCAGCGACGGCGCGACTCCAGGTCCATCGGGCTGAGCTTCCACTGCTTGAGCGGGTCGTGGATGCGACTGAGGAAGCGGTAGTGCTGCTCCTCGTCGGAGATGGAAAACCAGTACTTGATGACCTGGATGCCTGAGCGCACGAGCATTCGCTCGAATTCCGGCACGCTGCGGAAGAATTCCTCGTACTGGCCCTCGGTGCAAAAGCCCATCACCCGCTCGACCCCGGCGCGGTTGTACCAGCTGCGGTCGAACAGGACGATCTCCCCCGCCGCCGGCAAGTGCGAGACGTAGCGCTGGAAGTACCACTGGGTCTGCTCGCGGTCGTTCGGCGCGGGCAGCGCGGCGACGCGGCAGACGCGCGGATTGAGGCGCTGGGTGATGCGCTTGATCACGCCGCCCTTGCCGGCGGCGTCTCGGCCTTCGAAGAGGATGACCACCTTGTGGCCGGTTTTCACCACCCAGTTCTGCAACTTGACCAGCTCGGCCTGCAGGCTGAACAGGGTGTGGAAGTAACGCTGGCGCGCCAGGCGTTGTTCGTGGGTCTGCAGGCTGCCTTCGCGCAGCCCTTCGAAGTCGTAGAGTTCGTCGAACAGTTCGAGTTCGAGCTCTTCGTCGCGGTCATCCAGCAGGTCGCGCTGGACGCGTCGGGGGAAGTTCTTGTCATCGAGCAGCATGGTGGGTTGCCTTGTGCCGTCACTGGCTCAGTCACATTGAGTGACACTTTCATGACAGAAAAATGTAGTCAGGCTTTATGACGAATTCATTACAGCGAGTGAAAGATATTTCTTACAAAGCCCGCGCTAGAGCGTTCTTCGATAGGACACTCGATGAATTGAGAACGTCTTAACGACGCGGAAAGGCCGCCGAATGGAGTTCATGTCGGGGCGATATCAATGGAAAGAAACGGCCGCGAAGTTCCGGCTGCGGCCGCCAACGGAGGGGAAATGGTCAGGCGTCAGCCAGCGGGCGCGGCTTGTTGACGTACTTGAAGGTGCCGGAAGCGGTCGCGACGACCACGCCCTGGCTGTTGCGCAGTTCGCCCTCGCAGAAGGCGATGGAACGGGTGTGGTGCTGGACCTTGCCGTGGGCTTCGAGCACTTCGCCGACTTCGCCGCCGGGGCGCAGGAAGCTGGTCTTCATCTCTACCGTCACCACGCCGCGATAGGCTTCGTCGGCATCGCTGGCACTCAGGGCCATGGCGACATCGAGCAGGGTCATGATCAGGCCGCCATGGGCGTTGGCCCAGCCGTTCACGTGCTGCGGCTCGACGCGTATGACCAGACGGCCCGGCCCGTTTCCATCTTCCGCCGGGGCGTGGCGGAACTGCAGGAAATCGAGCATGGGAATGGCGATGCCACGGTGGGCGGTGTAGAGCTTGAGCTGGTCGATATCGAGGGGCATAGAGCGTCCTGAAGCGTCGGATGAACCCCGCGATGTTCTCCGCTGCGTCGGGAGAATCGCAAGCCCGGCGCAGCGTCATGCACGATGGGAATGCCCGACGATGTCGAGATTCCGTCGGCAGTCAGCGCGATTTGCGTGTGCTGCTCTTCTGCTCGCTCTGACGCTCCACTGCCTGGACGAAGAGCTCTTCGACCAGCAGCGACTGGATCGGCGTACGGGTTTCCAGCGAGAGGCTCATGGATTCCAGCTTCTGGTTCACCCCCAGGCGGGCGATGCCGCACAGCAGGATGCGCTGGGCACCGATGATGCTGCCCTTGTCGACCAGCACTTCCCGAGGCTTTTCGCCGTCCAGGTAGCTGACCTTGAGGGTGATGGCAGTGTCATCACGTACGGCCAGGTTGAGCCAGGTGGCGACGTTGAACTCGACCACCCAGCCCAGGCCTGTCTTCTTGGCCACCGCTTCGCGGACCAGATGGGCAGGAACCGGACCCAGGGGGGTACTGTGGTTTTCCATGGGACTACTTCTGACGGCTGCGGATAGAGCGAAATGCGCTAACCGAAGACCGGATTTTATGTGAAGCAGTTCAAGTTTTCAGTCTGTATTTTGTAAGACATCGGCTACTCACCATGCCTGAAGCTACAGATGCAGGCCGCTCTAGGATGCCGCCTCCAGCGCGGAAAGGGACGACAGAAGCGAAACGACCGCTAGGAATACCAGATACTGTCCGACGAAATGACTTAACGAGGGATTAACGTCACGCAAGGCCGGTCCGGCTGGAGCCGAATCAGCCTTGCGGAGTCTCCTTGGCTGGCGCGCACGCCAGTGAGGCGGGCCCTGGGCCCACGTGCTCAGGCCGCGCCAGCGAAAATACGCGGCCTGTGTTCGCCCGAGCGGTTCTTGCGCACTTCCCGGCGCTCTCTGAAGTCCAGCTCTTCCAGGGCGGCCCTGCGCTCCTGCAGGTCCTCGATGACCTGCGGAGTCAACAGCTTGCGATGTCGAGTCATACGCACCTCCTGCGTGCTGATGCCTCATTAATTGGACTAGCACGCGGGATCGAAGATTCAACAGCCAGGTGGAGCGGATTGACCGAATGGTCAGCGCGGCGGGATGCAGGAAAAGGCCAGAAAGCAACGCGGGCATGGCCCGCTCCTACAGTGGTGTCCCCTGCAGGAGCGGGCCATGCCTGCGATCAGCACCTGAAAGGCGCCCCATCGATCACCGCAATTCGTCGATCAGGCTCGCCACCGTCACCAACACCGCGCCCGCCAGCGCCTTCGAGCGTGCCCCGCTCCACCCGGTGCGCGGGTTGGGCGACAGGTTGTGGTCCTTGAATGGCATTTCCAGGGTCAGCGACAGGCAGTCATAGGTGCGCCCGACGTGGTTGCAGGCCAGGGTGAGATTGGCCTGGCCGGGCGCATCCTTCGGGTAGCCGTGCACGCTCTGGAACTCGCCATTGGCTTCCAGGCGCTCGCGGAACAGGCTTTCCAGGCGATCCAGGCGCGGCGTGAACTCCGGATTGCCTTCGCAGCCGGCAGCGAACACGAAAGGAATCTCTTCGTCGCCGTGTACGTCGAGGAACAGGTCCACGCCGTACCTGGCCATCTGCTCCTGCACGAACAGCACTTCCGGGCTTGCCTCGGCGCTGGGTGCAGCCCAGGCGCGGTTGAGGTCCTTGCCGGCGGCGTTGGTGCGCAGGTGACCGTGGAAAGCGCCGTCCGGGTTCATGTTCGGCACCAGGTAAAAGTCGGCACGCTCCAGCAGGCGCTGGATGCCGGCGTCGCCGGACTGCAGGCGCTCGATCAGGCCCTCCATGAACCATTCGGCCATGTGCTCGCCGGGGTGCTGCTGGGCGATCAGCCAGATCTTGCGCGCGCCAGCCGCGCCGTTGCCGATGCGCAGCAAGGGCAGCTCGCGGCCTTCGACGCTGTGGCCGGTGGCGAGCAGTTCAGCGCCATTGGCCTGGGCGCGCTTTACCAGCTCGGCGTGGCGCTCGCGGCTGTAGGGTTCGAAGTAGGCGAACCAGGCCTGGGGCTGCTCGGCGTCGAGGCCGAAGTGCAGGCCGTTGGCATCGTAGGTGCTGGGGACGCGGAACCAGTCGCGCTGATCATAGGACGCCACAGCGTTGTAGCCCGGCCAGCCGCCGGTGTAGCTGGAGCCGGGGGTGTTGATCAGGCTGAACTGGTACTGCTGGCCGGGCTCGAGGCCCTCGGCCTTGAAGTGGAACCACTGGAAGTGCGGGCTCTTCGTGTCCGGGCGCAGCGCCAGGCGCACGTGACGCGGGTCGCTGTCGTCGATGACCTGGATGTTGCCGCTGTCGAAATCGCAGTCGATCTTCATGAATTCTCCGTAGGCGCACGAACCTGGGGCGCCAAAGACCTGCATTTTCGCCGTCTCCGCCGCGCCTGTCATGTCCAGGCGACTTGTCCGAACAAGTACATTATGAATGCAATATAAATTGAGTAACGGATTTCCAAGGCTCTGCGCTGGTGATCCAACGATCACCGGCTACCCTCGATCTACCTTTCCAACTGCCCCTTTCCAAGCACGGAGAACTCTGCATGAGCACTTACGATGTGATCGTCATTGGTGGCGGCCCTGGTGGCTACAACGCCGCAATTCGGGCGGGCCAGCTGGGCCTGAAAGTGGCCTGCGTGGAGGGCCGCGAGACCCTCGGCGGCACCTGCCTGAACGTCGGATGCATGCCCTCCAAGGCGCTGCTGCACGCCTCCGAGTTGTACGAAGCGGCGGCTGGCGGCGAGTTCGCCAACCTCGGCATCCAGGTCAAGCCCAAGCTGGACCTGGCGCAGATGATGAAGCAGAAGGCGGAGAGCGTGACTGCGCTGACCAAGGGCGTGGAATTCCTGTTCCGCAAGAACAAGGTGGACTGGGTGAAGGGCTGGGGCCGCATCGACGGACCAGGCAAGGTCGACGTGACCGCCGCCGACGGCAGCAAGACCTCGCTTACCGCCAAGGACATCATCATCGCCACCGGCTCGGAGCCCTCCCCGCTGCCGGGCGTGGATGTCGACAACAAGCG
>CBIGPF010000197.1:0-9883 GCA_966191535.1 uncultured Pseudomonas sp. | reverse complement strand
TGAACCAGGTGCGCAACATGATGCTGGTCACCGTGTGGGTGTTCATCGGCATCGAGGGCGCGAGCATCTTCTCGTCCCGTGCGGAAAAACGCTCGGACGTCGGTAAAGCCACCGTGATCGGCTTCATCACCGTCCTGCTGCTGCTGGTACTGGTGAACGTGCTGTCCATGGGCGTAATGACCCAACCCGAACTGGCCAAGCTGCAGAACCCGTCGATGGCGCTGGTGCTGGAGCATGTTGTCGGTCACTGGGGTGCGGTGCTCATCAGCGTCGGCCTGCTGATCTCCCTGCTGGGTGCCCTGCTGTCCTGGGTGCTGCTGTGCGCCGAGATCATGTTCGCCGCCGCCAAGGACCACACCATGCCGGAGTTCCTCCGCAAGGAGAACGCCAACCAGGTGCCGGCCAACGCCCTCTGGCTGACCAACATCTGCGTGCAGGTTTTCCTGGTCATCGTGTTCTTCACCTCCGGCAGTGCCGACGGCGAAATGGACCCGTACACCAAGATGCTGCTGCTGGCCACCTCGATGATCCTGATCCCGTACTTCTGGTCCGCGGCCTACGGCCTGCTGCTGGCAGTCAAGGGCGAGACCTACGAGACCGACTCGGCTGACCGCACCAAAGACCTGATCATCGCCGGTATCTCGGTTCTCTACGCGGTGTGGCTGATCTACGCAGGCGGTCTGAAGTACCTGCTGCTGTCGGCGCTGCTGTACGCGCCCGGCGTCATCCTCTTCGCCAAAGCGAAACATGAAGTGGGTCAACCCATCTTCACCAATGTCGAGAAGCTCATCTTCGCAGTAGTCGTGATCGGTGCATTGATCGCGGCCTATGGCCTCTACGACGGCTTCCTCACTCTGTAACTCCTGGAGACATCTCATGAGCACGGAAAAAACCAAACTTGGCGTCCATTCTGAAGCTGGCAAACTACGCAAAGTGATGGTCTGCTCGCCCGGACTCGCCCATCAACGCCTGACCCCGAGCAACTGCGACGAGTTGCTGTTCGACGACGTTATCTGGGTGAACCAGGCGAAGCGCGACCACTTCGACTTCGTCACCAAGATGCGCGAACGCGGCATCGATGTTCTGGAAATGCACAACCTGCTGACCGACATCGTGGCGAACCCCGAAGCCCTGAAGTGGATCCTCGATCGCAAGATCACCGCTGACAGCGTCGGCCTCGGCCTGACCATCGAGCTGCGTTCCTGGCTGGAAAGCCTGGAGCCGCGCAAACTGGCCGAGTTCCTCATCGGCGGCGTGGCCTCCGACGACATTCCGGAAAGCGAAGGCGCCAAGGCGCTGAAGATGTATCGCGACTACCTGGGCCACTCCAGCTTCCTGCTGCCGCCGCTGCCCAACACCCAGTTCACCCGTGACACCACCTGCTGGATCTACGGTGGCGTGACCCTGAACCCGATGTACTGGCCGGCGCGACGTCAGGAAACCCTGCTGACCACCGCTATCTACAAGTTCCACCCGGAATTCACCAACGCCGAATACGAAGTCTGGTACGGCGATCCGGACAAGGACCACGGCATGTCCACCCTCGAGGGTGGTGACGTAATGCCCATCGGCAATGGCGTCGTCCTGATCGGTATGGGCGAACGTTCCTCCCGTCAGGCCATCGGCCAGGTAGCCCAGGCGCTGTTCGCCAAGGGCGCTGCCGAGAAAGTCATCGTCGCCGGCCTGCCGAAATCCCGCGCCGCAATGCACCTGGACACCGTCTTCACCTTCTGCGACCGCGACCTGGTCACCGTCTTCCCGGAAGTGGTGAAAGAGATCGTCCCCTTCATCCTGCGCCCGGACGAGAAGAGCCCCTACGGCATCAACGTCCAGCGCGAAGAGAAGGACTTCATGACCGTCGTCGCCGAATCGCTGGGCCTGAAGAAACTGCGCGTCGTCGAAACAGGCGGCAACAGCTTCGCCGCCGAACGCGAGCAGTGGGACGACGGCAACAACGTGGTCTGCCTGGAGCCGGGCGTGGTGGTCGGTTATGACCGCAACACCTACACCAACACTCTGCTGCGCAAGGCCGGCGTGGAAGTCATCACCATCAGCGCCGGCGAGCTGGGCCGGGGCCGTGGCGGCGGTCACTGCATGACCTGCCCGATCATCCGCGACCCGATCGACTATTGATCGATCGGCACCCGATAAACGCGACTACCTCAACCAGAGCGCATTGACCTCACGAGGCGGCCCTTGCCAGGGCCGCCTGCCCCGCCAGCCACGAGCTGTACTGACGCGGGCCGAGAATGGATCCCACAAGGAGAAACACCATGGCTTTCAATATGCACAACCGCAACCTGCTCAGCCTGATGCACCACAGCACCCGCGAGTTGCGCTATCTGCTCGACCTGTCCCGCGACCTGAAACGCGCCAAGTACACCGGTACCGAGCAGCAACACCTGAAAGGCAACAACATTGCTCTGATCTTCGAAAAGACCTCGACCCGCACCCGCTGCGCCTTCGAAGTCGCCGCCTATGACCAGGGCGCCAACGTCACCTACATCGACCCGAACTCTTCGCAGATCGGCCACAAGGAATCGATGAAGGACACCGCCCGCGTACTGGGTCGCATGTACGACGCCATCGAATACCGCGGCTTCAAGCAGGAAATCGTCGAAGAGCTCGCCAAGTTCGCCGGCGTTCCGGTATTCAACGGCCTGACCGACGAGTACCACCCGACCCAGATGCTGGCCGACGTGCTGACCATGCGCGAGCACAGCGACAAGCCGCTGCATGACATCAGCTACGCCTACCTGGGCGACGCCCGCAACAACATGGGTAACTCCCTGCTGCTGATCGGCGCCAAACTGGGCATGGACGTCCGCATCGCTGCTCCGAAGGAACTCTGGCCGACCGACGAACACGTCGCCGCCTGCAAGAAATTCGCTGAAGAGAGCGGTGCCCGCCTGACCATCACCGAAGACCCGAAAGAAGCCGTCAAGGGCGTGGACTTCATCCACACCGACGTCTGGGTCTCCATGGGCGAGCCGGTCGAAGCCTGGGGCGAACGCATCAACGAGCTGCTGCCCTACCAGGTCAACATGGAAATGATGAAGGCCGCCGGCAACCCGCGCGTGAAATTCATGCACTGCCTGCCCGCCTTCCACAACAGCGAGACCAAGGTCGGCAAGGAAATTGCCGCCAAGTACCCGAACCTGAAAAACGGCATCGAAGTGACCGAAGACGTCTTCGAATCCCCGTACAACATTGCCTTCGAGCAAGCGGAAAACCGCATGCACACCATCAAGGCAATCCTCGTTTCGACCCTCGCCGACATGTAATGCCGGGCCGCCCCCGGACCGCACTGAATCGCTGGTCCGGGGCGCGTTTCCACTCTTTCGGAGGAAATGAATATGCGTATCGTCGTCGCATTGGGCGGCAATGCCCTGCTGCGTCGTGGCGAGCCCATGACTGCCGACAACCAGCGCACCAACGTACGGATCGCTGCCGAACAGATTGCCAAGGTTGCCCCGGGTAACGAGTTGGTGATCGCCCACGGCAACGGCCCGCAGGTCGGCCTGCTGGCCTTGCAGGGCGCGGCCTACGAGAAGGTCAGCCCCTATCCGCTGGACGTTCTCGGCGCCGAGACCGAAGGCATGATCGGCTACATGATCGAACAGGAAATGGGCAACCTGCTGCCGTTCGAAGTGCCGTTCGCCACCCTGCTCACCCAGGTCGAGGTCGACTCCAAGGACCCGGCCTTCCAGAACCCGACCAAGCCCATCGGCCCGGTCTACTCCAAGGAAGAGGCCGAAGCCCTCGCCAAGGAGAAAGGCTGGAGCATCGCTCCGGACGGTGACAAGTTCCGCCGCGTCGTGGCCAGCCCGCGTCCGAAGCGCATCTTCGAGATCCGCCCGGTCAAGTGGCTGCTCGAGAAAGGCACCATCGTCATCTGCGCAGGCGGCGGCGGTATCCCGACCATGTACGACGAATCCGGCAAGAAACTCTCCGGCGTCGAAGCGGTGATCGACAAGGACCTCTGCTCCTCGCTGCTGGCCCAGGAACTGTCGGCTGACATCCTGATCATCGCCACCGATGTGGACGCGGCCTACATCGACTGGGGCAAACCGACCCAGAAAGCCATCGCCCAGGCCCACCCGGACGAACTGGAACGCCTGGGCTTTGCTGCCGGCTCCATGGGCCCGAAAGTCCAGGCCGCCATGGAATTCGCCCGCAATACCGGCAAGGACGCGGTGATCGGCTCGCTGGAAAACATCGTCGCCATCACCCAAGGCAAGTCCGGTACTCGCGTCAGCACCAAGAAAGCTGGCATCGAATACCGCTGATATCTGCCGCGGTAAAAAACGGGAGCCCATCGCGGCTCCCGTTTTCATTCATAAGCCTCTGTACGACCTGCCCGGAAATTCGTCGCCTTCTTCCGTCAAATCCTGGCGCGAGCGTGACTCGGCGGTCATCATCCTCGTCAGCTAAAGCATTCCGAATCACTAGAAGCCACCGCCTGGCTTTGTGCCACCGGGCTGCCCCTCCATGGGCCACCGTCGTCCGGCGCGCAAGATGCACTTGCTGAAGGAGTTTCCGAGAGATGTCTCGACTACCGGTCATCGTTGGTTTTGGTGGATATAACGCGGCAGGCCGCAGTTCGTTCCACCATGGGTTCCGCCGTACTGTCCTCGAATCCATGGAGCCCGCCGCCCGCCAGCAAACCCTCGCCGGCCTCGCGGTGATGATGAAGCTGGTCAAGGTCGTTGACGGCCAATACCAGGACGCCGACGGCAACAGCCTCGACCTCGCCGCCATCGAGCAGCGCTTCGAGCAACAGATTCGCCAGTCCACCCTGATCCGCCGCATCGAACTGCAATACCTCGACGTCGACGCCGCACACTGCCACAAGAGCCTGACCGTCAGCGCCGCCGGCAGTCCGGTGACCTTTACGGCCCTGCGCAAGCAACTGCCCGAGCCGCTGCCGGCCAACTGGTCGGTGGAAGAACTCGAAGGCGGTGAAGTCCGCGTCACCCTGCATGACAGCTGCGAGTTCAAGGTCGACAGTTACCGCGCGCTGCCGGTGAAATCCGCCGGCCAGCTGCCCACCGGCTTCGAGCCGAGCGAGCTGTACAACTCGCGCTTCCACCCGCGCGGCCTGCAGATGTCCGTGGTAGCCGCCACCGACGCGGTGCGCTCCACCGGCCTCGACTGGCAGACCATCTGCAACGCCGTCCAGCCTGACGAAATCGCCGTGTTCTCCAGCAGCATCATGAGCCAGCTGGACGAAAACGGCTTCGGCGGCCTGCTGCAGTCGCGCCTGCGCGGCCACCGCGTGTCGGCCAAGCAGCTGCCGCTGGGCTTCAACAGCATGCCCACCGACTTCATCAACGCCTACGTGCTGGGCAGCGTCGGCATGACCGGCAGCGTCACCGGCGCCTGCGCCACCTTCCTGTACAACCTGCAGAAAGGCATCGACGTCGTCACCACCGGCCAGGCCCGCGTGGCCATCGTCGGCAATGCCGAGGCGCCGATCACCTCCGAGATCATCGAGGGCTACGCCGCCATGGGCGCGCTGGCCACCGAGGAAGGCCTGCGCCACATCGAAGGCCGTGACGACGTCGACTTCCGCCGTGCCAGCCGTCCGTTCGGCGACAACTGCGGCTTCTCCCTGGCCGAGTCCGCGCAGTACGTGGTGCTGATGGACGACGCCCTGGCCCTGGAGCTGGGCGCCGACATTCACGGCTCGGTACCGGACGTGTTCATCAACGCCGACGGCTTCAAGAAATCCATCTCCGCACCCGGTCCGGGCAACTACCTGACCATGGCCAAGGCCGTGGCCGCCGCCGCGCAGATCGTCGGCGAGAAGAGCGTGCGCCAGCACAGCTTCGTCCACGCCCACGGCTCCAGCACCCCGGCCAACCGCGTCACCGAATCGGAAATCCTCGACCGCGTCGCCACCGCCTTTGGCATCGACGGCTGGCCGGTCACCGCGGTAAAGGCCTTCGTCGGCCACTCCCTGGCCACCGCCAGTGCCGACCAGCTGATCTCCGCCCTCGGCACCTTCCGCTATGGCGTCATCCCCGGCATCAAGACCGTGGACACGTTCGCCGACGACGTCTTCAAGGACCACATTGCGCTGTCCAACAGCGATGTGCGCCGCGACGACCTGGAAGTCTGCTTCATCAACTCCAAGGGTTTCGGCGGCAACAACGCCACCGGCGTGCTGCTGTCCCCGGCCATCACCGAGAAGATGCTGCGCAAGCGTCATGGCGACGCCGCCTTCGCCGACTACCAGGCCCGCCGCGAAACCACCCGCGCGGCTGCCCGGCAGTATGACGAAGCCGCCACCCAGGGCCGCTTCGACATCATCTACAACTTCGGCAACGACATGATCGACGAGCAGGCCATCGAGATCAGCGACCAGGGCATCCAGGTCCCCGGCTTCAGCCAGACCATTGCCTACAAGAAGGACGCTCGCTTCAGCGATATGATCGACTGATCACCGACGTTGAACGAAAAATCCGGGCAGATGCCCGGCTTTTTCATGCCCAGTAGCAGTGTAGGAGCGCGCCATGCGCGCGATCGCGGGCGTGGCCCGCTCCTACAGGGTCCTTCGACGCAGACAGATTCAGTACGTCCCCTGCCCCACGCCCAGCTCGAGAATGCTGCTCTTCAGGTTCTCGAAGTCGTACTCGGTCAGCCCGACGTAATCCAGCACCACCGCACGCACGCTCTCCCACTCATGGTCCTCGTCCTGGTTGCCCAGCACGCGGTACGAACCGCAGATGTGCTCGGCCATCTTCAGGATCGCCAGCAGGTTCTTCAGCTGGGTATCGCGGGAGTTGTCGTCACTGAAGATCGACAGCGCATTGTGATGGTTCGCAATGGCCTCGCAGACGTGCTCGGGCAAGCGCCAGGAGCGTGCGGTGAAGTAGCCGACCACTGCATGGTTGGTATTCAGCACGCGGTTCTCGGTGTCCACCACGCGGCGCTCGTCGCTCGCGCTGGCGTAGGCCTCCTCCAGCACCGACATGTAGTGCGGGAAGCGCTTGAGCATCAGCGGGATACCGCAGTTGTGGAACAGGCCCAGCGCGTAGGCCTCGTCCACCGACTCGTAGCCGATGCGCTTGGCCAGGGTCAGGCAGCTCATGGCCACGTCCTGCGCGGTGTCCCAGAAACGGTTGAGGGTGACGATGGTGGCGTCGCTCATCTCGCCCTTGATCGACTGGGCGTTGATCAGGTTGATCACCGAGCGACTGCCGAGCAGGTTCACCGCACGCTGGATCGAGGTGATGCGGTTGGCCAGGCCGAAGAATGGCGAATTCACCAGTTTCAGCAGCGCGCCGGAAAGCCCCGGGTCCTGGCTGATCAGCTTGGCGATCGCCTTCAGGTCCGGATTGGGCATGAACTGCTCCATCTGCAGGTCAACCATGATCTGCGGCTGCGGCGGCACGCTGATGCCCTGCAGGGCCTGACGGATCTGTTCGGCGGAGAGTTCTTGGGACATGGGTGCGCTGGGAAAGTTGACGGGGTGCACAGTTTACCCAGAGCCGAGGCGTCTGGAACTGCATCTTTCGATGGATCCTTCATCGGCAGCGCCCGCGGAATCTTTATAGCGCTCGAGCCCGCCACGAGGCGACCAAAAGCGCACGCACCCTGCTCCGGCGGCGCACGTCGCTGCGCTATAATCCCGCTCTTTTGCCGGAGCCCTTCCCCATGACCCTGCCCAGCCTGCGTCTGAAAGCCAACGCCGAGCGCCGCCTGCGCGCCGGCCACCTGTGGGTCTACAGCAACGAGGTGGACGTCGCCGCCACCCCGCTGAACGGATTCGGCGCCGGTGAGCAGGCCATCCTCGAAATGGCCAACGGCAAGCCGCTGGGCATTGTCGCGATGAGCCCGAACAACCTTATCTGCGCCCGCCTGATTTCCCGCGATACCAAGCACGTTCTCGACAAGTCGCTGCTGGTTCACCGCCTGAACGTGGCTCTTAGCCTGCGCGACCGCCTGTTCGACAAACCCTTCTACCGCCTGGTCTACGGCGACTCCGACCTGCTGCCAGGCCTGGTCGTTGACCGTTTCGGCGACGTGCTGGTGGTCCAGCTCGCCTCGGCGACCATGGAGAAGCACCGCGACGACGTCCTCGCCGCCCTGCTCCAGGTGCTCAAGCCCACCGCCGTGCTGTGGAAGAACGACTCCAGCGCCCGTGATGCCGAAGGCCTGGAGCGCTACGTCGCCAACGCCTACGGCGAAGTTCCGGAATGGGTCGCCCTGGAAGAGAACGGCGTGAAGTTCGAAGCCCCGGTGCTGGCCGGCCAGAAGACCGGCTGGTTCTACGACCACCGCATGAACCGCGCCCGCCTGCAGCCCTTCGTGCAGGGCAAGCGCGTGCTCGACCTGTTCAGCTACATCGGCGGCTGGGGCATCCAGGCTGCAGCCTTCGGTGCCAGCGACGTGATGTGCGTGGACGCCTCCGGCTTCGCCCTCGACGGCGTGGAGCGCAACGCTGCGCTGAACGGTGTGGCCGAGAAGGTCGCCTGTGTCGAAGGCGATGTGTTCGAAGCCCTGCGCGAGCTGAAGGCTTCCGACGAGCGCTTCGACGTGATCGTTGCCGACCCGCCCGCCTTCATCAAGCGCAAGAAGGACCTGAAGAACGGCGAGGCCGCCTACCGTCGCCTCAACGAACAGGCCATGCGCCTGCTGTCCAAGGACGGCATCCTGGTCAGCGCCTCCTGCTCCATGCACCTGCCCGAGGACGACCTGCAGAACATCCTGCTGGGCAGCGCCCGCCACCTGGACCGCAATATCCAGCTGCTCGAACGCGGTGGCCAGGGCCCGGACCACCCGGTTCACCTGGCAATCCCGGAAACCCGCTACATCAAGAGCCTGACCGTCCGCCTGCTGCCCAACGGCTGAGGCACCAGACAGCGTCAGACAACGGGGCGCCTCCTGACGGGAAGCGCCCCGTTTTTCATTTCATCGGCATCAAAGAATCCGCCTCGCTGAGCGCCGCATTCCCGGTCTTGCGCTCGAACAGGCACAGCTCGCGCCCCTGCTTGCCCGGCGTGTGCTTCTGCGCGCTCTTTTTCTGAGGGTACTGGCCGCCAATCATCAGCGCCGTGTAGCCCACGCTGTCATCGAACAGCACCGGCGAGCCCAGCACCTTCTTGTTCTGCAGGTGGCTCAGCGCCAGGCAGGTCTCGCGCTGCAGCTTGTCCTGCGCCTGCCAGGCCTCATCGGACGAGGCCTGCGCGCTACCGGCGAAGAGTGCGGCGAGCAGGACGATGCGAGTGACTTTCATGGAGTTGCTCCTTCAACGATCGGGACCGAAAAGCGACTGAGGCCATTCTGACCACGCCTGGGCGGCGAAAGTCTATGACCTGTACCGACCACCAGCCTTTCCCTGGCAGCAAGGGCCGGCGTAGAATCCGGGCATTCCTGCCATTTATCCCCCGGCGGGCCTGTGAGCCCCGGCCGAGCAGGCGGTGACCCCGCCACGCCCCGCGCCGACCTCGCCCATGCAAGGCCATCTGCTGTTTGCATCCGGTGCGTACCGCGCTCACGATACGACTTAGAGTTTGCTCAAGGTCTCGCCGGCCAGCCCTACCCGCTGTACGCCGCCGCACAGAAGACCCGGATCGACTCCCACCGCGACCTGATGCGCAGGATACCGTCATGCCCGATTACCGCTCGAAAACCTCCACCCACGGCCGCAACATGGCCGGCGCCCGCGCCCTGTGGCGCGCCACCGGGATGAAGGACGAAGACTTCAAGAAGCCGATCATCGCCATCGCCAACTCCTTCACCCAGTTCGTGCCCGGCCACGTACACCTGAAGGACCTGGGCCAGCTGGTCGCCCGCGAGATTGAAAAGCACGGCGGCGTCGCCAAGGAATTCAACACCATCGCCGTGGACGACGGCATCGCCATGGGCCACGACG
>CBIGPF010000196.1:0-9898 GCA_966191535.1 uncultured Pseudomonas sp. | reverse complement strand
GACGCCCTGGGCGGCACGCTCTTCTACGTGTTTGCGATAGGCTTCAAGCACAGTATTTCCCTCATCAGTGGTCCCGGAGGACGCGTATCCAGGAGACCCCTCCGATCCATTCGTCAGGCATGGTGGACGGTAATCCACTGACCTACGACGGCACCGGCGATCTCCGGGCAGAAGCTGTTTTCAAAGTTTTACGCCGGGGTGGCCTGGGACTGATGGGAATGGGCGCTTGAGGGAGGCGCCCAGACCGCGCGGCTGCCGGAATCTGTGCTTCGTGACGCTTTGAAAACAGCTTCTTTCGGACAATGACGCCAAAAAGGCGCAGCCATTCTAATGGAATTAATGGGCCTTGGTAAGCCGATTTGCGTGGTGCCCGAGGGTGATCTTGCCTAGACAAAGGGCTAACATGCCCGCTTTGCCAGCTATCTGTTCAGCCATGTCTTCGCAACGCATCAAAACCCCCTGTGTCGGGCTCTGCTCGACGGTCTATGGCGACCTGGTCTGCCGTGGCTGCAAGCGTTTCCACCACGAAGTGGTGAACTGGAACCGCTACGGCGACGAGGAGAAACGGGCGGTCCTGAGCCGTCTGGAAGTCCTGCTGGCGCAGGTGATGATGGCCAAGCTGGAGGTGTTCGATGCGCCTCTGCTGCGCAGCCAGCTGGAGCAGCGGCAGATTCGCTTCGTGCCCGAGCAGTCGCCCTACTGCTGGGCCTACCAGCTGATCGCCCGCGGCTCGCGGATGATCAATCAGGTGGAAGCCTACGGCCTGGCGTTGCTCCCGGAGTTCCGTGGCTGGCCACTGCCGGATCTGCGCGACGCCATCGACAAGGAGTTCTTCATCCTCTCCGAGGCGCACTACGAGCGGTATATCGCGCCGAGCTTCCTGGCCGACGGGATGGAATCACGGCTCTGAGTTCCGCATTGCACTAAAAGAGCCGCCCGATGGGCGGCTTTTTTCGTCAGGGCACTGGATCACGGCTTGGCGACCAGTTCCTCCAGGTGGGCGATGATGTCGTCCGGCTTGAGGACCAGGATGTCGCTCTCGAGGGAGTCGAGCACCACTTCGGCGGTGTTGCCGATCAGCGCGCCGGACAGCCCGGTGCGCGCCACGCTGCCGATCACCGTCACTGCAGCGTCGAGGTTGTGTGCGGCGCGCGGGATCAGCACGTCCGCTGGGCCTTCCTCGATGTGCAGGTGCTGGTCGTCGACGCCGTACTCGGCCTGGAATGCCTTGCAGGCCTCGCGATACTTGGCCTCGATGGTTTCGCTGAGCTGGAAGGTCGGGTCGGCGGCCGAGAGCATCGGCGAGGGGTGTGCGCTGATCACATGTAGCTGGCCATGGGCGAGACCGGCGATGTCGTAGGCGTGGCTGACGATCCCGGCATGCAGGGTGCGGTGCTCGATATCGTTGTTGCCCACGTCCACGGCAGCGAGGATGTTGCGCCCGGCCCAGGGCAGGCTGGTCTTCACCAGCAGCACCGGGGACGGGCAGAAGCGAAGCAACTTCCAGTCATCCGGGGTCAGCAGCGCCTTCTTCAACGGGTTGTCCGGGCTGTGCTGCTTGATCACCAGCCCGCAGCCTTCGACCTGCTGCTCGGCGATGATGGTCTGGTGCAGGTTGTCCTTCCAGGCCTGGCGACTGGAGGCGCTGAAACCTTCCTGGCGCAGCACCTCGGCGACTTCCTCCAGCTTGGCGCTGTAGTCGGCGCGTCGCTCGCAGGCCAGCAGGTGCAGGTGTGACTGGGTCACGCTGGCGATCAGGCGGGCCCGTTTCAGTGCGAGACCTTCCGGCTGGTCCGGGTCCACGACTACGAGGATGCTACGGATGGCTTGCATGATCGTCTCCCTTCGTGCGCGTTGTTTATGTGGAACAACTGTAGTCGGGATATCTCGTTCATGACGTTGAGGCATATCAACGCCGGACGCTGGTTCCGCGCGGTGGCATTCGTATAATGCTCCGCCTTTATGACACCGGCCAGCGACAGGCGGGTGCGCCACGTGTTTGCGCGGCTGCGCGGCGGCCTGCGGGTTGGAGAGAATACATGCTGTCTGAAATCAGGGAATTCCTCGGTTGTGCCACGCCGGATGCGTGGGTGGAAGCCGCGCTGCGGGATCAGGCGGTGATGCTGATCGACCACAAGAACAACGAGTTCAAGGCCGCCAGCACGGCCCTGGCCCTGATCGCCAAGTACAGCGCCCATGAGGAGTTGGTGAACTTCATGTCGCGCCTCGCTCGCGAGGAGTTGCGCCACCACGAGCAGGTACTGGCGATCATGAAGAAGCGCGGCATCCCGCTGCGGCCGATCTCTGCCGGTCGCTATGCCTCCAGCCTGCGCACCGTGGTGCGCAACCATGAACCGCAGAAGCTCGTGGATACCCTGATCGTCGGCGCCTTCATCGAGTGCCGCAGCTGCGAGCGTTTCGCCGCGCTGGTGGATCATCTGGATGCCGACCTGGCCAAGTTCTACGGCTCGCTGCTGAAGTCCGAGGCGCGGCATTTCCAGGGCTACCTGAGCCTGGCGCGCCGGTATGGCGATGACGCCGATATCGACCGCCGCGTGGCGGAGATCCGCGATGTGGAGGCTGACCTGATCCAATCGCCGGACAGCGAGTTCCGCTTCCACAGCGGTGTGCCGGTGGAGCAGGCGGCCTGAGTCGCCCGCCGGAATGAAAAAAGCGCCCTGATGGGCGCTTTTTCTTTGTTCTTCGCAGGAGCGTACATGCTCAGCGCCAGAGTCGCCGGGAGAACCGTTCGCGAGCAGGAACTGGGCGTTCTACAAAAGAGGCGTCAGTCCTTCACCTTCAGGTCCAGCGCCAGGTCACGCGCGGCCTTGGTGGCCAGCACACCCATCAGTTGGCCGATCTCGTCCTGGCGGCTGCTGGCGCTGTTCTGCCCGCCGGCCATCATCACGCTCGGCACCGGCGCCTGAGCGGCGGCTTCGGCCCAGACCTTGTTGATGGCGATCAGTGCGTCCAGCTTGGGCTGCAGTGCGCCATCCGCCTTGATGACCGCTTCACGGGCGTAGGCCTCGGCGTCGGCGGTGATCTTGGTGGCCTGCGCGGTGACGGTGGCCTTGTCGCGCAGCAGTTCGGCGGTCTGCTTCTCGATCTCGGCGCGCTGCTTCTCGCGCTCGGCGTTGATTACCGCCAGTTGCTTGTCGGTTTCCGCCTGGGTGGTGCGTTCGATCTGGTCGCGCAGGGTTTCCTGACGCTTGGCTTCCACTTCCTTCTCGCCGCGGGCCGTGACCAGCAGCTTCTCTTCCTCTTCCTTCAGGCGATTCTGGCGGGCCACGGCCAGTTCGGCCAGCGCCTGCTGCACCTTGACCATGCGCTGCTTGTACTGCGGGTTCGGGTCGACGTTGGTGATGCGCGCTTCCACCACTTCCACGCCGAACTTGCGGAACTGCTGCTGCTTGCGCACCGGGATGCCCTTGGTGTCGGTGACCTTCTCGGTGACGAACTGGCTGGCGTTGTTGTCGCCGAAGCTGCCCTGTTCGGTGCCTGCCTGCAGGATGGCGGTCTGGTGCGGCACGGCGCCGCGCGGGCCGCGGACTTCTTTGCGCTTGATCAGGTACAGGCCGTCATTGAGCTGGTTCTCGAACTCCGCGGCGAATTCGCTGCGGGCGCCGGCGTAGTAATCGTCGGCGGTCATCAGCGAGGCGGTAGCCTGCAGGGTTTCCTTGATCGCCGGGATTAGCGCGGTACGGATGAAGTTGTCCGGGTTGCGGTATTCCTGGGCCATCTTCAGGAACTGGTCGCCGCCGGGCAGGCGGAAGCGCGCCGAGGATTCGACCTTGGCGTCGACGTTGCCGAGGAAGACGATGGGGAAGGCTTCGATGGTGGCGCCCAGGCCATCGTTGTCGGGGTTGTTGTCGTTCTCGTCCATGATCAGCACGGACTGCACGCTGATGGCCTTCTTCCAGGTGGTGGCGCGGCCGAACCACTTGGTGGCATAGCCAACGTCGTCGACCACTTTCTCGTCGCCGAAGATGGTCCGCACGTGGGTCATGAATCCGGCTTCGTTATAGAAGAAGATACCGTTGAACAGGATGAAGCCGGCGGCGACCAGCGCCAGGGGCAGGGCGCCGAACTTGATGAGATTTCCCTTGCTGAACATGTTTCTTCCTTGATTGAGCAAATCGGTAATGCTGCGCAACGCCGCCGGTGCAGGTCAAGGAGAAACGTCTGACAGTGCGGTTGGGTTAACGCCACGCGGCTACCCTTGCGGTGGCCGTGTGCGTCAGAGCGGGAAAGGCGCCTGCTGCAGGCCCTGTTCGTCGGCTTCCAGGGCCCAGCCCTGGCTGTCCCAGTCGCCGAGGACAATACGCCGCGCGGGGCGGCCGTCGATCTCCAGTTCGTGGACGGCGGGGCGATGGGTGTGGCCGTGAATCAGGATGCGCACGCCCTTGTCGTGCATGATCTTCTCCACTTCCGACGGTGTGACGTCGACGATCTCGCTGGCCTTCATGCGTGTCTGCGCGCGGCTTTCCTTGCGCAGCTTGCGCGCCAGCTTGTGGCGGCTGGACAGGGGCAGGTTGCGCAGGATGAACAGGCTCAGTGGATTGCGCAGCCAGCGACGCAGCTTCATATAGGCCACGTCGAGGGTGCACAGACTGTCGCCGTGCATCAGCAGGATCTTCTCGCCGCCGAGGTCGATCAGGCTCGGGTCGCGCAGCAGCGTGCAGCCGGCTTCGCGGCAGAAGGCCTGGCCGATCAGGAAGTCGCGGTTGCCGTGCATCAGGTAGATGCGTGTGCCGCTGTCGGACACCTCTCGCAGGGCGCGGGCGATGGCGTGCTGGAACTCGTCCATGCCGTCGTCGCCGATCCAGGCTTCGAAGAAGTCGCCGAGGATGTACAGCGCCTCGGCCGTGCGGGCGCGGGTGGACAGGAAATGCAAGAACGCCCGGGTGATGTCCGGGCGTTCTGCTTCAAGATGCAGGTCCGAGATGAACAGGACGCTCATCGACTCACTCGCCGATGACTTCTGCTTTCTCGATGATCACGTCGTCGGCCGGTACGTCCTGGTGGCCGGAGCGCATGGTGGTGGCGACGGTCTTGATCTTGTTGACCACGTCCATGCCGTCCTTCACTTCGCCGAACACGCAGTAGCCCCAGCCCTGTACGGTCGGCGCGCTGTGGTTGAGGAAGTCGTTGTCGGCGACGTTGATGAAGAACTGCGCGCTGGCCGAATGCGGCTCCATGGTGCGGGCCATGGCGACGGTGCCGATCTTGTTGCCGACGCCGTTGTTGGCTTCGTTCTTGATCGACTTGCGGGTGGACTTCTGCTTCATGCCCGGCTCGAAGCCGCCGCCCTGGATCATGAAGTTGTTGATCACACGGTGGAATACGGTGTTGTCGTAATGGCCGGCCTTCACGTACTCCTTGAAGTTGGCCACGGTTTCCGGCGCCTTGTCGTCGAAGAGTTCAAGGGTGATATCGCCGAAGTTGGTCTGCAGTTTGACGGTGGTAGGCATCAGGGAATTCCGCTCTTTGGAAAAATCGAAGGCCTGTCAGGGGGTTGACAGCTTCGGCTATGATAAGCGCTTTGGTTTGGCTGGCCTACCCTGGCCGAACACCAGCATGATCAAGGACACCATGAGCAAGCCTACCGCCGATACGAAAGAAGCCACTGTTGCCGCCAACTTCCTGCGCCCGATCGTTGCGGCCGACCTGGAAAGTGGCAAGCACCAGAAGATCGTCACCCGCTTCCCGCCGGAGCCCAACGGCTACCTGCACATCGGCCATGCCAAGTCCATCTGTCTGAACTTCGGCCTGGCCAAGGAGTTCGGCGGTGACTGCCATCTGCGCTTCGACGACACCAACCCGGCGAAGGAAGACCAGGAATACATCGACGCCATCGAGGCCGATGTGAAATGGCTGGGCTTCGAGTGGGCTGGCCAGGTGCGCTATGCGTCCAACTACTTCGACCAGCTGCATGACTGGGCGGTGGCCCTGATCAAGGCCGGCAAGGCGTTCGTCTGCGACCTGAATGCCGAGGAAATGCGCGCCTACCGTGGCTCGCTCACCGAGCCGGGCAAGAACAGCCCGTTCCGTGAGCGTTCGGTGGATGAGAACCTGGACCTGTTCGCCCGCATGAAAGCCGGCGAGTTCCCGGACGGCGCCCGTTCGCTGCGCGCGAAGATCGACATGGCTTCGCCGAACATCAATCTGCGCGACCCCATCCTCTATCGCATCCGCCACGCGCATCACCACCAGACCGGCGACAAGTGGTGCATCTACCCCAGCTACGACTTCACCCATGGTCAGTCGGATGCCATCGAGGGCATCACCCACTCCATCTGCACCCTGGAGTTCGAGGATCACCGCCCGCTGTACGAGTGGTTCCTGGCCAACCTGCCGGTCCCGGCCCAGCCGCGCCAGTACGAATTCGCGCGCCTGAACCTGAACTACACCATCACCAGCAAGCGCAAGCTCAAGCAACTGGTCGATGAAAACCACGTGAATGGCTGGGATGATCCGCGCATGTCGACCCTGTCCGGCTATCGCCGCCGTGGCTACACGCCCGCGTCGATCCGTACCTTCTGCGACATGATCGGCGTGAACCGCGCTGGCGGCGTGGTGGACATCGGCATGCTGGAATTCGCCATTCGTGACGATCTGGACGCCAACGCCGGCCGTGCCATGTGCGTGCTCAAGCCGCTGAAGGTGGTCATCACCAACTATCCGGAAGGCCAGGTCGAGAATCTCGAGCTGCCGCGCCATCCGAAGCAGGACATGGGCGTGCGCGTGTTGCCGTTCAGCCGCGAGATCTACATCGACGCCAGTGACTTCGAGGAAGTCCCGCCGGCCGGCTACAAGCGCCTGATCCCGGGCGGCGAAGTGCGCCTGCGCGGCAGCTACGTGATCCGCGCCGACGAAGCTATCAAGGACGCCGCCGGCAATATCGTCGAACTGCGTTGCAGCTACGACGAGAACACCCTGGGCAAGAACCCCGAGGGTCGCAAGGTCAAGGGTGTGATCCACTGGGTGCCGGCTGCCGAGAGCGTCGAGTGCGAAGTGCGCCTGTACGACCGCCTGTTCCGCTCGGCCAACCCGGAGAAATCGGAAGAGGGCGGCAGCTTCCTCGACAACATCAATCCGGACTCCCTGGTGGTGCTCAAGGGCTGCCGCGCCGAGCCGTCGCTGGCCAGCGCCACCGCCGAGGATCGCTTCCAGTTCGAGCGCGAAGGCTACTTCTGCGCGGATGTCAGGGATTCCAGGGCCGATGCCCTGGTCTTCAACCGCACGGTGACCCTGCGCGACTCCTGGGGGCAATAAGGGATGGCTGATTTGCAGATCTACAGCACGCTGTCCAAGACCAAGGACGCCTTCAAGCCGCTGGTGGGCAACCAGGTGCGCATGTACGTGTGCGGCATGACCGTGTACGACTTCTGCCACATCGGCCACGCCCGCGTGATGGTGGCGTTCGACGTCATCGCGCGCTGGCTGCGCCACCGCGGCTACGACCTGACCTATGTGCGCAACATCACCGACATCGACGACAAGATCATCCGTCGCGCCCAGGAGAACGGTGAATCGTTCGAAGACCTGACTGCTCGCATGATTGCCGCGATGCACGAGGATGAGGCGCGTCTGTCGGTCCTGCGTCCGGACATCGAGCCTCGTGCCACCGGTCATATCGCCGGCATGCACGAGATGATCCAGACCCTGATCGACAAGGGTTACGCGTACGCTCCGGGCAACGGCGACGTCTACTACCGGGTCGGCAAGTTCGCCGGCTACGGCAAGTTGTCGCGCAAGAAGATCGAGGACCTGCGCATCGGTGCGCGGATCGAGGTCGACGAATCCAAGGAAGACCCGCTGGACTTCGTGCTCTGGAAGGGCGCCAAGCCAGGCGAGCCGAGCTGGGAGTCGCCATGGGGCGCCGGGCGTCCGGGTTGGCATATCGAGTGCTCGGTGATGTCCACCTGCTGCCTGGGCGAGACTTTCGACATCCATGGCGGCGGCCCGGACCTGGTGTTCCCGCACCACGAGAACGAGATCGCCCAGAGCGAGGCTGCCACCGGCAAACTCTACGCGGCCAGTTGGATGCACGCCGGCGCGGTGCGCGTGGATGGCGAGAAGATGTCCAAGTCTCTGGGCAACTTCTTCACCATTCGCGAAGTGCTGGAGAAATACCACCCGGAAGTCGTGCGCTTCCTGCTGGTGTCCAGCCACTACCGCAGCCCGATCAACTATTCCGAGGACAACCTGAAGGAAGCCAAGGGCGCGCTGGAGCGTTTCTACACCGCGCTGCGTGGCCTGCCCCAGGTGGCTGCCGCGGGGGGGGAGGAGTTCGTCGAGCGTTTCGGCGCCGCGATGGATGACGACTTCGGTACGCCGGAAGCGGTGGCTGTGCTGTTCGAGATGGTCCGCGAGGTCAATCGCCTGCGCGAAAGCGAGCCTGCAGTGGCTGCTGCACTTGCGGCGCGCGTGCGTGAGCTGGGCGCGCTGCTGGGAGTTCTGCAGCTGGACGCCGATGAGTTCCTCCAGGCAGGCGCGGCCGGCAAGGTTGACGCGGCGCAGGTCGAGGCACTGATCCAGGCTCGCCTGGATGCCCGTGCGGCGAAGAACTGGGGCGAATCCGATCGCATCCGCGATGAGCTGACTGCTCTGGGTGTGGTGCTGGAAGACGGCAAGGGCGGTACTACCTGGCGTCTCGCCGAGTAACAGCCCTCTGAAAATGAAAAAGGCCGCTGATCAGCGGCCTTTTTCTTGCTCGTCGAATACCTGTCAGGTGTGCAGGTGTTCGGCGGCGTACAGGGTGTTTTCCAGCAGGCAGGCGCGGGTCATCGGGCCGACGCCGCCCGGAACCGGGGTGATCCAGCTGGCGCGCTCGGCGGCTATGTCGTACTCCACGTCGCCTACCAGCTTGCCGTCGGCCTGGCGGTTGATGCCCACGTCGATGACGATGGCGCCTTCCTTGATCCACTCGCCCTTGACCAGGCCCGGCTTGCCGGCGGCCACGACCACGAGGTCGGCGCGGCGTACATGCTCGGCCAGGTCGCGTGTGAAGCGGTGGGTCACGGTGACGGTGCAGCCGCCCAGCAGCAGCTCGAGCGCCATGGGGCGGCCGACGATGTTCGATGCGCCGACGACCACTGCGTCCATGCCGTACAGGTCGACGCCGGTGCTTTGCAGCAGGGTCATGATGCCTTTCGGGGTGCAGGGACGCAGCAGCGGGATGCGTTGGGCCAGGCGGCCGATGTTGAAGGGGTGGAAGCCGTCCACGTCCTTGTCCGGGCTGATGCGTTCCAGCAGCTGGGAGGCGTCGAGGTGGGCGGGGAGGGGGAGCTGGACGAGGATGCCGTCGATGGCCGGGTCGGCGTTCAGGCGGTCGATCAGCGCCAGCAGCTCTTCCTGGGTGGTGCTGGCGGGGAGGTCGTACGCCTGGGAGAGGAAGCCGACCTCTTCACAGTCCTTGCGCTTGTGCGCGACATAGACCTGAGAGGCGGGGTCGCTGCCGACCAGGATCACAGCCAGGCCGGGGATGCGCAGTCCTTGCTGGCGGCGTTCGTTGACGCGTTGGCCAATCTGCTGGCGGAGGCTGGCGGCGATCGCTTTGCCGTCGATCAGTTTTGCAGTCATGTCGGGGGGATAACCATTAAGGCGGGTGAAAAGAAGGCGCGCATTTTCGCATGCTGCCTCCATAAGGCAAAGGCGGGAGCCCCTGATTTGGCGTAACTCCTTTATCTCTTTGAATTTTTTTTAAAAAAGTTGTTGACGAGGTATGGCCTCATCGATAACATGCGCCCCGCTTGCCGAGCACAGCCTGAAACACGAAAGAGGCGGTGCCAACCGATTCAGTGGTTTCACTGGGTCTGCTTAGCAAGGGTTGCCGCCACATAAAGCGCCCGTAGCTCAGCTGGATAGAGCATCCGCCTTCTAAGCGGATGGTCGC
>CBIGPF010000195.1:0-9919 GCA_966191535.1 uncultured Pseudomonas sp. | reverse complement strand
GTGCACACCGGCCTTCAGCATATCGCGCATATTGACTTGGGACATGATAGTTCCTCGATAAGTCGGGTTAGGCCTCCATGCACCCCAACGGCCAACCCTCCGACTGTGTCGAAAGGCACCCAGGCCATCGTGTCGATGCATGTGTGGGTTAATGCCCCGAAATGGCCGTAGCCTTCAGAGCGGGGCGCTTTATACCACAACCTCGGCCAGAACAAAACCCGAGAGGACGCCCGGCACCTCCCCCGCCACCTCGGCCGACCAGCCCCGCTAGCCACCCGCCCTTAATAGAAAGGCGCCAAATCTGATAGACTTGCGTATTCCTCTCATTTACCCGCGCGTACGCAGCGCCTGAAGAGAAGTCGCATGACCGTCACCATCAAGACGCCCGAAGACATCGAGAAAATGCGCGTCGCCGGCCGTCTGGCCGCCGAAGTGCTGGAAATGATCGGCGAACACGTCAAGCCCGGCGTCACCACCGACGAACTGGACCGCATCTGCCACGACTACATCGTCAACGTGCAGAAGGCCATTCCCGCGCCGCTGAACTACAAGGGCTTCCCCAAGTCCATCTGCACCTCGATCAACCACGTGGTGTGCCACGGCATCCCCAACGAGAAGCCGCTCAAGGAAGGTGACATCGTCAATATCGACGTCACCGTGATCAAGGACGGCTACCACGGCGATACCAGCAAGATGTTCTCCGTCGGCAAGACCCCGGAATGGGCCGACCGCCTGTGCCAGATCACCCAGGAATGCATGTACAAGGGCATCGACGTGGTCAAGCCGGGCGCGCGCCTGGGCGACATCGGCGAAGTGATCCAGAAGTACGCCGAGAAGAACGGCTTCTCTGTGGTGCGCGAGTACTGCGGCCACGGCATCGGCCAGGTCTTCCACGAAGAGCCGCAGGTGCTGCACTACGGCCGCGCCGGCACCGGCCTGGAACTGAAGGAAGGCATGATCTTCACCATCGAGCCGATGATCAACCAGGGCCGCCCGGAAACTCGCCTGCTGGGCGACGGCTGGACCGCCATCACCAAGGACCGCAAGCTGTCCGCGCAGTGGGAGCACACCGTGCTGGTCACCGCCAACGGCTACGAGATCCTGACCCTGCGTAACGACGAAAGCTTCCCGCGCACCTCGGCCTGAATGGCTGTTCAAAATCTTGCGAGCTAGAGCAGAACAAGGCGCAACGACCAACGGGAGTAACAGCCGCAGGCTGGCCCGAAGGGTGAGCGCCAGCGAATCAAACAGGCGAGGACGCGGAGGTTACGCGCTGTAAATGAGCAGTCCTCGCCTGTTTTTAACGCAGTTATGCCGACGCGCAGCAGGTTTTGTGTGGTTTGCAATCTCGCCGACGGCTGGGTAGAACATACAAATCCCGGCCCGGCACAGCCATCGGGCCTGGCGCCATGCGCACAGGCCCGGTTGCCCTCTTGCCCCTGCCCTCCCCTAAGCCATTGATCAGGAAGGCCGCCATGCCGCAGGTGGATCCCGAGTTGTTCGACCGTGGGCAGTTCCAGGCGGAACTGGCCCTCAAATCCAGCCCTATTGCCGCCTTCAAGAAGGCCATTCGTCAGGCCAACGAGGTGCTTGACGCCCGCTTCAACGGTGGACGCGATATCCGCCGGCTGATCGAGGACCGCGCCTGGTTCGTCGATCAGATCCTGCAGCAGGCCTGGAACCGCTTCGACTGGGGAGACGACGCCGACATCGCGCTGGTCGCCGTGGGCGGCTACGGGCGCGGCGAACTGCACCCGCACTCGGATATCGACCTGCTGATCCTGCTCGACAGCGAGGACCAGGAATCCTTCCGCGAGCCCATCGAGGGCTTCCTCACCCTGCTCTGGGACATCGGCCTGGAAGTCGGCCAGAGCGTGCGCTCGGTCGCCGAGTGCGCCGAGGAAGCGCGCGCCGACCTCACCGTGGTCACCAACCTGATGGAGTGCCGGACCATCTCCGGCCCGGACAGCCTGCGCCAGCGCATGCTCGACGCCACCAGCGCGAAGGAGATGTGGCCCAGCGGTCAGTTCTACCTGGCCAAGCGCAAGGAACAGATCCACCGCCACACCAAGTACAACGACACCGAGTACAACCTCGAGCCCAACGTGAAGGGCTCGCCCGGCGGCCTGCGCGACATCCAGACGCTGCTCTGGGTCGCCCGCCGCCATTTTGGCAGTCTCAACCTGCATGCCCTAGTGCGCGAAGGCTTCCTGGTCGAGAGCGAATGCTCGGTGCTGGCCTCCAGCCAGGAGTTCCTCTGGAAGGTCCGCTACGCCCTGCACATGCTTGCTGGCCGCGCGGAGGACCGCCTGCTGTTCGACCACCAGCGGCGCATCGCCGGCATGCTCGGCTACGAGGGCAACGACGCCAAGCTGGCGGTCGAGCGTTTCATGCAGAAGTACTACCGTGTGGTGATGGCGGTTTCCGAGCTGAACGACCTGATCACCCAGCACTTCGAGGAAGTGATCCTTCGGGCCGGCGAGAACGGCCAGATCCAGTCGCTCAACAGCCGCTTCCAACTGCGTGACGGCTACCTGGAAGTCACCCACACCAACGTCTTCAAGCGCACCCCGTTCGCCTTGCTGGAGATCTTCGTCCTGCTGGCCCAGCACCCGGAGATAAAGGGCGTGCGCGCCGACACGATCCGCCTGCTGCGCGACAGCCGGCACCTGATCGACGACGACTTCCGCCACGACATCCGCAACACCAGCCTGTTCATCGAGCTGTTCAAGTGCCAGGAAGGCATCCACCGCAACCTGCGCCGGATGAACCGCTACGGCATCCTTGGCCGCTACCTGCCGGAGTTCGGCCTGATCGTCGGGCAGATGCAGCACGACCTGTTCCACATCTATACGGTCGACGCCCACACCCTCAACCTGATCAAGCACTTGCGCAAGTTGCGCAGGCCGGACATGGCGGAGAAGTACCCGCTGGCCAGCAAGATCATGGAGCGATTGCCCAAGCCGGAGCTGATCTACATCGCCGGCCTCTACCACGACATCGCCAAGGGCCGCGGCGGCGATCACTCGGAACTGGGGGCGGTGGACGCCGAGCACTTCTGCCAGCGCCACCAGCTGCCGCCGTGGGACACCAACCTGGTGTCCTGGCTGGTGCAGAACCACCTGATCATGTCCACCACAGCCCAGCGCAAGGACCTGTCCGACCCGCAGGTGATCTACGACTTCGCGCAGCTGATGGGTAACCAGACCTACCTGGATTACCTCTACGTGCTCACCGTGGCCGACATCAACGCCACCAACCCGACGCTGTGGAACTCCTGGCGCGCCAGCCTGCTGCGCCAGCTCTACACCGAGACCAAGCGCGCACTGCGCCGCGGCCTGGAAAACCCGGTGGATCGCGAGGAGCAGATCCGCCAGACCCAGAGTGCGGCCATCGACATCCTGGTGCGCGGCGGCATCGACCAGGACGACGCCGAGCAGCTCTGGAGCCAACTGGGCGACGACTACTTCCTGCGTCACACCGCCGCGGACGTGGCCTGGCACACCGAAGCCATCCTCCAGCATCCGGACGACGGCACCCCGCTGGTGCTGATCAAGGAAACCGCCCAGCGCGAATTCGAGGGTGGCACCCAGATCTTCATCTATGCCGGCGACCAGCATGACTTCTTCGCCGTGACCGTGGCGGCGATGGACCAGCTCAACTTGAACATTCAGGACGCGCGGATCATCACCTCCACCAGCCTGTTCACCCTCGACACCTACATAGTGCTCGACGCCGATGGCGGCTCGATCGGCAACAATCCCGCCCGGGTCGAGGAAATTCGCGAAGGCCTGGTCAACGCGCTGAAGGACCCGGACGAATACCCGACCATCATCCAGCGCCGTGTGCCGCGCCAGCTCAAGCACTTCGCCTTCAATCCCCAGGTGACCATTTCCACCGACGCGGCCCGTCAGGTCAGCGTGCTGGAAGTCACCGCACCGGATCGCCCCGGCCTGCTGGCGCGCATCGGCGGATTGTTCCTGGACTTCGACCTGTCGGTGCAGAACGCCAAGATCGCCACCCTGGGCGAGCGCGTGGAGGACGTGTTCTTCGTGACCGATGCGCACAACCAGCCGCTCTCCGACCCGGAGCTGTGCAAGCGCATCCAGACCGCGCTGGTGGACATCCTCTCAGACGGCGGCCAGCCGAGCATGCCGGTCCGCATCAGCATCTAATCCCCACTTTGAAAGCATCAGAACGAAAGAGCCTTGCCATGAACCCTGCCCTCGACTCGCTCCAGCCCTACCCCTTCGAGAAGCTCCGCGCCCTGCTGGCCGGCGCCCAGCCGCCGGCGGAGCTGACGCCTATCGCGCTGTCCATTGGCGAACCCAAGCACCGCTCGCCGGACTTCGTCGCCAAGGCGCTGGCCGACAGCCTTGACCAGTTGGCGGTCTACCCGACTACCCTGGGCATCCCCGCCCTGCGCGAAGCCATCGCCACCTGGTGCGAGCACCGTTTCAAGGTGCCGGCCGGCTGGCTGGACGCCGCGCGCCACGTGCTGCCCGTCAACGGCACCCGTGAAGCGCTGTTCGCCTTCACCCAGACCGTGGTCGACCGCAACGCCAAGGGCCTGGTGATCAGCCCGAACCCGTTCTACCAGATCTACGAAGGCGCGGCCCTGCTGGCTGGCGCCGAGCCGCACTACCTGCCCTGCCTGGAAAACAACGGCTTCAACCCGGACTTCGACGCCGTCCCGGCCGACGTCTGGGCACGCTGCGAGATCCTCTTCCTCTGCTCGCCGGGCAACCCCACCGGCGCACTGGTCCCGCTGGAAACCCTGAAGAAGCTGATCGCCCTGGCCGACGAACACGACTTCGTGATCGCCGCCGACGAGTGCTACAGCGAGCTGTACTTCGACGAGCAGAACCCGCCGGCCGGCCTGCTGACCGCCTGCGCCGAACTGGGCCGCTCCGACTTCAAGCGCTGCGTGGTGTTCCACAGCCTGTCCAAGCGCTCCAACCTGCCGGGCCTGCGCTCGGGCTTCGTCGCCGGTGACGCCGAGGTGCTGAAGAAATTCCTCCTCTACCGCACCTACCACGGCTGTGCCATGCCGGTTCAGACCCAACTGGCCAGCGTCGCGGCCTGGAAGGACGAAGACCACGTGCGCGCCAACCGTGACCTGTACCGCGAGAAGTTCGACGCCGTGCTGGACATCCTCGGCGGCGTGCTCGACGTGCGGCGCCCGGACGGCAGCTTCTACCTGTGGGCAAAGACCCCGATCGCCGACACCGCGTTCTGCCGCGGCCTGTTCGACCAGCAGCACGTCACCGTGGTACCGGGCTCCTACCTGTCCCGTGAAGTGAACGGTGAAAACCCCGGCGCCAACCGCGTGCGCATGGCGCTGGTGGCCCCGCTGGCGGAATGCGTGACAGCCGCCGAGCGCATCAGGCAGTACGTGCAAGCCCTCTGACGCTGCATCATTCCCTGCAGGGGCACCCCATGGGCGCGATCGCGCCCAATGCGTTTGCAAATGGCGCCCGCTCCTGCCGGGGAACTCGCTACACCCAGCGTCCCGCCTTGCTGGTCACCCAGGCTTCCTGGCTGTCCAGTTCACCCAGCACCTCCCGCATGGTCTCGTCGTCGATCTCGTGCTCGCGGCGCATGCGATACAACTCCAGCCGCTGCGCTCGCAGGGCCTTGATGCGCAGGGCCTGATCGGCCAGTTCCAGGCTGCGCGCGCGCTCCCGGGCCTCCTGGGTATCCGGCGCCGGGTCCAGCTCATGGCGATACTCGGCCATCAGCTTCGCCCTCATTTCCGCCAGCCGCGCGGTCTCGTCCGCATCGGCACCGTCACGGGCAGGCAATTCCTCGCTTTCCAGCATGTGGATCGCCGCTGCCGCGGTCTTGCGCCAGACCGACTGCACCTCTCGCTCGCGCTGGTCATTGCTGGCCGCTGGCAAGCCGCGCAGAAGGATCGGCAAGCCGATGGTGGCAGCGATCAGCGAAACGAGGATCACCCCGGTGGCGATGAAGATGATCAGGTCGCGCTGCGGGAACGCCGTGCCATCCAGCAGCAATAGAGGCACCGACAGCACACCGGCCAGCGTGACCGCACCGCGCACCCCGCTCAGGGCGGAAATCGCCGACAGCCGCAGCACCGGCTCACCGGGGCGGCCGCCCAGCTCGATGCCCCACCACTGCTCGAAGCGCACCGAAACCTTCCAGTAGCACCAGACCCAGCCAAAGCGCAGCAGGAGCAGCACGGCGAACACCGCCAGCACGTAGAACAGCAGCAGCGACGAGCGCCACATCACGTCGTCGGCATGGTGCGCGACGGATTTCAGGATGTCCGGCAATTGCAGGCCGAGCAGCAGGAACACCACGCCGTTGAAGGCGAACTCCAGCATCGACCAGACGCTGCGGTTGAGCAGGCGGGTGTTGGTCTGCCGGGGCAGCAGATCAACCCAGCTCTGCATCATGCCCGCCGCCACCGCCGCGAGAATGCCGGAGACGCCCAGCTCCTCGGCGATCATGTAGCAGGCAAAGGGCAGCAGCAGCATCAGCACCACGTGGGTCGCCGGGTCGTCCCAGCCACGGCGGATCATCCAGGCGCGGATACGCCCCAGCAGCCAGCTGAGGAATACACCACAGGCCAGGCCGCCCACGGCCACCAGCAGGAAGCTCAGGCTGGCGTCCATCAGCGAGAAGGTGCCGGTCATGGCCGCCGCGATCGCGAACTTGAACGCCACCAGGCCCGACGCATCGTTCATCAGCGCCTCGCCCTGCAACACGTGCATCAGGCGCTTGGGCAGGCGGTTCTGGGCGATGGCCGAGACCGCCAGTGCATCGGTGGGCGACAGCACCGCTGCCAGGGCGAAGGCCGCGGCCCAGGGAATCTCGGGGATCAGCAGATGGATGAAGACGCCACCGCCGACCACGGTGAACAGCACCAGGGCAAAGGCCAGGGTAAGGATCGGCCAGCGCATCTTCCAGAACTCGCCCTTGGGCATGCGCCAGCCATCGGCGAACAGCAGCGGCGGGATGAACAGGAACATGAACAGTTCCGGGTCAAGCCCCACGTGCAGCCCCAGGCTCGGCCAGGCCAGCGACGCGCCGGCGGCGATCTGGATCAGCGGCAGCGGCAGCGGGATCAACTGCGCCGCAAGCCGGGTTCCCCCCACGACCAGCAGCAGGATGAGTACGGTGTAAACGGTTTGCATCGACGAACTCCCAGCACAGCTCTCCATTGAAGCACCCGTCGCGCGGAGGATCAGCCCCGCAATGGGCAAAAAACTGTTGCAAACGCCCGACCTCCCGGCGGCGTCCCGCAAGCGCTGCGGAAATGGCATAATCCCGCGCCTGAAAAAAGCATCGAAAAGGAGTAGCGCCCCGTGAGTGAGCGGACGCTGTATGGAATCAAAGCTTGCGACACCATGAAGAAAGCCCGCGTGTGGCTGGAAGAGCATGGCGTCGACTACGCCTTCCACGACTACAAGAGTAGCGGTATCGACCGCGAACACCTGCGCCAGTGGTGCACCGAGCATGGCTGGGAAACCGTCCTGAACCGTGCCGGCACCACCTTCCGCAAGCTGGACGACGCGCAGAAGGCCGATCTCGACCAGGACAAGGCCATCGAACTGATGGTCGCGCAGCCGTCGATGATCAAGCGTCCGGTGCTGGACCTGGGTGATCGCACCCTGGTCGGCTTCAAGCCCGACGCCTACGCCGCCGCGCTGGCCTGAGCAGCAGAACGATGAGCATCGCCTGGGCCCTGTTCCTCCCCGCCTGCTTCGCCCTGAACCTGGCGCCGGGACCGAACAACCTGCTGTCGCTGAACAACGCCGCACGCTTCGGCCTGCTGCGCGCCACCGTTGCGGGCGCCGGCCGGCTGGTCGCCTTCGCCGGGATGCTGGCGCTGGCCGCCTCCGGCCTGGCGCTGGTGCTGCAGGCCTCGGCCTGGCTGTTCCTGGCCATCAAGCTGGTGGGTGCCGGTTACCTGTTGTGGCTCGCCGTACAGCTGTGGCGCGCCCCGACGGCACATCTGACGGTCGATGGTTCCCCGGCTGCAGCCACCAGCCTGTGGCGCCTGGCTCGCCAGGAGTTCTGGGTGGCCGCCGGCAACCCTAAAAGCATCGAACCTAAATCAGCTTCCTTCGCGCTCTAACCGCGCAAGCTCCCGCCGCACCAGGTCTTGCAGCTCCGGCGGGCTGATCCCCGCAACCTCCCCCTGCGCCCACTCGCTCCACTTCCCTTTCCGCTTCGAACGCTCAGCGAACAGCTTGCCGGCCTCCCCTCTCGCGCGGTCTAGGTTCAGCTGCCAGAACTCGAACAGCCGGGCCTTCTCATCCTCCATCGCCTGCCGCTCCTCGGCGGGGCGTAGCGCTAGATTCCAAGTGCTCATCGGGTGACCTCCTCAAATCGAAGGCGCGCATTCTACGCCCCTTCTGCAGGCACCCCCTACCACTGGTCACGCAAAACAAATACTGTATATGTAAACAGTATTATTAGCCGTATGACTGACTCACCACTCGCGCAATGGCGCCGCCTCATCGACGACCGGCGACAATGGAAGCTGACACCGGACTACCACCGTGCCGAGCTGGAAGGGCTGGCCAGAAAGGCGATGGAGCTGCGGATGATCGATCAAGGGGAGTTTGTGGAGATGTGCGAGATAGCCGAAGCCGGACGCCTCACCGTGCTGGAGGATCTGGCGCACCAAGCCTTCCAGCGCGCCGGCGTCTATGACGTCGTAGCCGAAGGAACTGGCGAGCTGCTGGGCGAGATCCTGTCGGGCACCTTCATGAGCGTGCCACCCGAGCCGCGCGGGATCCTCGGGAGAGTCACCTACAACGAGCACGGCCAGCTCGCCATGTTCAGTGGGTCACCGGCCGCATGGATGGGTGATGTCTGTGGGCTGACATGGACACGAAGCGATGGCCAGCAGGCGCTGCTGGTTGAGACAGGCAGGATTGTCGCGGGGAAGGCGGTGCGCGCTATCGCTGATGCCGATTCGTTCAGGCTTGCGCTGGACGAGTACCAGGTGGCGCAGGAGGAAGGCAACGCCGAGCGGGTCAAGACCCTTGCGCTGCAGATCGAGCTGGGGAGGTTCCGTATCTGCCCCAAGTGCCGGGACAGCTTTGCGGAAAGGGAGGACTGCGCGATGTGCGCGGGACGCGGATTGGCAGAGAAGGAGTGAAGCGGGATATGAAGTCAGTAATTGTGGACCTGCAGGACGAGCGCCTGGCGCGCCAGTGGGAGCTGCTGAAGGAGCTGCAACGGACCAACGCCTTCGGGCTGTCATTCGGACAAGAGCACTGCGCGAAGGCTCGCGCGGTGCTGGACTGGAGCGTCGACGCCCTATCCTTCAGATCCGGCGTATCCAGGGAGGCGATCACGGGCTTAGAGGCCGGCACGCGGACCCTGCGACAGGTCAGCATGCAGGCCTTGGCCTTTGCCTTCGAGCAGGAAGGCGTGGTGTTCCTCCCCAACGTCGCGCCCATGATCGGCGACAACTGCCGAGGATCCACCACTGATCCGCGCGACCGAGCGGACTACCACCTTATCGAGTGACCGGCGGCCAGCGCTGCCGAGCCCGCTCTCGCTCCTGCAGGGCCGTCAGGGCGATGGCGCAGGCGTTGGCGTCGGCGGCGACACGGGCAAGATCCGCTGCAGCCTCTGGTCGAAGTTCGGCGTAACCGGCTGCATCATCCACGCCGGCGCCGCTGGCTCCGGCTCGCACGGCACCGCCGGCGCAACCACCGCCGATGACGGGGGCGTACATCCGGCGCTGAGCAGCAGCAAGATTCCGAGCAAGCTGATCGTTGACTTCCTGAACATGGCGCAACTCCTGATAGCGCTGCTGATCGATGCCGTCGTACTGCGCCTGCAGCTCCTGACGGTCCTTTGCACGGCGCTGCAGCTCGGCGGCAATCGCCTGGCTGATCTCGCCCCGCTCCTTCTCATGAGCCAGGCTCAGGCC
>CBIGPF010000194.1:0-10146 GCA_966191535.1 uncultured Pseudomonas sp. | reverse complement strand
TCGACCTTGCCGTCCTTCACCTGCTGGATGAAGTCGGAATAGTTGAGCGTCTGCGGCTCGCTCGGGCTGGAGAAGTTGTTCATCACGGTGACGAGTACCGCCGCGATGATCAGCCACAGAATCAGGTTCTTTGCCATGTCGTTCAATTGACTACCCTCTGAAGCCGGCTCCGCCCTGGAAACCGCTTCTCACGACGGCCAGACTCCTTCCGGCCAAAATTACTACACAACGCCCGCCGCCAGGCAGGCGCCGTCTGTAACCCTTTATGAACCCCGGCTTTCACCGGTACAAGCAAAACCTGCAAGGCATAGACCAATAGCCGGCCCAATCATTCCAGTCTAGGCGCCGCGAAAGCCTCGTGCGAGCAGATACTGCTCCCGCGAACGGTCGCGGGACGACAGCGGCTTGCGCATCTGCACCTTCTCGAAGTTCTCGCGAACCATCTTGTGGTAAGCGTCGAAACCCTCACCCTGGAAAATCTTGATCAGGAAATCGCCCCCTGGACGCAGCACACGGGTGCACAGGTCCAGGGCCAGCTCGCAGAGGAACATCGCACGAGGCATGTCCACAGCGGGCAATCCACTCATATTGGGGGCCATATCGGAAATCACAAGGTCTACCGGATTTTCTCCGATGGCCTCGAGCAATTGGGCGAAGACCTCGTCCTCGGTAAAGTCACCCTGGATGAAGGTGACGTCCGGGATGCTGTCCATCGGCAGGATGTCCGACGCGATCAGGGTCCCCTTGTCGCCGATCACCCGACTGGTGACCTGCGACCAGCCGCCCGGTGCCGCACCAAGGTCGACCACGGTCATGCCGGGGCGCAGGATGCGATCCTTCTCCTGGATTTCCAGCAGTTTGTAGCTGGCACGCGAGCGATAGCCGTCGCGCTGTGCCATCTTCACGTAAGGATCGTCGAAATGTTCTTTCAGCCAGCGATGGCTAGTCTTGGAACGGGCCACGTATTACCTCGTCTGAGCGGCATCCCGGTATAACCGAAACTCGGGTAGAATATCCGCCTTTTTTCCCAGGGGTCAGATTATGGCGCTCTCTCAGGAGCAGAAAAAGCAGTTCAAATCTATCGGGCATCACCTGAAACCCGTATTGACCGTTGCTGAAAACGGTCTTTCGGAAGGTGTGATGGCCGAACTTGAGCGCGCGCTCAACGATCATGAACTGATCAAGGTGCAGTTCCGTATCACCGAGCGCGACGACCGTCGTGCGCTGATCGACGAACTCTGCCAGAACGGCAGCTGCGAACTGGTTCAGACCATCGGCAAGATGGCGCTGATCTATCGTCGCAACCCCAAGCCGAACAAGAACCTGTCGAACATCAGCCGCTTCAGCGGTCTCTGACAGTCAAGACCGGCAGCGCGGAGCCGGCAAGGCTCCGCCGCGTCAGTTCCGCTCGTCCCGCCTCGGCACCGGCTGCAGCACCAGCAGCAGACCGCACAGCGCCACCACCAGGTAGTTGAACAGCAGCCAACGCTGAGCGTCCGGCGCAACCTGGCGCACCACGAAATAAGCCGCCGCCATCACCAGCACGGTGAGCAGCAATTGCCCCCGCGTTTCACGGGTGAAGGCAGCGAGCCCGCGCGCCTGCCAGAGCACCAGGGCCTGGAGCAGCACGCAGAACCCGGCAAACCCCAGGAGCAGCGGCTTCAGGCCGTCGGCAACGGTCTCCACCAGAAGCGGGGCCAGACCGATCTTGTCCAGCGCCGGCAATACCACGAACTGAAGCAGCCAGAGGCCGCCGACCCAGAATGTCTGGGCCAGCAGCCAACTGGCGGTGCCTGCGTTCAGGGATTGCCGATCAGGCGTGGCGGACTTCAACGATCTCGTACTCGACGTCGCCGCCCGGGGTCTTCACCAGAACGGCGTCGCCCTCAGTCTTGCCGATAAGCGCACGGGCGATCGGCGAGTTGACCGAGATCTTGCTGTTCTTGATGTCCGCTTCGTCGTCACCGACGATCTGGTAGGTCACGGTCTCGTCGGTCTCGACGTTGGCGATATCGACGGTGGTACCGAAGATCACCTTGCCGCTGTGCGGAATGGTGGTCACGTCGATGATCTGCGCGTTGGACAGCTTGGCCTCGATGTCGCGGATGCGAGCTTCGGACATGCCCTGCTGTTCACGGGCCGCGTGGTACTCGGCGTTCTCCTTGAGGTCACCCAATTCACGCGCTTCGGCGATGGCCTGGGTGATCTGCGGGCGCAGAACGGTCTTCAGGTATTTCAGTTCTTCTTCCAGGGCGCGGGCGCCCTGGACGGTCATTGGAAATTTGCTCATGCGTTGATTCCTGCATGGAGATCCTGCAGACGGCGAACGGTCTTCTCGGGACCGAACTTGAGCGCCTCACAGATCGCCTGCCCCGCCGCAATGGTGGTGGTGCAGTAGATCTTGTGCTGCAGGGCGTTACGACGGATGGAGTAAGAGTCAGCGATGGACTGGCGACCTTCGGTGGTGTTGATGATCAGGGTGACTTCGTCATTCTTGATCATGTCGACCACATGAGGACGGCCCTCGGTCACCTTGTTCACGCGACGCACCGGCAGACCGGCGGCCTCGATCACCTTGGCGGTACCGGCAGTAGCGACCACCTCGAAGCCCAGCGCGACCAGATCGCGAGCGACCTGAACGGCTTGCGGCTTGTCGTCCTCGCGGACGCTGATGAAGGCGCAACCGGCGTTCGGCAGGATTTCGCTGGCGCCCAACTGGGCCTTGGCGAATGCCTCACCGAAACTGTCGCCGACACCCATCACCTCGCCAGTGGACTTCATCTCTGGGCCGAGGATCGGGTCGACGCCCGGGAACTTGGCGAACGGGAACACCGCTTCCTTGACGCTATAGTACGGCGGGATCACCTCTTCGGTGAAGCCGACTTCGGCCAGGGACTTGCCAGCCATGACGCGGGCAGCAACCTTGGCCAGCGACTCGCCGATGCACTTGGACACGAACGGCACGGTACGGGACGCGCGCGGGTTCACCTCGATCACATAGATGTCTTCGCCTTGCACGGCCATCTGCACGTTCATCAGGCCGACCACACCGAGCTCCAGGGCCATCTTCTTGACCTGCTCGCGGATCTCATCCTGGATGTGCTGCGGCAGCGAGTACGGCGGCAGCGAGCAGGCGGAGTCACCGGAGTGCACACCAGCCTGTTCGATGTGCTGCATGATCGCGCCGATCACCACGGTCTCGCCGTCGCACACCGCATCGATGTCGACTTCGATGGCGCAGTTCAGGAAGCGGTCCAGCAGAACCGGGCTGTCGTTGGAGACTTTCACCGCTTCGCGCATGTAGCGCTTCAGCTCTTCTTCCTGGTAGACGATTTCCATTGCGCGGCCGCCCAGTACGTAGGACGGGCGCACCACCATCGGGTAGCCGATGTTCTTCGACAGCTCCAGGGCCTGGTCTTCGCTGCGCGCGGTGGCGTTGGCCGGCTGGCGCAGGTTCAGGCGCTGGACCATGTGCTGGAAGCGCTCGCGGTCTTCGGCGCGGTCGATGGCGTCCGGGCTGGTGCCGATGATCGGCACGCCAGCTTCTTCCAGGGCGCGGCAGAGCTTCAGCGGGGTCTGGCCGCCGTACTGCACGATGACACCCTTGGGCTGCTCGACGCGGACGATTTCCAGCACGTCTTCCAGGGTCACCGGCTCGAAGTACAGGCGATCGGACGTGTCGTAGTCGGTGGAGACGGTCTCCGGGTTGCAGTTGACCATGATGGTCTCGTAACCGTCTTCACGCATGGCCAGCGCGGCGTGTACGCAGCAGTAGTCGAACTCGATGCCTTGGCCGATGCGGTTCGGACCGCCGCCCAGGATCATGATCTTGTCGCGAGTCGACGGATTGGCTTCGCACTCTTCCTCGTAGGTCGAGTACATGTAGGCGGTGTCGGTGGCGAATTCGGCGGCGCAGGTGTCCACGCGCTTGTACACCGGCAGCACCTTGAGCTTGTGGCGATGGTTGCGCAGGTTCTTCTCGGTCACGCCCAGCAGGGTGGCCAGGCGGGCGTCGGAGAAGCCCTTGCGCTTGAGCTTGTACATCAGCTCGCGGTCGATGGCGGACAGACCCAGGGTCTTGACCCGCTCTTCGTCCTTGACCAGGTCTTCGATCTGCACCAGGAACCACTCGTCGATGCGGGTCAGGTCGAAGACTTCGGCGATGCTCTTGCCAGCGCGGAAGGCATCGGCGACGTACCAGATGCGGTCGGCATTGGGCACGGTCAGCTCGCGCTTGAGGATGCTCTCGGCTTCCGGGTTGCTCAGGTCGAGCTTCGGATCGAAACCGGTAGCGCCGACTTCCAGGCCACGCAGGGCTTTCTGCACGGACTCCTGGAAGGTGCGGCCGATGGCCATGACTTCACCCACGGATTTCATCTGGGTGGTCAGGCGCGCGTCGGCTTTCGGGAACTTCTCGAAGGCGAAACGCGGGATCTTGGTAACGACGTAGTCGATCGCCGGCTCGAAGGACGCCGGGGTGCGGCCGCCGGTGATGTCATTCTGCAGTTCGTCGAGGGTGTAGCCGACAGCCAGCTTGGCGGCGATCTTGGCGATCGGGAAGCCGGTAGCCTTGGAAGCCAACGCCGAGGAACGCGATACGCGCGGGTTCATCTCGATCACGACCATGCGGCCGGTGTTCGGACAGATGCCGAACTGCACGTTCGAGCCGCCGGTTTCCACGCCGATCTCACGCAGCACCGCCAGGGAGGCGTTGCGCATGATCTGGTATTCCTTGTCGGTCAGGGTCTGCGCCGGCGCCACGGTGATGGAGTCACCGGTGTGCACGCCCATCGGGTCGAAGTTCTCGATGGCGCAGACGATGATGCAGTTGTCCTTCTTGTCGCGGACAACCTCCATCTCGTATTCCTTCCAGCCGATCAGCGATTCGTCGATCAGCAGCTCGTTGGTCGGCGACAGGTCCAGACCACGGGTGCAGATTTCCTCGAATTCTTCGCGGTTGTAGGCGATACCGCCACCGGTGCCGCCCATGGTGAAGGACGGACGAATGATGCACGGGAAGTTGACCTTCTCCAGCACGCCATAGGCCTCTTCCATGGTGTGGGCGATACCCGAGCGCGGGCACGCCAGGCCGATGTCGCGCATGGCCTTGTCGAAGCGCGAACGGTCTTCGGCCTTGTCGATGGTGTCGGCGTTGGCGCCGATCATTTCCACGCCGAACTGCTCGAGCACGCCGTGGCGCTCCAGGTCCAGGGCGCAGTTCAGAGCGGTCTGGCCACCCATGGTCGGCAGCAGCGCGTCAGGGCGCTCCTTCTCGATGATCTTGGCGACGGTCTGCCACTTGATCGGCTCGATGTAGGTGGCGTCGGCCATGGCCGGATCGGTCATGATGGTGGCCGGGTTGGAGTTCACCAGGATGACACGGAAGCCTTCTTCCTTCAGGGCCTTGCAGGCCTGTGCGCCGGAGTAGTCGAGCTCGCAGGCCTGGCCGATGACGATCGGGCCGGCGCCGAGGATCAGGATGCTCTTGATGTCTGTACGCTTGGGCATGGGACTCTCGTTGCAATATTCAGGAAAGGGTTGCGCTGGCCAGCTTCACGCCAAAGCCGACGAACAGGGCGCCGACGCCGCTCGAGGCGCCGGCAGCCAGCCGTTGCCGCCGACGGAACCAGGCCGCCAGACGCACACCGGAGAAAATCAGGAAACTCAGGTACAGGGCGCTGATGATCTCGAGGATCGTGCCCAGCACCAGGAACGACAGGCCGGGGTAGGCGTAACCCGGGTCGACGAACTGGATGAAGAAGGAAATGAAGAAGAGGATCGCCTTGGGATTGGACAGGCTCAGCAGCAGTGCCTTGCGGAACGGCTGGTTGACGTCCACTTCCCTGGCCGGTGCGGCGGCCGCCTCCAGCGGGTGGCGCAGCTTCTGCCAGCCACCGCGGAGCATGCCGATACCCAGATAGAACAGGTACGCAGCGCCGACGTACTTCAGGCCCAGGAACAGCATCGGCTCGGCCTTGAGGACCGAGGCAATACCCAGCGCCGACAGGAACATCAGGATCGCATCGCCCAGGAACACCGCGCTCGCCGCCCGATAGCCCGAGGCCACGCCGCGCTGGGCGGCGGTGGCGAGGACGAACAGCGAGTTCGGTCCTGGCAGCAGGACGATGAACAACGTACCCAGGACGTAGGTCCAGAGGTCGGTGATTCCCAGGGTCGGCATCATCTTCTTCTACCTCTTCCAGCTCGGACTCAGCGGCGCTCGGCCATCGCCGCGATGAAGCGGTCGAACAGCGGAGCCACGTCGTGCGGACCGGGGCTGGCTTCCGGGTGACCCTGGAAGCTGAAGGCTACCTTGTCGGTGCGCTCGATGCCCTGCAGGGTACCGTCGAACAGCGACTTGTGGGTGGCGCGCAGGTTGGCCGGCATGCTGCCTTCATCAACCGCGAAACCGTGGTTCTGGCTGGTGATCATCACCACGCCCGAATCCAGGTCCTGCACCGGGTGGTTGGCACCGTGGTGGCCATGCCCCATTTTCAGGGTCTTGGCGCCGGAGGCCAGGGCCAGCAGCTGGTGGCCGAGGCAGATGCCGAATACCGGGATCTCGGTGTCGAGGAACTCGCGGATGGCCTGGATGGCGTAATCGCATGGCTCGGGGTCACCGGGACCATTGGAGAGGAAGATGCCGTCCGGGTTCAGGGCGAGCACTTCGCTGGCCGGGGTCTGTGCCGGTACCACGGTCAGACGGCAGCCGCGAGCGACCAGCATGCGCAGGATGTTCAGCTTCACGCCGAAATCGTAGGCCACCACGTGGTACGGCAGGTCGGCGGCGGCGATTTCCGGGTGGCTGTCGGTTTCCAGGTTCCACACGCTGGAGCGCCACTCGTAGCGCTCGGTGGAGGAAACGACTTTCGCCAGGTCCATGCCCTTCAGGCCCGGGAAGCCGCGCGCCAGTTCGAGGGCTTTTTCCTCGGTGGCGTCGTCGCCAGCCAGGATGCAGCCGTTCTGCGAACCCTTCTCGCGCAGGATGCGGGTCAGGCGGCGGGTATCGATGCCGGCGATGGCAACGGTACCGTTCTCCTTCAGGTAGTCCGGCAGGGACTGCTTGTCGCGCCAGCTGCTGGAGAGCAGCGGCAGGTCACGAATGATCAGGCCGGCGGCCCAGACCTTGTTCGACTCGGCGTCTTCCGGCGTGGTGCCGGTATTGCCGATGTGCGGGTAGGTCAGGGTGACGATCTGTTGGGCGTAGGAAGGATCGGTGAGGATTTCCTGGTAGCCGGTCATGGCGGTGTTGAACACCACCTCTCCGACGGTCTGGCCGTCGGCGCCGATGGCTTCACCGCGAAAAACGCTGCCGTCGGCAAGTGCAAGTATGGCTGGCTTAGTCAAGAAGACCTCCCGTAGTTCAAGCCTGGCTGGGCGTGCGCAGATTGTAAAAAAGCGGGATGACATCAGAAGAAGTCATCCCGCTTTTTATGTGATCATGCTGCGCTACTTTTAGTGGACACACTAAAGCTGTAGTTTACAGAAATGCGACATCATGGTCCACCTTTTGCACGACGTACGGCCATGCCACTCAGCGCAGGCCGAGAACGTCCTGCATGTCGTACAGGCCGCTGGCCTGTCCATCCAGCCACTGCGCAGCACGCACAGCACCACGGGCGAAGGTCATGCGGCTCGAGGCCTTATGGGTGATCTCCACACGCTCGCCATCCGCAGCGAACAGCACGGTGTGATCGCCCACCACGTCGCCGGCACGCACGGTGGCGAAACCGATGGTCTCGCGCGGACGCGCACCGGTCTGCCCTTCGCGGCCGTACACGGCCACTTTTTCCAGATCACGACCCAGCGCATTGGCGACCACTTCCCCCATGCGCAGCGCGGTACCGGACGGCGCGTCGACCTTGTGACGGTGGTGCGCTTCGAGGATCTCGATGTCCACATCGTCACCCAGTACACGAGCAGCGGTGTCGAGCAGCTTCAGGCACAGGTTCACGCCGACGCTGTAGTTGGCCGCGAAGACGATCGGGATGTCCTTCGCCGCCTCGCTCAGCAACTCCTTCTCCGCCGCGGAGAAGCCGGTGGTGCCGATGACCATGGCCTTGCCGGCTTTGCGGCAGACGTCCAGGTTCTTCAGGGTCACGGTCGGGTGAGTGAAGTCGATCAGCACGTCGAACTCGTCGACCACCTTGGCAAGGTCTCCCGACAGCGGTACACCGATGCGGCCCAGGCCGGCCAGCTCGCCAGCGTCAGCGCCCACCAGAGTACTGTCCGGACGATCCACCGCCGCGGTCAGCCCCGCACTGCCATTGGTCTGCTGGACCGCCTCGATCAAGGTCTTGCCCATGCGCCCGGCGGCGCCCATAACGGCTATACGTCGCATATAAAACAGCTCCAAAGCTAAAAAAGCCCCGGACGATTCGCACCGCCGGGGCCTTGCATCATAGATCGTCGAAGAAGCGCTTCATGCCTTCGAACCAGCCACTGGCCTTGGGCGAGTGAGAAGAGTTGCCCTGCAGGGTATTGCGGAACTCTTCGAGCAACTCGCGCTGACGCTTGTCGAGATTGACCGGCGTTTCCACGACAACGCGGCACATCAGGTCGCCAGCACCACCGCCACGCACCGGGGCAACGCCCTTGCCACGCAGGCGGAAGAGCTTGCCGGTCTGGGTGCCCTCGGGGATCTTCAGCTTCACGCGGCCATCCAGGGTCGGCACTTCCAGCTCGCCACCCAGGGCAGCGTCGGCGAAGCTGATCGGCACCTCGCAGTACAGGTGCTTGCCGTCGCGCTGGAAGATGTCGTGCTCGCGCACGTTCACCACCACGTACAGGTCGCCCGCCGGACCACCATGGGCGCCGGCTTCGCCTTCGCCAGTCAGGCGGATGCGATCACCGGTATCGACGCCGGCCGGCACCTTCACCGACAGGGTCTTGTGCTCCTCCACACGCCCTTGGCCGTGGCAGGAGCCACAGGGATCGGTGATCATCTTGCCGCTGCCATGGCAGCGCGGGCAGGTCTGCTGCACCGAGAAGAAGCCCTGCTGCATGCGCACCTGACCGATGCCACCGCACGTGGTACAGGTGACCGGCGTGGTGCCGGGCTTGGCGCCACTGCCGCTGCAGGTCTTGCAGCCGACCAGGGTGGGAACACGGATGGTCACGGTGGTGCCGCGAACCGCGTCTTCCAGGTCCAGGTCGAGGGTGTAGCGCAGGTCGGCGCCTCGCGCCGGGCCGCCACGGGAGCCGCCACGCCCGCCCGCACCACCGAAGAAGTCACTGAAGACATCCCCGAAGATGTCCGAGAAGCTCGCGCCGCCGAAGCCCGCACCGCCGCCACCCATCTGCGGGTCGACGCCAGCATGACCGTACTGGTCGTAGGCCGCGCGCTTGCTGGCGTCGGACAGGACCTCGTACGCCTCGTTGGCCTCCTTGAATTTATCCTCGGCCTCCTTGTCGCCGGGATTGCGGTCCGGGTGGAACTTCATGGCGAGCCGGCGATAGGCCTTCTTCAGGTCCGCTTCGCTGGCGCCACGCTCGACACCCAGTACCTCGTAAAAATCACGTTTGGCCATAAATTCTTTGCACCTTGAAAACCTCTCCCCCAGACACGCCAACGCGGGAGCAAGCCCCCGCGTGACGTTTCATGCGCACCGACACGCTCGTCGGTGCGCCGGAGCGGAAGCAAGCACGCGGCTTACTTGTTCTCCTTGACCTCTTCGAACTCGGCGTCGACGACATCGTCGCCAGCCTTGTCGTCAGCGGCCTCGCCCTGAGCTGCAGCACCCGGCTGCGGCTGTTCGGCGTACATCTTCTGCGCCAGCGGAGTGGACGCCTGGGACAGCGCGTTCATCTTCGCATCGATCTCGGCCTTGTCGTCGCCCTTGACGGCAACTTCCAGCTCGCCCAGCGCCTTGTCGATGGCAGCCTTCTCTTCGGCGGTCGCCTTGTCGCCAGCCTCGGTGACCATCTTGCGAGTGGCGTGGACCAGCGCGTCACCCTGGTTGCGGGCTGCGGCCAGTTCCTCGAACTTGCGGTCTTCCTCGGCATTCGCCTCGGCGTCGCGGACCATCTGCTGGATCTCGTCTTCGGACAGACCCGAAGAAGCCTTGATCACGATGGACTGCTGCTTGCCGGTGGCCTTGTCCTTCGCGCCGACGTGCAGGATGCCGTTGGCGTCGATGTCGAAGG
>CBIGPF010000193.1:0-10255 GCA_966191535.1 uncultured Pseudomonas sp. | reverse complement strand
TAAATTATATTTATTTTTATTTTGTTTTGGTTTACAATAAAAATTATTTTTATTAATTTATGTTGGTTTTGTTTACCTGGAGGGCTTTGTTTCAAACGTGTGCCTCGCCTCTAAGCAAGGCTGCTGAACGTCCGGGTTCGTTGTGCAGGGGTCCCCCCATTTGGGGGTTTTTGTGTGGCGGGGCCCCCGCCCCGCCCACCGCCGCCGAAGACGGCGTTACCGCAACACTCCGATCAGCCCGGCTGCCCATCAAGCCGCGGTTTCCAGAACATCGGTCCGTAGTGCCAGGCGAACAGCAGGAAAGCCACCACCCAGCACGCCGCGGCGATGCTCAGTCCTTCCAGCGGCCACCAGACCACCAGCAGCACCCGTGCGACGACACCCAGGTTGAGCAGCGCGAAGGCCCAGGACATCACCTTCGGCGGCTGGAGCGGTCGACCGGTGTGGCCGAGGCTGACCCGTGCAACCATCGCCAGGATCAGGCCGCCGACACCACCCACGGTAAGCGCGTGGATCGCCAGGCTCACGTTGAAGGTCGGCGAGAAGTGCCACAGCGCCATGCCCGCCGGTGCCAGCATCATCCACAGATAGGCCAGGTGCAGCGACCAGAGCAACGGTACGCCCCAGTAGTCCTTGTCGTACCAGCGCCACAGGCGGACCAGGTGCCCCATGGCAAGCGCGGCGAACAGGGCGCCCACCAGCGGATGCGGGGTCAGGCCGACACCTGCTGCGGTCAGCACCGCTACCAGCATGGTGCCGCCCAGCAGGGAATTATCCAGCCAGTTCCAGGCCGGCACCTGGGCGGTGCGGCCCAGCCCACGCTGGGTGAAGAAGGGAATCACACGGCCGCCGATCAGCCCCATCAGTGCCGCCACCAGCCACAGCGCGCCCAGCGCGCCGCCCCGCTGCCAGCCGTCGTTACCGGTCCAGACGCCGGCCATCACCAGCGCATCGGCCAGGGTCAGCAGGCTGAGCACCGCGATGATCGGGTAGTTGCGCTTCTGCCGGACCTGCCAGAGGCTGCGACCAATGAAGAAGGCCAGCGCCGGCATGAATGCCAGCTCCAGCGGCGTGACCAGCCACAGCGGCGCACCGATCAGCCAGCCCAGTCGCGCAGCCAGCCAGACCAGCGCCAGCACCATCAATGGCGTGCCGCTCACGCCGGGACGTCCGGTCCAGGTCTGGACGGCCGTCAGCAGGAAGCCGGCAATGATCGCCGCGGCAAAGCCGAAGAGCATTTCGTGACGGTGCCAGGCCAACCAGCCTCCCAGCGGTTGCCAGGCCGGCAACACGCCGAGCAGCACCGCCGCCCAGGCCGCGATGCCGATCAGCGCGAACACCGCGCCGCCGAGGAAGAACGGGCGGAAGCCCAGGCGCCACAGGGGCGGAATGGTCAGCAGAGCCTTTCGATCAACCAGTAACACAGCAAGCCTCCCAGCCGTCCTTGCGCATCTGATGCTGGGCGACGAGTCGTAGCACGTAGCCCAGCTTCAATAATGTAGGGCCGAGGATGGTGAAGGCATGCGCTGCGACAATGCTTTGCAGGTTCAGATGGCCGTCGACGAAATAGGCTCCCACGATTCCCAACAGCAGCAGGACGAGCCCTCCAGTCAGTAGCGACCAGGACATCGACAGGTTGCGTTTCGGGCAAGCGAAAAGACCTTCCATCTCACACCTCCTCGGGTTGCGCCGACCCGCCATCGGGCCGGCGCAGTGGTTCAGGCCTCCAGCGCGCTGGCCGGGCCGAAGAACTCATAGTGGGACTGTTGCTCGGGCACGCCGATCTCGCGCAGGTGACGCTTCACCTGGGCCATGAACGGCTTGGGACCGAGGAAATAGGCGTCCAGGTCGCGATCTTCCGGCAGCCAGTCGGCCAGCAGCTCGCGGCTGAGGAAGCCTTCGACGTGGGAACCGTCCTGTTCACGCGGCTCGCTGTAGCAGAAGTAGTGCTTGAGCTGCGGATGCGCGTCGGACTGCGCTTCGACCCACTCGCGGAAGGCATGCACGCCACCGTGGCGGGCGCAGTGGATGAAATGCACTTCGCGACCGGACGCCAGCGCCGGCTTGAGCATGGCCAACGCCGGGGTGATACCCACGCCGGCGGTGATCAGGGCCAGCGGCTTGTCGCCATCACTCAGGACGAAATCACCCGCCGGCGGGAACAGGTCCAGCTCGTCGCCCACCTTGAGCTGGTCATGCAGGTAGTTCGATACCTTGCCTTCCGGCTCGCGCTTCACACTGATGCGGTACTCACGGCCGTTGGGCGCGTCGGACAGCGAGTAGGTACGGCGCACTTCCTCACCGGCGATGTCCAGGGAGAGGCCGATGTACTGGCCAGGCTGGAAGTCCAGCAGCGGCTCGCCGTCCAGCGGCTGGAAGTAGAAAGAGGTGATCTCCTCGCTCTCGACGTCCTTGCGGGCGATACGGAAGCGCCGCGCACCGCGCCATCCACCACGCTGCTCGGCGTTCTGCTGGTACACCGATTCTTCGGCACCGATCAGGATGTCGGCCAGTTGACCATAGGCGGCGGCCCAGGCATCGATCACCGCCTGAGTGGCGATCTCCTCGCCCAGCACCTCGCGGATCGCCCGCAGCAGGCAGCTGCCGACAATCGGGTAATGCTCCGGCTTGATCTGCAGGGCAACGTGCTTGTTGACGATCTTGGCCACCAGCGGGCCGAGCTGCTCCAGCTCGTCGATGTGGCGGGCGTACATCAGTACGCCGTTGGCCAGCGCGCGGGGCTGGTCGCCAGAGGCCTGGTGCGCCTGATTGAACAGCGGACGAACTTCCGGGTACTCGCTGAACATCATCTTGTAGAAGTGCTGGGTCAGAGCCTCTCCGCCGGTCTCCAGCAGCGGGACAGTGGCTTTGATCAGGGTACGGTGTTCGTTGGACAGCATGTGGATCTCCTCGGGTTGGCCAGGCGGTGAGTGGGGCCACCTGTGCTTTCTGCCAGAGGTATTTCAGGAAGCGTGCCAAGCCTGCAGGCCTTTATTTCCGGCACTTTCGCCCAGATATGAGTCATAATGACCACGTTACTACCGGGTTAAAACGACTCCACAGAGGTCAATATGACTCGCAACCCTCTTCTGGCCACCCTCCTCCCGCTGGTCGCCGACCTGTCCCGCGAACTGCCGGAAAGCGAACGCTATCGCCGCCTGCTGGAAGCCTTGCGTGGCCTCCTGCCGTGCGACGCCACCGCCCTGCTGCGCCTGGAAGGCGATCAACTGGTGCCGCTGGCCGTCGATGGCCTGAGCCCTGACACCCTCGGCCGCCGCTTCAAGATCAGTGAGCATCCGCGCCTGCGCGCCCTGATCGAGCACCCCGGCCCTACGCACTTCGCTGCCGACTGCGGCCTGCCGGATCCCTACGACGGCCTCGTGGAAGGCCTCCACGGCCACCTCGAAGTCCATGACTGCCTGGGTTGTCCGCTGTTCCTCGACGAGCAGCCCTGGGGCCTGCTGACCCTCGACGCGCTGGACCCCGAGCGCTTCTCCACCGGCGACCTGGACAACCTGGAAGCCTTCGCCAGCCTGGCCGCCGCCACGGTGAAGGCCAGCCAGCGCATGACCGACCTGGCCCAGCGCGCCGAGCAGGAGCAACAGCGCGCCGACGCCTATCAGCGCGCCTCCGGTGACCAGCCCAAGGAGCTGATCGGCCAGAGCAAGGCGCACCAGGCGCTGATGAGCGAGATCCAGGTGGTCTCCGGCAGCGACCTGAGCGTCCTGATCACCGGCGAAACCGGCGTCGGCAAGGAATTGGTCGCCCAGTCCATCCATGCCAACTCGCTGCGCCGCACCCAGCCACTGATCAGCCTGAACTGCGCAGCGCTGCCGGAAACCCTGGTGGAAAGCGAACTCTTCGGCCACGTCCGCGGCGCTTTCTCCGGCGCGGTCGGCGAGCGGCGCGGCAAGTTCGAACTGGCCGACGGCGGCACCCTGTTCCTGGACGAAGTGGGCGAACTGCCGCTGGCGATCCAGGCCAAGCTGCTGCGCGTGCTGCAGAGTGGCCAGCTGCAACGCCTGGGCTCGGACCGTGAACACCATGTGGACGTGCGCCTGATCGCCGCGACCAACCGCGACCTCGCCGAGGAAGTCCGCGCCGGCCGCTTCCGCGCCGACCTCTACCATCGCCTGAGCGTCTATCCGCTGCGTGTGCCGCCATTGCGCGAGCGTGGCAACGACGTGTTGCTGCTGGCCGGCTACTTCCTCGAACAGAACCGACCGCGCCTCGGACTGCGCAGCCTGCGCCTGACCCGCGAGGCCCAGGCCGCGCTGATCGGCTACTCCTGGCCTGGCAACGTGCGCGAGCTGGAACACCTGATCGGCCGCGCATCGCTCAAGGCTCTGGCGAACCACTCCCAGCGCTCGCGCATCCTCAGCCTGGGCGTCGATGACCTCACTCTCAACGCGCTCCAGAACAGCACGCCTGCCAGCGTCGCCGTCGAGAATGAAAACGCTGCGGACCTCGAACTGGCCGGCGAACTGCGCCCGGCAACGGACACCTTCCAGCGCCGGATGATCAGCCAGAGCCTGGAACGCCACGACGGCAACTGGGCCGCCGTGGCCCGCGAGATGGGCCTGGACCGCGCCAACCTCAACCGCCTGGCGAAGCGCCTGGCGATCAAGTGAGCCGCAAACGACCGCAGTGCCAGAGGAGGCCCATCAGGACGTAAAGACGACGGCTCAGTAGCAGCATCCTAATTGTACGCAACGTAAGCAATCTGGTACTTTCCCAGCCTCCGCAGTACAGCCTCAGCTTTCGGACCAACATCACTTATGAGTGAGCAAAACAAAAATAGAAATATCCAGTTTCTTCGTGGAATATCGATTTTGCTTGTGTTGATGATGCACGGAGGAATCCTGCTTCGACCTGGAGAGGGGGACCTTTGGCATCGTTTCATTAAAGTCTTTCACACCGCGATCGGGGTCGACCTGTTTTTCCTTATCTCAGGCTTTTTGATGGGTGCAACTTTCCTAAAGCACACCGAGCGCTTTAGTCTTGCCGCAGTCTACATGTTCTACAAGAAACGAATTCGTCGCGTGCTGGTCCCTACCTGGTTCTGGGCCGGTAGCACTATTGTCATTGCGGCTTACTCCATGGTTAGCGGCGGCGATGCTCAGGATGCAAGAGTTACCATTCAAAATGCGCTGTCCGCCATGGCCTTCATGGGTAACTTCTATAACGTTGTTGCTCCAAATGTATATGGCTATTTTTGGTCTATCGGAGTCGAAGTACAGTTTTACCTGTTCTTCCCGCTTCTGCTGATTTTCGGTCGATATTTTTGGGCAAGCATCATTTGCGTTACCATTTTCCTGTGCCTTTACAACCCCTTTCCGGTCAGTTGGCTGTTCCGCTACTCGGCCTTATTCATTGGTTTGCTGATCTGGAAAGCGTCGACAATGCCGTTCTTCTCGGCACTCTCGGACGACCTAAATACATTATCTCCATTGTCCCGCATAACGGCATTTGCACTGTGCATAGTCTGCGCCTGCTCGGCAGCCTCTGCATTCGAAAGATTCGAAGTCTTCCGCTGGACCAGTACATCCCTGATCCTGATGATCGCTTTTGCGCTGGCGGCCTTTAGCCGCGAACTCCTCTTACCCGTGTTTTCCGCCCCTATCGAGTACATCGGAAAGCTCTCCTTCTCTATTTATCTTTGTCATGTGCCCGTATGGATTGTTATGGGAGCCGCAATCACACACTTTACATCTGATCTCTGGATTCGCGTTGTCGCCTGTCTTATCGCGGTCCTACTTGTCTCCTCAGCCAGCTACAAATATCTGGAGGAGCCCAACATGAAAAAGAAGCGCGTAGCCGATCCCGAAGGAGATGCAGTCAAACGATGATTCCAGGCGCCGATGGGCACTCGGATCAGCCACCGCCTTCCTGAGAAGGTACAATCTCTTGGTAAACCACCTTGGCAAAGCTGCCCTGCCCTAAGCGCAGGATACTGCCTGCCCTCTGAGCTTTAGGTCTTCATGTGGAATTGTTCAAAGAGTTCACCTTCGAATCCGCCCATCGCCTGCCCCACGTTCCCGCCGGGCACCAGTGCGGCCGCCTGCATGGCCACTCCTTCCGTGCAGCCATCTATATCGAGGGCGAGGTCGACCCGCATACCGGCTGGATTCGCGATTTCGCCGAGATCAAGCAGATCTTCAAGCCGATCTACGACCAGCTCGACCACAACTACCTGAACGACATTCCCGGCCTGGAGAACCCCACCAGCGAAAACCTCTGCCGCTGGATCTGGCAACAGCTCAAGCCACTGCTGCCGGAACTGTCGAAGGTGCGTGTGCACGAGACCTGCACCAGCGGTTGCGAATACCGCGGCGACTGAGACCTCCCTTCGGCAACAGCGGCCTTCGTCCTGAACGCCGCTGACTTCCTGCAGGAACGGGCCATGCCCGTGATCGCGCGCAAGGCCCACGCCTACAGGCCAGCGCAGGCTTAGAACAGCCCCATCTGCTTATCGACCAGCGCGCTGAAGTCGTCATCCACGAACGGCAATATGGCGTCGGCGATCGGCTGCAGCTGCCGGCTGACGTAGTGGTCGTAATCGATCGGCGAGCTCAGTGTTTCGAGCGGCTCCGGCCCCTTGACCGTGATGACGTAGCTGATCCAGCCACCACGCTGATACTGGCGCGGGCGACCCTGGCGTTCGTTGTAGTCGTCAGCGATACGGGCGGCGCGGACATGGGGCGGCACGTTGCGCTCGTAATCGCCCAGTTGCCGGCGCAGACGCTTGCGGAAGATCAGCAGGTCATCCTGCTCGCCGGCCAGCGTGCGGTTCACGTAGTCGCGGACGTAATCGCGATACGGTTGGCGCTGGAAGATGCGCAGGTACAGCTCCTGCTGGAACTGCTGGGCCAGCGGCGACCAGTCGGTACGCACGGTTTCCAGGCCCTTGAAGACCATCTCGTCACTGCCATCGGCGCGCCGCACCAGGCCCGCGTAGCGCTTCTTGCTGCCCTCTTCCGCCCCCCGGATGGTCGGCATCAGGAAACGCCGGAAGTGCCGTTCGAACTGGATTTCCAGCGCGCTTTCCAGTCCGTACTCCTCGCGCAGGTGCTCGACCCACCACCGGTTGACGTGGCGCACCAGCGCACGACCGATCTCGGCCGCAGCATCCTCGTCGTGGGCCCGACCGAGCCAGACGAACGTCGAGTCGGTGTCGCCGTAGATCACCCGATGACCCTGTCCTTCGATCAGCTCGCGGGTGCGCCGCATGATCTCGTGGCCACGCATGGTGATGGACGACGCCAGGCGCGGGTCGAAGAAGCGGCAGCCGCTGGAGCCAAGAACACCGTAGAAGGCGTTCATGATGATCTTCAGCGCCTGCGACAACGGCGCGTTGCCGTCGCGCTTGGCGGCGTCGCGACCTTGCCAGACGCGCTCGACGATGGCCGGCAGGCAGTGTTGCGTGCGCGAGAAGCGCCCGCCGCGGAAGCCGGGAATCGAAGCCTCGTCCGAGGGGTCGCTCAAGCCCTCCACCAGCCCCACCGGATCGATCAGGAAGGTGCGGATGATCGACGGGTACAGGCTCTTGTAGTCCAGCACCAGCACCGATTCGTAGAGCCCCGGCCGCGAATCCATGACGAAGCCGCCGGGGCTGGCCTCCGGCGCCTTGCCACCGAGGTTCGGCGCGACGTAGCCCAGCCGGTGCATCGCCGGCAGGTACAGGTGGGTGAACGCCGCCACCGAGCCACCGCTGCGGTCGGCCGGCAGCCCGGTGACACTGGCGCGTTCGAGCAGGAAGTCGAGGATGCGGGTCTTCTCGAAGATGCGTGTGACCAGCTCGCAGTCCTTGAGGTTGTATTTCGCCAGCGCCGGCTTGTCCTCGGCGAAACGACGATCGATCTCGGCCATGCGGTCGTAGGGGTTGTCGATGGACTTGCCCTCGCCCAGCAATTGCTGCGATACGCTTTCCAGGCTGAACGACGGGAAGCTCCAGAACGCCGAGCGCAGCGCTTCGATACCGTCGATGATCAGCCGCCCCGCCGCCGCGGCGAAATAGTGGTTGCTTGAGGCGTGCTGCCGCCAGCCCATCTCGTCGCCACCACGCCCCAGGCACAGCGGGATCTCCAGGCGCTTGGAGTGTTCCTGCAGCACGCGAAGGTCGAACTGCACCAGGTTCCAGCCGATGATGGCGTCCGGGTCGTGCTCGGCCAGCCAGCGGTTCAGGCGCTCCAGCAATTGCGCCCGGCTCTCGCAATACTCCAGCGCGAAGTCACGCTCGCCTTCGACACCATTGGCTGGGCCGAGCATGTAGACCTGACGCTGGCCGCAGCCCTCCAGGGCGATGGAGTAGAGGTCGCCGCGGATATTGGTTTCGATGTCCAGCGAGACCAGTTTCAGCCGAGGTCGATACTCCGGCGCCGGACGCAGTTGCGCCGTGACGACACTGCCGCCTTCACCCGGCTCGCCGCTGAAGATCACCGGCGCAGTGATGAAGCGCTCCATCAGGTAGCGCTCCGGGGGACGGATGTCCGCCTCGAGCACCTCGACGCCGGCTTCGCGCAGGCGCTTGTCCAGGTTCATCAGTTGGCGATGCTGCTGGCAGTACAGGCCCAGCACCGGGCGCTGCTGGAAGTCGCGCAGGCCCAGCGGGCGCAATTCCGCACCGCGCTCACCGGCCAGCAGCTTCTCGGCGCGGGCGCGCTGCTCGGCCAGCACGAAGGCCACCGAGGTCTGCGGTGGCAGCAGCACATGCCGGGGCCCCTCATCGGTGGCCAGCCAGAAGCCCACCTCGGTACCTTCGGGTGTATCCCGCCAATGTCGAGTCAGGACGAAACCCTGCCTTGCCTCCACGCTCTAACCATCCGTCTGTCGATTCACGCCGCCATTCTACCGGCCCGCCAGGGGATTCGTTGCAAGGCGTGTAAATCCGACCGATGCGTTTGACGCACGCCCCGCGTCTGCCCAAGCTAGCGGGCTTTCGTTTGCCTGCCAGGACTCGCCCGTGACCGATTCGTCCCGCCACTGGACCCGCCCTCTCCTCGCCACCCTCTGTGTTGCCACCCTGCTTTCCGGCTGCGGCCTGTTCGGCAAGAAGCCCGAACAGGCCCAGGCACCCACCTATTCCAGGGCCGACTGGTCGGACCTGCCGCAGACCGCCGACACCGATGTGCTGCAAGGCTTCAGCGCCTGGCGCTCGGCCTGCGCGGTGCGCCTCAAGAAGGATGACATCTGGGCCGCTACCTGCGCGGACGCGGCGAGCGTGCCGGCCTCTGCCCCGGCGATCCGCCAGTTCCTGCAGGCCCACCTGCAGCCCTACCAGCTGCGTGCGGGCAGTGGGAGCAAGAACGGCCTGATCACCGGCTACTACGAACCCGTCTATCGCGGCAGCCAGCAGCGCGACGCCAAACACACCGTGCCGGTCTACGGCGTGCCGAAGGACCTGATCACCGTGGCGCTGGACAGCGTCTATCCCGAACTCAAGGGCAAGCGCCTGCGCGGCAAGCTCGAAGGCAACACCCTGGTGCCCTATGCCGATGCCGCCGGCATCCGCCGCGACGGGGTCAATGCGCCTGTGCTGGCCTGGCTGCCCGATCAGATGGACCTGCAGTTCCTGCAGATCCAGGGCTCCGGCCGGGTACAGCTCGCCTCCGGTCGCCAACTGCGCCTGGGCTACGCGGACCAGAACGGCCGGCCGTACAAGCCGGTGGGCCGCTGGCTGGTGGAACAGGGTGAGTTGAGCAAGGAGGAAGTCAGCATGGCGCGCATCCGCGACTGGGCCAGCGCCCACCCGCAACGCGTCGACGAGCTGCTGGCGAGCAACCCCAGCTATGTATTCTTCAGTCAGCGCCCGGACAGCAACGAGGGCCCGCGCGGCTCGCTCAACGTGCCGCTGACCCCCGGATACAGCGTGGCCATCGACCGCAAGGTGATCCCGCTGGGCAGCCTGATGTGGCTCTCCACTACCCGCCCGGACGGCGCTCCGGTGGTACGCCCGGTGGCCGCCCAGGACACCGGTGGCGCCATCGTCGGCGAAGTCCGTGCAGACCTGTTCTGGGGCACCGGCGATGCGGCCGGCGAACTGGCCGGGCACATGAAGCAGGATGGCCAGCTGTGGCTGCTCTGGCCCAGGGACAAAGCCCTGCCGGGTGCCTGACGCCGACGCAGGGGCAATCGAGCCAGCCACGCTGCGTAGGATTCTGGGGTAATTCCTACTCGCCCTACAGAGCTTTCTGAATCAACGGCGTCACCGTCAACCGGAAAATGGTCAGCGAATCCAGGCATTCCCCTGGTTTCG
>CBIGPF010000192.1:0-10343 GCA_966191535.1 uncultured Pseudomonas sp. | reverse complement strand
GCCTATAGCTCAGTTGGTTAGAGCAGAGGACTCATAATCCTTTGGTCCACGGTTCAAGTCCGTGTGGGCCCACCACCCTTTCAAAGCCGCGCCCTGCGCGGCTTTTTCGTTTCCGGCCTGGCGAGCGCGTCAAGAACATCACGGGGCGATCGCCCCGCTTCACCCAAAAGGGGCAATACGACGGTTTTCCGGCTCCGCAATGCGAGCCACTTCACACCAGCCGTCGACCATCTGGCGCGAGCGCCCTGGCGACATGACAGGGGTCAATATCAGATAGCCATTAGCCATTAAATTGGCATCTCCCTGATATGAGTGAGCCCCTCATGACTCTCCACCGGTATCCGGTCCAGTTGCTCGTCACTTCCCAGGACCCGGCGCTGGCGCGCCAGGTTCGTGCGCTGCTGGCGGCCTATGAACTGCCTTGCGCAGTGATGGAAGGACCACGCAACTGCGAACAGGCGCCGCTGTGCCGATGGTTCAAGGACGCGCCTTTGAGCGATTCGGCCCGTCTGCTGGCGCTGCTGGCCGATGCCATCGGAGTACTGGAGCGGACCCGCCATGCCTTCCGCTCCCGCGAGCTGGGCGAGCTTCGCCAGCGGCTGAGCGGCGCGTTGCAGGAGTTGTCGGGCCCTCGCTCCCTGGTGTAAAAGACTCCCACCCGCGTTCCGCCGTTGCGGAAGCTGGCTTTGCCGGGCAGGACTTGTGGGCCTGCAAGACAAAGCGCCGAGTTTGTCGCCGTCGATTTCGACTGGAGGACGAGCCGGCGCTTTTTTCATCCCCGACAAAAACAGCAGACCCGCAAGGAGCCGAACATGGGCCTGGGACCGAAGCTCGATAGCGTGCTCGAGCGCATCGGCCTGTCGACGATGGAAGTCGATCAGCGCCTGAGTTACCTGGAGTGGCGAGAGGAGGATGGCGGCCATCTCCACGGCCGCGCTACCGAACTGGAAGGCTGCCACGAGCGCTTCATCGAGCAGCTCTACGACCACTTGCGCCACTACCCGCCGCTGGGAGCGATCCTCGCCGAGCCGGCAACGCTGGCGCGGCTGAAATGCAGCCAGTTCGAATACTACCGCCAGCTGTGGGACGCCCCGCAGGACGCCGACTACGTGCGCGACCGCCTGCGCATCGGGCTGGTGCACCAGCAGGTCGGCGTCGAGCTGAAGTGGTACATGGGCGCCTACCGCCTGTACCTGGACCAGATGCTCGCCGATCTGATGGGCGACGCTCCGGAAGCCAAGACCTACGCCAGCCTGCTCAAGCGGGTGTTCTTCGACATGTCGCTGGCCATCGACACCTCCGGTGCTGCCCAGCGCCAGGCCCTGGAAGACAGCGAGGCGCGCTTCGCCCGCGCCCTGCGCGGCGCCAACGACGGTATCTGGGACTGGGACCTGGGCAACGACCGCCTCTACGTGTCCGACCGCTGGGCGCGCATGCTCGGCCTGACCCGCGACAACCTCGGCGAAGGCAGCACCAGCTGGTTCGCCCGCGTGCACCCGGACGACCTGCCCGGCCTGCGCAAGGCCATCGACGCACACCTGCGCGGTAGCAGCGCGTTGCTCAGCCACGAGTACCGCATCCGCCAACGCGACGGGAACTACCTCTGGGTGCTCGCGCGCGGTGTGGTCACTGACGGGCGCATGGCGGGTTCGCAGACCGATATCAGCCAGCACAAGGCCAGTGAGCACCAGCTCAGCCACGCGGCGCGGCACGACCCGCTCACCGGCCTGGGCAACCGACTGCGCCTGGACGAGTTGCTGCAGCAGGCCCTGATGCGCCAACGCCGCCCTGGCGCGCGCGAGTCCGGCCTGCTGTTCATCGACCTCGACCGTTTCAAGCTGATCAACGACAGCCTCGGCCACGCGGTGGGTGATCGCGTGCTGGTGGAAGTTTCCCAGCGCCTGCTGCGCTGCCTGCGGCCGGGCGACCACCTGGCACGTTTCGGCGGCGACGAGTTCGTCGTACTGCTGGACGACCTCGCCAGCCTGGTCGACGCCGAGCAGGTCGCGCAGCGCATGCTCGATTGCCTGCGCCAGCCGCTGCATGTGGACGGCCGCACCCTGGTGGTCAGCGCCAGCATCGGCATCACCGGGCTGATGACCGACGGCCAGACCATCGACACCCTGCAGGCTGCCGACCTCGCGCTGTACCGCGCCAAGGAAGCCGGCAAGGCGCAGTACGCACGCTTCAGCCTGGAGCTGCAGGCCGAGGCGCAGCGTCGACTGGATCTGGAAAGCGCCCTGGCCCAGGCCCTGCGCCGCGAGGAATTCAGCCTGCACTACCAGCCCATCGTCCGCCTGGACCGCGACTCGCCGCACTGGGAGGCCGTCGAGGTGCTGCTGCGCTGGAAACACAACGGCCAGTCGATCTCGCCGCTGGACTTCATCCCGGCGCTGGAGGAATCCGGCGAGATCGTTCCGGTAGGCGACTGGGTGCTGCGCCAGGCGTGCCGGCAGACCGCGCTGTGGCAGAGCCAGGGGCATCGCAACCTGTACTGCTCGGTCAACCTGTCGAGCCGGCAATTGCAGCAGCCGGGCTTCGCCGCGCGGGTGCAGCAGATTCTCGCCGAGAGCAGCCTGTCGCCACGCAGCCTGGTACTGGAGATCACCGAAAGCCTGCTGATGCAGGACGGTGCGGAAACCCTCGCCTGCCTGCGCGAGCTGGCCGCCGAGGGTGTGCGCCTGGCGCTGGATGACTTCGGCACCGGCTATTCCTCGCTTGGCTATCTCAAGCGCTACCCACTGCACATCCTCAAGGTCGACCGCAGCTTCATCACCCGCGTGCCGGACGATCCGGAACTCAGCGCCATTTGCCGCGCCATCATCGGCCTGGGCCACAGCCTCGGCCTGGAAGTGGTGGCCGAAGGCGTGGAGCGCCAGGAGCACCTCGACTTCCTGCGCAAGGAAGGCTGCCGCCACGCCCAGGGCTTCCTGTTCAGCAAGCCGGTGGCGCCGGAACAGCTCTTCCAGACCCGCCTGGAGCACCAGCGATGAAGCAGAACCTGCCGATCACCGGGCGCCAGGTGGATGTCCCGGTCAATGCCAACATCCTCTCCACCACGGACCTCAAGGGCGCGGTCACCCATGTGAACCCGGACTTCATCAAGGTCAGCGGCTTCGACGCCGAGGAGCTGGTGGGCTTCAACCACAACCGGGTGCGCCATCCGGACATGCCGCCCGCCGCCTTCGCCCATCTCTGGCAGACCTTGCAGGCCGGGCGCAGCTGGATGGGCCTGGTGAAGAACCGCTGCAAGAACGGTGACCACTACTGGGTCAGCGCCTTCGTCACGCCGATCCGCCATGGCGGCAAGGTGGTGGAGTACCAGTCGGTGCGTACGCGCCCCGGCGCCGAGCAGATCGACGCCGCGGAGCGCCTCTATGCGCGCCTGCGCGCGGGCGCGACGCTGGCCCGCCCTCGCCTGCCACTGGTCGTGCAGCTGCTGCTCGGCCTGCTGCTGGCACAGGCGGGTGGCGCCCTGCTGGCGCTGCTGCTGCCCAAGCTGACGGCGCTGGCCTTCCTGCTGGCACTGGGCGTGTCCGGCGCCTGGCTGGTACTTCGCCTGCAGCCGCTTGGCGCGCTGCTCGGGCGCGCACGGAAGATCGCCGACAACCCGCTGAGCCAACAGCTCTACTCAGGCCGCGCGGACGAGTTTGGCGAACTGGATTTCGCCCTTCGCATGCTGGAGGCGGAAACTGCCGCCGTGGTCGGGCGCATGGCCGACGCCTCGCATCAACTGGCCGAACACGCTGCGGCGCTGGCCGACGCCATGGCGGGCGGCAGTGCCGCCTCGCAACTGCAGCAGCGCGAGACCGAGCAGGTCGCCAGCGCCATGCAGCAGCTGGCACAAAGCGTCCAGGAGGTCGCCCGTCATGCACAGCACAGCGCGGTGGCGGCGCAATGCAGCGAGCGCATCACCCAATCCGGGCATGAGGACGTACACGGCACGCGCGGGCAACTGGCCGCGCTGGAAGCCGGTGTACGTGCGGCGAGCACGGCAGTCGAACAACAGAAGGAACACAGCGAGGCGATTTCGCGAATGCTCGAGGTGATCCGGGACGTCGCCGGGCAGACCAACCTGCTGGCGCTGAACGCCGCCATCGAGGCCGCCCGCGCCGGGGAAAGCGGACGCGGTTTCGCGGTGGTTGCCGATGAGGTTCGCGCGCTGGCATCGCGCACGGAAAACTCTGCGCGGGACATCCAGTCGCTGGTCGGCAACCTTCAGCAGGGCGCCGAAGATTCGGTGCGGGCGCTATGGCACTGCTGCGACCAGGCAGTGGCCAGCCTGGCCCAGGCAGGCCAGGCGGCGGGAACGCTGGAACGCATCAGTGAGCAGGTCTCGGCGATCCAGCGGATGAGCATGGAAATCGCCGAAGCGATCGAGGAACAGGGCGTCGCCAGCGAGGACGTGCAGCGCAGCCTGCACGCCATTCGCGGCTCGGCCGACAGCAACGCGGCGAAGGTCGACACCTGCCAGCGCAGCGCCGCGCGCATGGCGGAGCTGTCGGCGGAGCTGCGGATGCTGGCGGAGCATTTCTGGGAGGGCAGCCGGGCGGGCTAGCGCTTGGCAATGATGTACACGGCGTGGACGATGCCGGGGATATAGCCGAGCAGCGTCAACAGGATGTTGAGCCAGAACGCGCCGCCGAAACCGACCTGGAGGAACACGCCCAGCGGCGGCAGAAGGATGGCGATGAGAATGCGGATGAAGTCCATGCGGTGGCTCCTTGTGAGATTGCCTCGTGCATGGAGTGGACCGCAGGCGAGCGGAGCGGGTTCAGAGAATCTGGTTGGCTACGACGCTTACCTGTAGGAGCGTCCCATGGACGCGATCGCGGGCATGGCCCGCTCCTACAGGGGCATACCGAGCATCGCGGGTGGCTTTTCGCAGGAGCGAGCTTGCTCGCGAACACCCCCGCAGCGAGAGCCGGGTTCGCGAGCAATAATGATGGCGTCCCCCTCGCGCCTACACGTTCAGCGTCAAAGGAACCAGCGGTACTCCCGCGCGCTGAGTTCGTTCATGAAGTCCAGGTGGTCGTGGCGCTTGTTCTCGCAGTAGACGAAGACGAACTCGCTGCCCAGGCCTTCCTTCACCACCGGGTGGTCTTCCATCTCGGCGACGGCGCCGAGCATGTCGCGGGGGAAATCGATGCCACTGGCGCGGTCTTCGTTCAGCGGCGGGATCGGCTCCTGGCGGGCTTCCAGGCCGTGTTCCATGCCGGTGAGGATCGCCGCGAGCACCAGGTACGGGTTGGCGTCGGCGCCGGCGAGTCGGTGCTCGATGCGCAGGTTCTTGCCGTCAGACTCCGGAATGCGGATGCACGCATCGCGGTCTTCGAAACCCCAGCTGGCCTTGCTCGCCGCGTTCACGCGGGAGCCGTAGCGGCGATAGGCGTTGTGGTTGGCGGCGAAGATCGGCATGCAGTGCGGCAGCAGTTCCAGGCAACCGGCCACGGCGTGGCGCAATGCCTGCTGGTTGTCGCGGTCGAGCAGGTTGTTGCCGTCGCGGTCGTACAGGCTGACGTGCACGTGCATGCCGCTGCCCGGCGCGTGCAGGTAAGGCTTGCTCATGAAGCTGGCACGGTAGCCATGCTTGAGGGCGACGCCGCGCGTGGCGCGGGTGAACAGCGCGGCCTGGTCGGCGGCGTGCAGGCCGTCGTCGCAGTGGGCGAAGTTGATCTCGAACTGGCCCGGGCCGATCTCGGCGGTGATGACGTTGGCGTCCACGCCCTGCTCGCGAGAGGCTTCGACGATCTCATGGAGCACGTCGGAGAAGCGCGACAGGCGCTCGATGTGCATGTTCGGCTGGTCGTCCTCGTCGTCGCACAGCGGGTCGCGCGGGTACTGCGGCAGGCCGGCATCGAGTTTCTTGTCGAACAGGTAGAACTCCAGCTCGAAGGCCACCACCGGGCGGATGCCCTTGGACTCCAGGCGCTGCATGACGCGAGCGAGCACTTCGCGCGGCTCGAACTCGATGGGCGCGTCGGTGCCGTCGGAGCTGATCAGCATCTGTCCCAGCGGCTGGTTCTCCCAGCGCACCGGCTTGAGCGAGCCGGGGATCAGGCGGCGCGGGGCATCCGGATCGCCGTCGTTGAAGCAGTAGTCGCCGATGGGATGCAGGCCGCCCTGCACGCCCAGCAACACGCAGTTCTGCGGCAGTTTCAGCGGGCTGCCGGCGGCGACCTTTTCCAGCATGTCCACGGGGTAGCGCTTGCCGTAGAAGTGGCCGGGAATGTCCAGGCAGATCAGGTCGACGTAGCGGATGTCCGGGTATTGCTGACGGAAGGCGCGGACTTCGCTGAGCAGGTCGGGATGCATCGGGCGGTTCATGATGTTCTCTGGGGCCTTTGTGCGGGAGCGGCCGGATCGTTTTCCCAAGCCAACCCTCGCGGGCTGGCTTGGGAAATCAGGTGAAGATCCACAGCACCCTGGTTGGTTTGTCGGTGAGGTTGCCGTAGCGGAACTGGCTGTGCGGCGGCAGCTGGAAACTGTCGTTGGGGTAGAGGGTGACGGTGTCGTCCTCGTACCAGATGGTGAGCTCGCCTTCGAGGACGAAACCGCCCTGTTCCGAGCTGTCGTCCAGGTGGCCCTCGCCACTGGTGGCGCCGGGGGCGAGGATGCTGTCGAGCATGGAGAAGCCGCCGGACATGTTCGGCGAGGCGAGGATGTCGGTGACGCCGCCGGCGTAGTACAGGGTGCGGCGGTCGTTCGGCCGGGTCACCCAGTCGCGCTCGCGGCGGGTGTCGCCGGCGTAGAAGTAGGTGGTCGGCACGCCCAGCGCTTCGCTGATGGCGGTGAGGTCGGCGACGGTTGGTTGCGACAGGCCGCGCTCGACCTGGGAAAGGAAGCCTACCGAGCGGCCGATCTGCTCGGCCAGCTCGCCCAGGGTGAGGTTCTTGTGCTTGCGCAGGTCGCGGATCAGCGTGGCAAGGTGTTCGTTGGCAACCGTCTGGGTCATGTCAGGGTCCGGATCAGATGAAATCCCGTAATCGATACCAGGCCTTGCCGACGGCTTCCAGTGGCGCGGCGAAGCGCTGGCCGCCGGGGAACCCGGGATTGCGGATGCGTTGATAGAGGTCAAGCTCGTCGCTGCGGCCGCACATGGCTTCGCTCACGGCGTGGGCGGCAGCCAGGCTCGGCAGCACGCCGTGGCCGGAGTAGCCCTGCAGCCAGTAGAGGTCGCCGCGCCGGCCGATGTCCGGGGTGCGCCGCATGCTGCAGTCGATGTGCCCGCCCCAGGCGTATTCCAGCTCCACGCCCTTGAGTTGCGGGAACACCCGCTCGACGTAGGGACGTGTGGCAGCACGGATGTCCGAGGGCATGCCGCCCAGATAGGTGCAGCCGCCGCCGAACAGCAGGCGATGATCGGGGGTCAGGCGGAAGTAGTCGAGGACGAACTGGTTGTCGGTGACGCAGCAGTTCTTCGGCAACAGCGAGCGCGCCAGTTCCTCGCCCAGCGGCGCGGTGGCGACCTGGTAGGTGCCTACCGGCAGGATGCGCTCGGAGACGTCGCGGTCCAGCCCGTCGATGTACGCGTTGCAGGCCAGCACCAGGGAGGCGCAGCGCACGCTGCCATGCTCGGTGGTGACTTCATAGCCGTTGCCGCTCTCGCGGAAGCCCAGTGCACGGGTCTGCTCGTAGATGCGGCCACCGGCACGCTCGATGGCGCCCGCCAGGCCGTAGGCCAGTTTCAGCGGGTTGAGGTGTGCGGAGTTGGGGTCGTAGAGACCGGCCTGGTAGCGGTCGCTGGCGATCCACTGTGGCAGTTCTTCACGCGGGACGAACTGCAGGCCTTCGTAGCCCCAGCGGCGATTGGCTTCAGCCTGCCAGTCGTAGAGCGAGCCGACCCGGCGTTGCAGCACGGCGGTCCACAGGTGGCCGATGCGGTAGTCGCAGTCGAAGCCGTGGCGTTGCGGCAGGTCGCGCAGCTCGTGGGCGGCCCAGAGCATGCCTTGCCACAGGCGCAGTGCGCCTTCGTGGCCGAGGTCGTCTTCGATGGGGCCGAGGTCGCTGGACCAGCCCGGCAGTGCCTGCCCGCCGTTGCGCCCAGAGGCGGCCCAGGCGATGCGACTGGCTTCGATCATGCAGACCTGGCGGCCGCCTTCGACCAGTTGCAGCGCCGTGTGCAGGCCGCTGAAACCGGCGCCGATCACCAGGACTTCGCACTCCAGCGGCTCGCGAAGGGCTTCGCGGGGCTGGATCAGCTCGGGGTTGGCGCCGGCGTAGTAGGTGCCGACTGCTTCGGTCGAACGCAGGAACATCGCTACCTCGTGAAATTGTTTTGATTATTTTTCATGAAAAATAACAGAACAAATTTCACAAGGCTAGCCCGCCGCACTTTTGCAGACGGGCTGTGTGTCACTTCGTCAGGAAGACAGCACCGCGGCGCCGCCCTGCTCTTCGCGTTTCTGCCGCACGCTGACCACCACCACCAGCGCCACCAGGATGGCGGCGAGGATGGCCGAGGAACCGATGGTGCCGAAGTCCAGGCCGCCCTTCTCGTGGGACTTGGTCAGCACGTCGCCCAGGGTCGCGCCGAAAGGACGGGTCAGCACGAAGGCCACCCAGAACAGCAGCACCGAGGACAGCTTGGTGAAGTAATGCAGCAGCACCACCACGGCGATCAGGCTGCCGATCAGCAGTGCGCCACCGGCGAAGCCCAGGCCGGAGTCGTCGGCAAGGAAGTCGCCCAGCGCGGTGCCCAGGGTGTTGGAGAAGAGGATCGCGATCCAGTAGAACATCTCGCCCTTGAAGCTGCGGATATTGTCCACCGACAGCGAGATGCCGCTGAAACGCCAGGCCGCGAAAATCGCCACCAGGATACTGATGAGGATCGCCGAACCGGTGGCGTAGCCGAGCCCCAGGGTACGGTCCATGAAGTCGGACATGGTAGTGCCGGCGGTACTGGTGGAAAGGATCACCAGCCAGTAGAGCCAGGGCACGTAGCGCTTGCTGGCGAGCTGGCCGACCAGGGTGATGAGGAACAGGCTGATGAGGATCAGCGAGCTGATCGCGTAGCCGACGTTGAGGGTCATCGACAGCAGGTCGCCGGCGGTTTCCCCCAGGGTGGTGGCGCAGATCTTCATCACCCAGAAGGCCAGGGTGATCTGTGGCAATTTGTTATTCACGGGTCTGTCTCCGGAAATGAGCGGGATCGACGCAGGTCTTCCCGACTGATCGCGTCGCTGCACCCCGGAGTTGGCGGTCTCCCCCGATAACCCCCTGGCGCATGGTCGGGGAGACTGAAGGCGGCGCGGTGAAGAAAGGGTCAAGCCGGTATGAAAAAACCATTGGCCAACGCCGCTTCTAGCCAACCGACGGATGACAGATCACGTTCAGTTGCTATGGTTTTACGTGGGGGCGATGCGCCCGAAGACCGCTTGACTGCGCGCGATTGGCCGGCGCATGGGGATATGGATGAATCAGATGATCAAACCGCAACCGTACTGCAAGAACTGCCGGCTGGCGCCGCCGACCCTGAGCGATGACAAGGTCATGGAGCTCGAGGCGATCATCAAGCCGGGGCACCTGCTGCACAAGGGTGACTTCGTGTTCCGCCAGGGCGATCCGTTCCACAGCGTTTACCTGGTACGCTCCGGTTCGATCAAGACCTTCACCACCAACGAGCAAGGGCTGGAAAAGATCACCGGATTCTATTTCGCCACCGAGATCTTCGGCTTCTCCGGTATGGGCGAAGGCAGCTACCCGGTGTCGGCGCAGGCGCTGGAAAGCACGCTGTGCAGCGAGATCCCGTTCAGCCAGCTGGAGGAACTGTCCCTGCAGATTCCGGGGTTGTCGCACCAGATCATGCTGATGATGAGCCGCAAGATCCGCGAGGATCAGCAGATGAAGCTGCTGCTCTCGCGCCTGAACTCGGACTCGCGCATCGCCGCCTTCCTGCTGAACATCTCCGCGCATTTCCGCGAGCGCGGCTTCTCCGCTACGCGCTTCCGCCTGAGCATGTCGCGCAACGAAATCGGCGACTACCTGGGGCTGGCGGTGGAGACCGTGTCGCGCAGCTTCACCCGCCTGCAGAAGCACGGGTTGATCCGGGTAGATGGGCGGGAGACGGAGATCGTCGATTTCACCGAGCTGTGTGCGCTGGCCGGGGGTGAAGTCGAGCTTTGAGTTTCCGCGCGGGGACGGGGTTCGCGAGCAAGCTCGCTCCTACGAAGATCAATTTGGTGCCAGACCTGTAGGAGAGGCGGGGGCGCCTGGCCCATGTCCGCGACCGCCCCCGCGCCATGTCTTTCAGTCCGGCGCAGGGGCAGATTCCGGCCTGCCGGCCGGTTCGCGGGCATGGCCCGCTCCTACAAGGGAGCACTCGCCATCAGGTCCCGATCACG
>CBIGPF010000191.1:0-10501 GCA_966191535.1 uncultured Pseudomonas sp. | reverse complement strand
AGGTGTAGCCGGTGCCATAGACCACCGTGCCGTCGCTGTTCACCACCACGCCCAGGTAGCCGGGCGTGTAGCCCACCACCACGGTCTGCGGGGTGACCGAGTAGATGTGCACGTAGGTCACGTAATAGACCGGCGAGCTGGGTGGGATGCCGTAGATCGCTGCCGGCACTTCGGTCGCGACCTGCCATGGGCCGGTGGCGCTGGGGGCGACGAACCAGACGCCGTTGGTGACGGCGAAGAACTGGTTGGAGGTGACCTCGATCACCGGCGTCGGGCTGTTCACCGCGTACTGCAGGCTGGTGCCGGTGATGGGCTGGAAGTTGGGCGCGCCGTCGTAGCTGACCTTCATGGTCGCCTTGCTGCGCGAGACGGACGCCGTCTGCGGAATGCTCGCGGCAATCGCCGCTTCCTTCGCCTGCGGGGTGCCGGGGACCGACACCAGTACGTTGGCCTTCGGGTCCTTGGGCGAGATCTTCGCGAAGTCGGCGGGCAGGTCCTTGCCTTCGACGAACTGCCACGGTCCTTGCTCGCCAGGACCGCTGAACCAGCGCCCGGAGAGCAGCACGTACCAGGTGTTGTGGGTCGGGTCGACGAACACCGCGTGATCGGCGTTCTGCAGGGCCAGCAGGCTGACGCCATCCACCGGCTGTAGCTGCGCGGTGCCGTCGCTGACGATCAGTTCGGTGGGCTGGGTCGCCACCAGGACGGCCGGCGCCTTGCCCGGCACCTTGCCGTCCTTGGGCAGCAGCGCATCCACCGGGCCGGCTTTCTCCGCCACCTGCTGCGCGGTGAGCAAGGCCTTGGGCGGTTTGCTCAACACCAGCCAGCTACCGTCCAGCGCCTGGGCCGTGTACCAGTTGCCGGCGGCGTTCAGGTAATGGTTGCCCTGCGCATCACGCAGGATCAGCACACGGCTGTTGAGGACGCGCTGGAAGTCGCTGCTCGGCAGCGCCTGCCAGTTCGGCTGGCCGTCGATCATCACCAGTACGGTCGGAGTCGCCGCGAAGACAATCCGTGGCGCGTCGTTCTTCACGTCCACGTGGCGCAGCTGGTCCAGCTGCTGGTTCACCGCATAGCTGGCCTGCAACTCGTCGAGGGAGACGGTCAGGCCGCCCTTGGGCAGGCGTGCTATCAGCGCGTCGCGCACCTTGCCGGCGCTGTCCGGGGCGGTCGGTACGTCCACCTTGTCGATGCGCAGGTCGGTGAGCTGTACCAGGGCGCTGTCCTTGTCGATAGCGGCAGCGGCGGAAAACTGCGCCACGCCGTAGGTCGGTGCACCGTTGGCCGGGCCGACGGCGATGGCCGCGCGGCCGCTCATGCGGGTGCCGTCCCAGCCCTCGATCTGCGGCTGGAATATCTGCACGTGCTGGTCGCCCAGGGCGAAGTCCCGTGGCCATTTCAGCTCGGTGGCAGCAGAGGGCTGCGGATCGGCGGCGAGGGTGGGAGCGAGGGGCAGCGACAGCCCGATGGCAAGTGCCAGGGCGGACAGAACGGGGCGTAAAGCCATGCTGGAAACCTTCCTTGAGGAGAGCTGCGTTCAACCATAGTGCAGCGCGGAACAACCCGCGCGCGGCCGAGCTCTCCCCTGCGCCATGCTGGTGCAATTTCCCCTGCAAGGCAGCTTTTTCTTATGGCGCAACGACATATTTAATAATTTTCCGAGCCTCCCGCTTCGGCCACCATCGGTCTGTCAGACATGTCGCGAGACAAAGCCTTCAGACGCTGAGCCAAAGAGCTCGATGCCGCACATGTCCCGGTTTTACCGGCCTTCTGGCCACTGCCGCAGTAAATCAACAAAAAAGCCAAACGGCTGTGGGAGTGCTTCATGATCAAGTCCTTGCTCGTGCGTTCCATCGCGTGTTCCGCCCTGGCCCTCGCCGCCGTTTCTGGCGCGCAGGCCGGTACCCTGTCCATCGGCCATACCACCTGGGTTGGCTACGGCACCCTGTACCTCGCCCGCGACCTGGGCTACTTCAAGGAGCAGGGCCTCGATCTGCAGCTGACCACCATCGAGGAAGCCTCGATGTACATGGCGGCCCAGGCGTCCGGCCAGCTCTCCGGCTCCGCCTCCACCATCGACGAAATCCTCAAGTACCGCCCGAAGTTCTGCTTCAAGGCCGTGGCCGCGCTGGACGACAGCCATGGCGGCGACGGTGTGCTGGTGGGCAAGGACGTCACCTCCCTGAGCCAGCTCAAGGGCCAGGAAGTGGCGGTCAACGAAGGCTCCGTCTCGCAGTTCTGGCTGGCCTACCTGCTCAAGCACGCCGGCATGAACATGAGCGACATCAAGGTGCAGAACATGACCGCCGATGACGCGGCCAGCGCCTTCATCGCCGGCCGTGTGCCCGCCGCCGTAACCTGGGAGCCGCACCTCTCGCTGGTGCGCGAGAAGCAGCAGGGCAAGGTGCTGGTGGACAGCTCCACCACCCCCGGCGTGATCGTCGACGTGGTCGCGCTCAACTGCGACGTCATCGAGAAGCAGCCCGAGGACGTGAAGGCCCTGGTCAAAGGCCTGTACAAGGCCGTGCAGTACACCAAGGAGCACCCGGACGAGGCCTACGCGATCATGGCCAAGGGCGTCGGCGGCTACCTCGCCGATCCCAAGGCCCTGGCCGATGCTGCCAAGGGCGTGCGCTTCTACGACAAGGCCATGAGCGAGCAACTCATCGGCACCCCCGGCAAGCCTGGTGACATCAAGGGTTTGATCCGTCTCGCCAACGAGACCTGGAGCGGCCTGCAGGGCAAGCGCCTGGAAGTCAGCTACGACGACCTGGTCGATCCGCGCTTCGTCTCCGAGTAACCGTCTCTCTTGTCCCCGCGAGCGGCCTGGCGCCGCTCGCCTGGAGGAATCCGCGATGCCTCGTCGTTCGCAATCCTGGCTCAGTCGTTGCCTGACGCCCAAGGTCGACCTGCCGTTGAAGCTGGTCTGGTCCGCCGCCACCTTGTGCTGGCTGCTCGTGTTCGGTCTGTGGGCCGGGCTTTCCTACGGCGGCGTGGTGCCGGCGATGTTCCTGCCCACCCCGGACGCAGTCATCGCCGCCGGCGTGCGCCTGGCCAGTGATGGAACCCTCGCCACCCACGTGATGGCCAGCGTCAAGGTGGTGATGATCGGCTTCATCATCTCCTCGCTGGTGGCGGTGCCGCTGGGGCTGCTGATGGGCAGCTTCCGCATCGTCCAGGCCTTCCTCGAACCGCTGGTGAACTTCATCCGCTACCTGCCGGTGACCTCCTTCGTGCCGCTGTTCATCCTGTGGATCGGCATCGGCCTGGAACAGCGCGTCACCGTGATCATCTTCGGCGTGTTCTTCCAGCAACTGGTGATGATTGCCGACGTCTCCCGCGGCGTCGCCAAGGACCTGGTAAACGCCTCCTATACCCTGGGCTGCAACCGCCGCGACGTGGTCCTCCACGTGCTCGGCCCGGCCTCGCTGCCCGGCGTGCTCGACACCCTGCGCGTGACCATGGGCTGGGCCTGGACCTACCTGGTGGTCGCCGAACTGGTCGCCGCCTCCAGCGGCCTGGGCTACATCAGCCTCAAGGCCATGCGCGGCTTCCAGGTCGACGTGATCTTCCTGGCGATCGCCATCATCGGCCTGCTGGGCCTGATCACCGACCAACTCTTCCGATTCATCCGACTGAAGGTGGCGTCATGGGCGCAGTAGCGATCAAGCAGGAAGAACCCGCCGTGACCGGTCAGCAACCTGCCAACCCGGCCCGCCTGCGGGTCGAGAACGTCAGCCTGCGCTACCGCACGCCGGACGGCGGCACCTTCAGCGCGCTGGAGAACGTCTCCTTCGAAGTGCCGGACCAGCAGTTCGCCGTGATCGTCGGGCCGTCGGGCTGCGGCAAGTCGAGCCTGCTGTACCTCACTGCCGGCCTGTCCGAGCCCACCGAGGGCGATATCTACGTCGGTGGCCAGCTGGTGGACGGCCCCGGCGCCGACCGCGGCATGGTGTTCCAGAGCTACACCCTGTTCCCCTGGCTCACCGTGCGCCAGAACGTCGAGTTCGGCCTGAAGCGCCGCGGCATGCCGGCGGCCGAGCGGCGCGAGATCGTCGACCACTACCTCGACGAAGTCGGCCTGCGCCGCTTCGAGAACAACTACCCCAAGCAGCTCTCCGGCGGAATGATGCAGCGCGTGGCGATTGCCCGCGCGCTGGCCAACGACCCGCAGATCCTGCTGATGGACGAGCCCTTCGGCGCGCTCGATAGCCAGACCCGCATGCAGATGCAGCAACTGCTGCTGCGCGTGTGGGACCACAGCAAGAAGACCGTGGTGTTCGTCACCCACGACATCGACGAGGCCATTCTGCTGGGCGACCGCGTCTACGTCATGGGCGCACGCCCCGGCCGCATCAAGCAGATCCTCGACGTGCCCATCGAGCGCCCGCGCTCGCTGGACATGGTCATGGATCGCCAGTTCATCGAGATGAAGCGCGAGATCCTCGGGCTGCTCCACGACGACCTGGAAGAAGCGCACTGACCTGCCGCTGGCTGGCGCCTCCTGCAGGGCGCCGGCCGATGCGGTGATTCGCTGCAGCACCGTTCGGCCCCCTTTCCTTCGGGAGAGGGTTGGGGTGAGGGGTTCTGCGATTCACGCACGACTCATTGGGAGCCCCCCCTTGTCTTCAAACCACGATTCCACCTACGACTACCTCATCGTCGGCGCCGGCTCCGCCGGCTGCGTCCTGGCCAACCGCCTGAGCGCCGACCCGTCCGTGCGCGTCTGCCTGCTGGAGGCCGGCGGCAGCGACGCCAGCCCGCGCGTGCAAACCCCGGCCGGCACCATCACCCTGTACAAGAGCAAGGTGTTCAGCTGGAACTTCTACTCCGCGCCGCAGAAGCGCCTGAACAACCGCTCGCTCCACTGCCCGCGCGGCAAGGCGCTGGGCGGCTCCAGCTCGATGAACAGCATGATCTACATCCGCGGCCACGCCTCGGACTACGACCGCTGGGAAGCCGAAGGCTGCCCGGGCTGGGGCTGGAAGGACGTGCTGCCGTTCTTCAAGAAATCCGAACGCAACCTGCTTGGCCAGGACCCGGCGCTGCACGGCACCCTGGGCGAACTGGTGGTGGACAAGCCGCGCGACCCCAACCCGCTGTCGCACCTGTTCATCAAGGCTGCCGCGCACCTGGGCCTGCGCCGCAACGATGACTTCAACGGCCGCGAGTTCGAAGGCGTCGGCATCTACAACGTGACCCAGAAGGACGCCAAGCGCCTGAGCAGCTACCGCGCTTTCGTCGCGCCGCTGCAGCGCCCCAACCTCACCGTACTGACTGACCGCCAGGTGGGCCGCCTGCTGCTCGACGGCGAGCGCGTCACCGGTATCGAACTGCGCAGCGGCGAACGTCTGCTGGCGCGTCGCGAAGTGATCCTCTCGGCTGGCTCCCTCGGCTCACCGCAAATTCTCCTGGCCTCCGGCATTGGTCCGGGTGAGGAGCTGAAGGCCGCTGGCATCCCGGTGAAACACGACCTGCCGGGCGTGGGCAAGAACCTCCAGGACCACCTCGACGGCCTGGTCACCGTGCGCTCGCCGAGCCCGCTGAGCCTGGGCTTCTCCCTCGGCTCGCTGCCGCAGATCCTGCTCTCGCCGTTCAAGTACCTGCTGGCGAAGAAGGGCTGGCTGACCACCAACTACGTCGAGGCTGGCGGATTTGCCCGCACCCCGCTGGCGGACGAGCTGGCCGACGTGCAGTTCCACTTCGTGCCCGGTTACCGCAGCCACCGTGGCCGCCTGTTCGAATGGGGCCATGGCTACGCCGTGCACACCTGCGTACTACGGCCGAAGAGCATCGGCGAGCTGCGCGTGAAGCCCGGTGGTGATATCGAGATCGACTACAACTTCCTCGCCAACGAGGAAGACGGCCGCGTGCTGGTGGAGGGCGTGAAGCTGGCGCGCAAGATCCTCGCCCAGCCGGAGTTCGACAGCATCCGTGGCGCCGAGATGCTCCCCGGCCCGCAGGTGCAGACCGATGAACAACTGCTGGAACACCTGCGCGAATACGCTGCCACCGTGTTCCACCCGGTGGGTACCTGCAAGATGGGCGAAGACCCGCAGGCGGTGGTCGACCTGCGCCTGCGCGTGCACGGCCTGAAGGGCCTGCGCGTGGTGGATGCGTCGATCATGCCGACACTCATCAGCGGCAACACCAACGCGCCCTGCATCATGCTCGGCGAACGGGCGGCGGCAATGATCCTGGAAGACAGCCGCGCGACTTCTGCAGCTCCTTCCCACGCCGTGCCAGCCTGATAGCCGAGCGGTAGGGCGCGTTATGCGCCTTACAGGGCAGCCCAGGCCGTTCCGGCGGAATCGATGACTCCCTGTAGGAGCGGGCCATGCCCGCGATCGCGCGCATGGCGCGCTCCTACAGGGTTTTCCACAGGACGTATCGGCTGACGATGGGTATTGCTCTACGCCATCCTGCGGGTGCCTCAGGCGCCCCTGTGGATAACTGTCCTTACAGCCCCAGCTCACTCAACGACGGATGATCGTCCGGCCGGCGGCCCTGCGGCCAACGGAACAGGCGCTCGTCCTCGCTGATCGGCAGGTCGTTGATGCTGGCGTGGCGCTCGAACATCAGGCCGTTCTCGTCGAAGGCCCAGTTCTCGTTGCCGTAGGAGCGGAACCAGTTGCCCGAGTCGTCGTGCCATTCGTAGGCGAAGCGCACGGCAATGCGATTGTCGGTGAAGGCCCAGAGCTCCTTGATCAGCCGGTACTGCTGCTCGCGCACCCATTTGCCGGTGAGGAACTGGACGATCTGCTCGCGCCCCTGGACGAAGGTCGCGCGGTTGCGCCAGCGGCTGTCCGGCGTATAGGCCAGCGACACGCGGTGGGGATCGCGGCTGTTCCAGCCGTCCTCGGCGAGGCGGACTTTCTGGATGGCGGTTTCGCGGGTGAACGGCGGCAGCGGGGGACGGGCTTCGCTCATGGTGGTCTCCAGAGATCGTGAAGGTTGGACGCTGGTCTCCATATTCCGCCCGACCCCGGATGGGGTACATGACGGTAATCCCACAGATATTGCCAACTTGCTTTTTGTATCAGCGTGGGGGACGCCATCGTTATTGCTCGCGAACAGTTCTCGCCGGGAACCCCAGTTCTGGGCGGTTCGCGAGCAAGGGCTAGGCGCCTGCCGCGGTCCTACAAGATCAAAGGCCCCTCTCCCTAACCCTCTCCCGCAAGCGGGAGAGGGGACCGTTCGGTGCAGGAGGAAGCTTCAGTATCAGCCGGCACATCCTGCCCCCTCTCCCTTCAGGGAGAGGGTTGGGGAGAGGGGCTCTTGGCCGCAACACCATGACTAACCGCGACCTTGCGCAACCCCACCCGATCCTGGCTCGGGCACACCCCGAACTTCGCCCGGTAGCTGCGCGACAGGTACGAAGGCGTCTCGAAGCCGCAGGCCACGCCGATCTCCAGCACGCTCATGTCGGTCTGGCGCAGCAGCTGGCGCGCCTTGTCCAGGCGCAGGCCGAGGTAGAAGTTCGACGGGGTATCGTTCAGGTGCAGGCGAAACAGGCGTTCGAGCTGGCGCCGTGTCACCTGGATGCGCTCGGCCAGTTCCAGCGTGGTCAGCGGTGGCTCGGTGTGCCGTTCCATCTCGCCGATCACCTGCACCAGCTTGCGATTGCTCACCCCGTAGCGGCTGGCGACCTGCAGGCGCTGGTGGTCCTGGCGGGTGCGGATGCGCCCGACCACGAACTGCTCCGACACCTGCACTGCCAGCTCCGGCCCGTGGTCCTGGGCGATCAGGTCGAGCATCAGGTCGATGGAGGCGGTGCCGCCGGCGGAGGTGATGCGCGCCCCGTCGATCTCGAACAGCTCCTGGGTCGCCTGCACCTGTGGATATGTTTCCCGAAAGGCATCCAGCGCCTCCCAGTGCACCGTGCAGCGCTGGCGCTGCAGCAGCCCTGCCTCTGCCAGCACGAAGCTGCCGGTGTCGATGCCGCCCAGGGTCACGCCGTCGCGGTCCAGGCGCTTGAGCCAGTGCAGCAACGCCGGGGTGCAGGCGCGCAACGGCTCGAAGCCGGCCACCACCAGCAGCGTATCACCCGCGCGCAGCGCTTCCAGGCCGCTGTCGGCGTTCATCGACATGCCGTTGCTGGCCAGCACCGGACCACCGTCCAGGCTCATCAGGTGCCAGCGGTACAGCTCGCCGCGAAAGCGGTTGGCCACCCGCAGCGGCTCCACGGCGGAAACGAAGCCCATCACCGAAAAACCGGGCAACAGCAGGAACCAGAAGTCTTGGGACATGGCGGGTACCGTGCAATTGAGGGCAGCGCAGTGGCAGCCTGCCCATGCTTATGAACCAAGGACGTCGCTCTGGCAATCGGGGAGGTCGCTGCTGTGCAAGAGCTGGTCGCCGCAGTGCGATTCACGGCCCCTGCAGCTGCGTAACGTGATCACCACAGCCCCCCGTGAGGGGCCGCATGACACACAACAACGATAACCAATGCCGCAAAGGCCTTGAGGGAGAAGTCATGAAGCTATCGATCCAAGCGCTCGGCTGTGCCGCGCTCATGCTCGTCGCCAGCACCAGCTGGGCCGCAGAGCCCGCCCAGTGCCAGAACGTGCGCATGGGCACGGTGAACTGGACCGACGTGGTGGCCAGCAGCGCCGTGGCCGAGGCTGTGCTCGACGGCCTGGGCTACAAGGTCAAGCAGACCAGCGCCTCGCAGCAGATCGTCCTCGCCGGCATGGCCGACAAGCAGCTCGACGTCTTCCTCGGCTACTGGCAACCGACCATGCAGCCGGTGGCCAAACCCTACCTCGACAAGCAGCAGATCGACGTGATCACCCCGCCGACCCTGCCTGACGCGCAGTCCACCTACGCCGTACCGAGCTACGTCTACGACGGCGGTCTGAAGACCTTCGCCGACATCGCCAAGTTCAAGGACAAGCTGAGCAACAAGATCTACCTGATCGAACCCGGCAGCGGCTCCAACCGCATCACCGCCGACATGATCGCCAAGGACAAATTCGGCCTGAAGGGCTTCCAGATCGTCGAGTCCAGCGAGGCCGGCATGCTCACCGCGGTCAAGCGCGCCATCAAGCGCAAGCAGTGGGTGGTGTTCTTCGGCTGGAAGCCGCACCCGATGAACCTGCAGATCGACATGAAGTACCTCACCGGCAGCGACGACGTGTTCGGCCCGAACGAAGGCTCCGCGACCGTCTCCATCATGACCGCCGGCGGCTACCAGGCGCAGTGCGGCAACGTCGCCAAGCTGCTGCACAACCTCAAGTTCAGCAGCGAGCAGGTGAGCCAGGTGATGGTACCGATCCTCGACCGTAGCCAGCCGGTGGACGCCGCCAAGGCCTGGCTGAAACAGAACCCCGAGCCGCTCAAGGCCTGGCTCGACGGCGTGACCACCTTCGACGGCAAGGACGGCCTCGCTGCCGTTCAGGCCTCGCTGAAATAGCGCCCGGACAAACAACTCCCACCAGCAACTCCCTGCGCGTCGCCTGCGCGCAGTGGGTTCGTTCGACCCGAAGAAGGACAGCCACCGTGAACCATGAAGTGATCGTCACCTGCGCGGTGACCGGCGCCGGCGATACCGTCGGCAAGCACCCGGCCATTCCCGTCACACCGAAGGAAATCGCCGCCGCCGCCATCGAGGCTGCCAAGGCCGGCGCCACCGTCGCCCACTGCCACGTCCGCGACCCGCAGACCGGCAAGCCCAGCCGCGACGTGAACCTCTACCGCGAAGTGGTCGAACGCATCCGCGAGAGCGACACCGACGTCATCATCAACCTCACTGCCGGCATGGGTGGCGACCTGCAGATCGGCCAGGGCGAGCAGCCGCTGGAGTTCGGCGCCGGCACCGACCTGGTCGGCCCGCTGGAGCGCCTCAAACACGTCGAGGAGCTACTGCCGGAAATCTGCACCCTGGACTGCGGCACCCTGAACTTCGGTGACGGCGACTTCATCTACGTCTCCACCCCGGCCCAGCTGCGCGCCGGCGCCAAGCGCATCACCGAGCTGGGCGTGAAGGCCGAACTGGAAATCTTCGATACCGGCCACCTCTGGTTCGCCAAGCAGATGCTCAAGGAAGGCCTGCTGGAAGACCCGCTGATCCAGATCTGTCTCGGCATCCCGTGGGGCGCTCCGGCGGACACCACCACCATGAAGGCGATGGCCGACAACATCCCCGATGGCCTGACCTGGGCCGGTTTCGGCATCGGCCGTTCGCAGATGCCCATGGTCGCCCAGGCCATGCTGCTGGGCGGCAACGTGCGGGTCGGCCTGGAAGACAACATCTGGCTGGACCGTGGCGTGCACGCCAGCAACGGCCAACTGGTCGAGCGCGCCATCGAGATCATCGAGCGCCTGGGCGGCCGCGCGCTGAGCCCGGCCGAGGGACGCAAGAAGATGAACCTCAAGACCCGCTGATGCCGAACCGCAGGGCGGATAACGCTGCGCGTTATGCGCCCTGCATGACGATGCACCGACCTCGAACTGACCTGTAGGAGCGAGCTTGCTCGCGAACCCAGCCCCGCTGCGGACC
>CBIGPF010000190.1:0-10542 GCA_966191535.1 uncultured Pseudomonas sp. | reverse complement strand
ACATCAGGCCCTGGGTGATGCCGTTGACCCACATCGAGGCGATGTACAGCACGGTACCGATGGTGGCGAGCCAGAAGTGCGCGTTGATCAGCCCGACACTGTGCATCTGCTCGCGGCCGTAGAGCTTGGGAATCATGTGATAGAGCGCGCCGATGGAGATCATCGCCACCCAGCCCAGGGCGCCGGCATGTACGTGGCCGATGGTCCAGTCGGTGTAGTGCGACAGCGAGTTCACCGTCTTGATCGCCATCATCGGTCCTTCGAAGGTCGACATGCCGTAGAAGGCCAGCGACACCACGAGGAAGCGCAGGATCGGGTCGGTGCGCAACTTATGCCAGGCACCGGAGAGCGTCATCATGCCGTTGATCATGCCGCCCCAGCTGGGCGCCAGGAGGATCAGCGACATCACCATGCCCAGGCTCTGCGCCCAGTCGGGCAGGGCGGTGTAGTGCAGGTGGTGCGGGCCGGCCCAGATATACAGGGTGATGATCGCCCAGAAGTGCACGATGGACAGGCGATAGGAGTAGATCGGCCGCTCGGCCTGCTTGGGCACGTAGTAGTACATCATCCCGAGGAAGCCCACCGAGAGGATGAAACCCACCACGCTGTGGCCATACCACCACTGGATCATCGCGTCGGTGGCGCCCGAGTAGAGCGGGTAGGACTTGAGCAGCGTCACCGGGATCGCCAGGTGATTGACCACGTGGACCATCCCGGTGACCACGATGAAGGCACCGTAGAACCAGTTGCCGACGTAGATGTGGCGCACCTTGCGGCGGGCGATGGTGCCGAAGAACAGGTAGGCGTACACCAGCCAGAGGAAGGTCACCCAGACGGCGATGGGCCACTCCATCTCGGCGTATTCCTTGGACGTGGTGATGCCCAGCGGGTAGCTCACCAGCATCGCCACCAGGCTCGCCTGCCAGCCCCAGAACAACAGGTTGGCCAGGCTGTCGGAGATGATCCGCACGCGGCAGGTGCGTTGCACCACGTAGAAGGAGGTGGCGAACAGCGCGCTACCGCCGAAGGCGAAGATCACCAGGTTGGTGTGGATCGGCCGGATGCGCCCGAAGCTGGTCCAGGGCATCTCCAGGCTCAACTGCGGCCATACCAGCTGGGCGGCGATGAACACGCCCATGAGCATCCCGAGGATGCCCCAGCCCAAGGTGGTGAGAGTGAAGCGGCGGACGATGTCGTAGTTGTATTCGGCGTCGCGGGGGGTGTGCTGATCGAGGGGTATCGCGCTGTCCATCTTGATTCCGTCGTACTCCGGTTGACTGACGGCTCCCTGGCCACGAGCGATGTGGATTGCGAACTAGGCAGTTAGGAGGCAATTCGCCGCAGGGAGCCCGATCAGTCTGAACAGACGCGATGGATGCAGCAAACGAATAATAATGCTGCATAAGTGCAATTATTTTGATTTAACGGCGAAGTGCTGGCATGCGACTGCTCTGCAATGCCTTGTCCGGGATCAAGGCCGACGAGCGGCGCAGCGAAAATGAAGAGGTACGGCGCAAGCTGGATGCATTCGGAAAAGTGCAGCATCGGTGCAATTCAATTCATTTAAAACGGCTTCGCGAGACGGTCTAGGATGGGCCTTCGCCATTACCGGGGGACTTACATGTCCGACGACCTCATCCCATGGCTGCAGACCCTGATGCGTGCCGAGCGTGCTGGCGCGCGGGTCATGCTCGACAGCCTGCGGCAGACCGACGAACCCATCGTGCGCCGCCGCCTGGAGCGTCTGCACGAAGGCGAGGCCGAGAGCTGCCGGCGCCTGCGCCGCTGCCTGGAACGCCTGGGTGCCGCGCCGGATAGTGGCGTGGGCGACTTCCACGCCAGCGCCATGGCCATCGAGGACCTGGAGCTTCGCTTCGACTTCATCGGCCGCGGCCAGCGCTGGGTCGCCCGGCAGATCACCCAGCGCCTGCCGGAGATCGACGAGCCCTGGCTGCGCGAGGAGCTGGAGGCGGTGTTGCGGTTGCATCAGTGAAGCTCTGCAGATCGCGGCGGAATCGGCAGCTACCGGGAAGCTCCGGCGCCCCGCTGTAGGAGCGGCCATGCGCGCGATCACGGCGAGGCTCGCTCCTGCAGGAATGCCCATGTCTGAACCGGTAGGTGCGAGCGTGCTTGCGGACCGCACCGAGCGGGATTGGCGAGGGCAGGGGAGAGACATCGCACAACTGCCCAACCATGGCCGGGCCCCATTCCGATGTTGTACGATGACTGCCTCTTCATCTATTCCAGCGACCGCCATGCCGACCAGCCCGCTTCCCCGCAAACGCCCTCGCAGCCTCGCCCATGAGGTGGTCGCCGAGCTTTCCGCGCGTATCCGCGACGGTCGTATCAAGCCTGGCGACAAGCTGCCCACCGAGTCGGCGATCATGGCCGAGCAGGGCGTCAGCCGTACCGTGGTCCGCGAGGCGATCTCCCGGCTGCAGGCCGCGGGGCTGGTGGAGACCCGCCACGGCATCGGCACCTTCGTGCTGGACACGCCCAAGGACGGCCCGTTCCGCATCGACCCGGCGACCATCGTCACCCTGCGCGACGTGCTGGCCGTGCTGGAGTTGCGCATCAGCCTGGAGGTGGAGTCCGCCGGGCTCGCCGCCCAGCGCCGCAGCCCCGAGCAGTTGCAGGGCTTGCGTGACGCCCTGGATGCCCTGGAGGAGAGCCAGGCCAACGGCCGCGACGCGGTGGCCTCGGACTTCCAGTTCCACCTGCGCATCGCCGAAGCTACGGGCAACCGCTACTTCACCGACATCATGAGTCACCTGGGGGCGAGCATCATCCCGCGCACCCGCCTGAACTCCGCACGCCTGGCCCATGACGACCAGAACCACTACCTGGCGCGGGTCAACCGCGAGCACGAAGACATCTTCGACGCCATCGCCCGCGGCGACACCGACGCCGCCCGCGCCGCCATGCGCCTGCACCTCACCAACTCCCGCGAACGCCTGCGCCGCGCCCACGAATCGGCCGAAGAAAAACTCGGCTGACGAGCGGACGGAAGAAAAGGTTGTCTGACGACTTGTCGGCTTTTATTTGTAGTTGTACGATGACCTACAACATGACGCCATAAGCCGATTGTCGTTGCACCTCTTCCTATAAAAATTCGCTTTGCAGGGTGATCGCCAATGAATCCACAAGAACTGAAGTCCACCCTTTCGTCCGGTCTGCTGTCGTTCCCCGTGACGGACTTCGATACCCAGGGCAACTTCCGCGCGGACACCTACGCCCGCCGCCTGGAGTGGCTGGCTCCCTACGGCGCCAGTGCACTCTTCGCGGCCGGCGGCACCGGCGAGTTCTTCTCGCTGGAGCCCAACGAGTTCTCCTCGATCATCAAGACCGCGGTGGATACCTGCCGCGGCCAGGTACCGATCCTCGCCGGCGCCGGCGGCCCGACCCGCCAGGCCATCGCCTACGCCCAGGAAGCCGAGAAGCAGGGCGCCGCCGGGATCCTGCTGCTGCCGCACTACCTGACCGAAGCCAGCCAGGAAGGCCTGGTGGCGCACGTCGAGCAGGTTTGCCGCTCGGTGGACTTCGGCGTGGTGGTCTACAACCGCAACGTCTGCCGCCTCAACGCCGACAGCCTGGAAAAACTGGCCGACCGCTGCCCGAACCTGATTGGCTTCAAGGACGGCATCGGCGAAATCGAGCCGATGGTCGCCATCCGTCGCCGCCTTGGCGAGCGCCTGACCTACCTCGGCGGCCTGCCCACTGCCGAAGTCTTTGCGGCGGCCTACAAGGCGCTGGGTGTGCCGGTGTATTCGTCGGCCGTCTTCAACTTCATCCCGAAGACCGCCATCGATTTCTACAACGCCATCGCCAGCGACGACCACGCCACGGTCAATCGCCTGATCGACGATTTCTTCCTGCCTTACCTGGCCATCCGCAACCGCTGCGAAGGCTACGGCGTGAGCATCATCAAGGCTGGCGCCAAGCTGGTCGGCCATGACGCGGGCCCGGTGCGCGCACCGCTGACCGACCTCACCGGCGAAGAAGTCGAGATGCTCGACGCGCTGATCAAGAAACTCGGCCCGCAGTAAGCCGGAGGTTCCCGTGGCACAACCGTATTCGCACTACGTCGACGGCCAGTGGCTGGCCGTTACCGACGCAACCCCGAACCGCAACCCGTCGGACCTTTCCGACGTGGTCGGCGACTACGCCCTGGGCGATGCAGCCCTGGTGAACCAGGCAGTGGAGGCGGCCCGCGCCGCGTTCCCGGCCTGGTCCAACAGCAATGTGCAGGCTCGCGCCGATGCGCTGGACAAGGTCGGCAGCGAGATCCTCGCCCGCCGCGCCGAGCTGGGCGCGCTGCTGGCGCGAGAGGAGGGCAAGACCCTTCCCGAAGCCATCGGCGAAGTCGGCCGCGCGGGGAACATCTTCAAGTTCTTCGCCGGTGAATGCCTGCGCCTGGCCGGCGACCTGCTGCCGTCGGTGCGCCCCGGCGTCAGCGTCGAGGTGACCCGCGAAGCCGTGGGTGTGGTCGGCCTGATCACCCCGTGGAACTTCCCCATCGCGATCCCCGCGTGGAAGATCGCCCCGGCGCTGGCCTACGGCAACTGCGTAGTGCTCAAGCCTGCCGACCTGGTGCCCGGCAGTGCCTGGGCGCTGGCGGAAATCATCTCCCGCGCCGGTTTCCCCAATGGCGTGTTCAACCTGGTGATGGGCCGTGGCAGCGTGATCGGCGAAGCCCTGGTCAACCACCCGCAGGTGGACGCCGTGAGCTTCACCGGCTCGGTCGGCGTCGGTCGTCGCATCGCCGCGCAATGCGTGGCCCGCGGCGCCAAGGTGCAGCTGGAGATGGGTGGCAAGAACCCGCAGATCGTCCTCGACGACGCGGACCTCGCCACCGCCGTGGAGCTGTCGGTGCAGAGCGCCTACTACTCCACTGGCCAGCGCTGCACGGCGTCGAGCCGGCTGATCGTCACCGAAGGCATCTACCCGCGCTTCGTCGAGGCCATGGTCGAGCGCATGCGCAGGATCACCGTGGGCAACGCGCTGCAGGACGGCATCGACATCGGCCCGGTGGTCTCCGAAGCGCAGCTGCGCCAGGACCTGGACTACGTCGAGATCGGCCGCAACGAAGGCGCGCGCCTGCTGTTCGGCGGCGAGCGCCTGTCGCTGGCCACCGAGGGCTACTACATGGCCCCGGCGCTGTTCGACGAGACCACCCCCGACATGCGCATCAACCGCGAGGAAATCTTCGGTCCCGTGGCCAGCATCCTCAAGGTGAAGGACTACGACGAAGCCCTGGCCCAGGCCAATGCCACCGAGTTCGGCCTGTCCGCCGGCATCGCCACCACCTCGCTCAAGCATGCCGCGCACTTCAAGCGGCACGCCCAGGCCGGGATGGTGATGGTCAACCTGCCCACTGCCGGCGTGGATTACCACGTGCCGTTCGGCGGTCGCAAAGGTTCGTCCTACGGCCCGCGCGAGCAGGGTCGCTATGCCCAGGAGTTCTACACCACGGTGAAGACCGCCTACGTCGGTGCCTGACCGATAGCAGTACCAGCGGGTGGCGCTTGCCAGCGCCATCCGCTGCACACGACATGACCAGAACCCCGACACAAGAACAATGCAGGGGAAACACCATGACCATCGACTGCCCGCAGCCGACACGTACCCGCGAACCCAGGCGCTGACCGCGCCCCGAGCACTCCCACTCCGCTCAACTTCGCAGGTAGGTCGTCATGCTGAACCGCCCGATCTCACATCGCCGCGCCGCCGTGCGCCGGCTTTCTCCGCGCCAGTTCCCTGGCCGCGCCGTGTCGTCTCGCCTGCTCGCCAGGCGTCCGGCGGGGCCGTTTTCTTCGCTCCACGCTCTCTCGCTGTACGCCATCCGGCTGCCTGCCGGCCGTGGCGCGCTATCTGCTGTGTCGCTCGCCGCTGTGCCCAGCGCGCGAGTCGGAACGGACGTACCGGCCGCGCCCGCCGTACGTCGGCAAGGAGGCGGTAACGGCTCGCCACGACGGGCCGGCTGATAATCTGGCCGGCCTGCGCCGGTCGCTCCCATAACAACAAGACACGAGACGCAATCGATGAGCCAAGCAACCGCCAAACCGACGCATGTGCGTTACCTGATCCTGCTGATGCTGTTCCTGGTAACCACCATCAACTACGCCGACCGCGCCACCATCTCCATCGCCGGCTCCAGCCTGCAGAAGGACCTGGGCATCGACGCGGTCACCCTGGGCTACATCTTCTCCGCCTTCGGCTGGGCCTACGTGGCCGGGCAGATTCCCGGCGGCTGGCTGCTCGACCGCTTCGGCTCGAAGAAGGTCTACGCCGCGGGCATTTTCATCTGGTCGCTGTTCACCTTCCTGCAGGGCTTTGTCGGCTACCTGCCGGTGGCCAGCGCGGTGATCGCGCTGTTCCTGTTGCGCTTCATGGTCGGCTTCGCCGAGGCACCGTCCTTCCCTGGCAACGCACGCATCGTCGCCGCCTGGTTCCCCACCGCCGAGCGCGGCACGGCCTCGGCCATCTTCAACTCCGCGCAGTACTTCGCCACCGCGCTGTTCGCGCCGATCATGGGCTGGATCGTCTTCCATTTCGGCTGGGAGCACGTGTTCGTGGTGATGGGCGTGCTGGGCATGGTCTTCGCCGCCATCTGGATGAAGACCATCTACAACCCCAAGGAACACCCGCGCACCAACGCCGCTGAAGTCGCCGTCATCGAAGCCGGCGGCGGCATGGTCGACATGGACCAGAAGCGCGCCAGCGACGGTCCGAAATGGCACTACGTCAGCCAGCTGCTGCGCAGCCGCATGCTGCTGGGCGTGTACCTGGGCCAGTACTGCATCAATGCGATCACCTACTTCTTCCTCACCTGGTTCCCGGTGTACCTGGTGCAGGAGCGCGGCATGTCGATCCTCAAGGCCGGCTTCATCGCCTCGCTGCCCGCGCTGATGGGCTTCCTCGGTGGCGTGCTGGGCGGGATCATCTCCGACTACCTGCTGCGTCGCGGCCATTCGCTGACCTTCGCCCGCAAGCTGCCGATCGTCTGCGGCCTGCTGCTGTCCACCACCATGGTGTTCTGCAACTACGTTCATGCCGAATGGATGGTGGTCGGCTTCATGACCCTGGCGTTCTTCGGCAAGGGCCTGGGCGCGCTGGGCTGGGCGGTGGTGGCGGACACCTCGCCCAAGCAGATCGCCGGTCTTTCCGGTGGCCTGTTCAACACCTTCGGCAACCTCGCCTCGATCACCACGCCGATCGTCATCGGCTACCTGATCAGCGCCACCGGCTCGTTCAAGTGGGCCCTGGTGTTCGTCGGCGCCAACGCGCTGGTGGCCGTGCTGAGCTACCTGTTCATCGTCGGCCGCATCGAGCGTGTGGAGCTGCGCGAAGAAGACCCAAAGGGTCGCCAGGTGCCTGAAAAACGTCTGGCCCCGGCCAATTCCTGAGCAGTTCCGGGGGTATTTCGGAGATGAGTGTCATGCAGTTGATCCCGCACCAGGACTCGCCGCGCTACGTGAAATTGCACGCGGACGATAACGTCGCCATCGTCGTCAACGACCAGGGCGTCGCCGCTGGCGGTCGCTTCCCGGATGAGCTGGTGGCCGCCGAGTCGATCCCGCAGAGCCACAAGGTGGCGCTGGTGGACATCGCCGAAGGCGCGCCGGTGCTGCGCTATGGCACGGTGATCGGCTACGCGCTGGCGCCGATCGCCAGGGGCCGCTGGGTGACCGAGCAACTGCTCAGCCTGCCGGAGCCACCGGAGCTGGGCGCGCTACCGCTGGCGACTGACGTGCCGCCGGCTGCCGAACCCCTCACCGGCTACAGCTTCGAGGGTTACCGCAACGCCGACGGCAGTGTCGGCACACGTAACCTGCTGGGCGTCAGCACCACGGTGCAGTGCGTGACTGGCGTGCTGGATCATTGCGTGGAGCGTGCCCGTCGCGAGTTGCTGCCCAAGTACCCGCACGTCGACGACGTGGTGGCGCTGACCCACAGCTACGGCTGTGGCGTGGCGATCAACGCGCCGGACGCGATCATCCCGATCCGCACGTTGTACAACCTGGCGCGCAACCCCAACCTCGGCGGCCAGGCGCTGGTCATCGGCCTGGGCTGCGAGAAGTTGCAGCCGGTGCAACTGATGGACGGCGACGCACTCACTGCCGGGCAGGACGAGGCGCAGTGGCTGTACCGCCTGCAGGAATCCGGCAACGGCTTCCAGGGCATGGTCACGCAGATTCTCGCGCTGATCGAAGAGCGTCTGGCCGTGCTCAACGAACGCCGTCGCGAGACGGTGCCAGCCTCGGAGCTGGTGGTCGGCATGCAGTGCGGCGGCAGCGACGCCTTTTCCGGCGTCACCGCCAACCCCGCGCTGGGTGTGGCCGCCGACCTGCTGGTGCGGGCCGGGGCCACGGTGATGTTCTCCGAGAACACCGAGGTGCGCGACGGCATCCACCTGCTTACCGCGCGCGCCGCCAACCGCGAAGTGGCCGAGCAACTGGTCGCCGAAATGGACTGGTACGACCGCTACCTCGCCCGCGGCATGGCCGACCGCAGCGCCAATACCACGCCCGGGAACAAGAAGGGCGGGCTGAACAACATCGTCGAGAAGGCCATGGGCTCCATCGCCAAGTCCGGCAGCAGCGCCATCGCCGGCGTGATCCCGCCGGGCGCGCGGGTGAAGGGCAGGGGGCTGCAGTACTGCGCCACCCCGGCCAGCGACTTCATCTGCGGCACCCTGCAGCTGGCCGCCGGGATGAACCTGCACATCTTCACCACCGGACGCGGCACGCCCTACGGGTTGGCCATGGCGCCGGTGATCAAGGTGGCGACCCGCACCGAGCTGGCCGAGCGCTGGCCCGACCTGATCGACGTCGATGCCGGGCGCGTCACGTCCGGGCGCATGACCCTGGACGAGCTGGGCTGGGAAATCTTCCAGCTCTACCTCGACGTGGCCAGCGGCAAGGTCCAGACCTGGGCCGAGCGGCACCACCTGCACAACGACCTGGTGCTGTTCAATCCGGCCCCCGTGACCTGATGGAACCATTGATCTGATCCACCCCTGATCGGCGGCGCCTCCCGGCGTCGTCGGCCTCCCTTTGCCTGAAATCCAGCGCCTGCCCGCACCACTGGGACGGGTGGCGCTCACCCTGACATCCACGACCCGGAGACAACAATGAAAAACTCCACCCTGGGCGCTGCCATCGCCTGCGCCGCCCTTGGCTTTCTCGTGCCCGCCGCCCAGGCTGCCGGCTTCCTCGAGGACAGCAAGGCCAGCCTGACGCTGCGCAATTTCTACATCAACAGCGACAACCGCAACGGCACCGCCGAACCGAGCCGCCAGGAAGAGTGGGGCCAGGGCTTCATCCTCAACTACGCCTCGGGCTACACCCAGGGCACGGTTGGGCTGGGCGTCGACGCCATCGGCCTGCTCGGCATTCGTCTCGACAGTGGCCGCGGCACCCACTATGAATCCCCCAGCCAGCAGGCCGGCACGGTGTTCCCGTCCAAGAGCAATGGCGAGGCAGTGAACGACTTCAGCAGCCTCGGCCCGACCCTGAAGGCGAAGATTTCCAGCACCGAACTGCGTTACGGCACGCTGATGCCCAAGCTGCCGGTGGTGACCTACAACGACGGACGCCTGTTGCCGGGTACCTTCGACGGCGGGCAGGTGACCAGCGCCGACATCGACAACCTCAGCCTGGTAGCCGGCAAGCTGGAACACACCCGCGGGCGCAACTCCAGCGACTGGCGTGGGATGTCGATCCAGGGCGCCAACAGCGGCGCGACGGCCCGCGACAGCAATGCGTTCTACTACGCCGGCGGCGACTACAAGCTGAGCAAGGACCTGACGCTGCAGTACTACTACGGCCAGCTCAGCGAGTTCTACCAGCAGCATTTCCTTGGTCTGCAGCACAGCCTGAACCTCGGCCCCGGCGTGCTGAAGACCGACCTGCGCGCCTTCGACAGCGATTCCGATGGCAAGAATGGCAGCGCCTCCGACCGCGCCGACGGTTATCTCTCCAGCGGCTACTACGGCAATCGCGTGACCAAGGGCGAGGTCGACAACCGCGCCTACAGCGGGATGTTCACCTACAGCCTGTCCGGGCACAGCCTCGGCGCTGGCTACCAGGTCATGAACGGCGACAGCGACTTCCCCTACCTGAACCGCGGCGACGGCGCCAGCGGCAGCGCCTACCTGATCACCGACGTGCAGATCGGCAAGTTCCTGCATGCCGGCGAGCGCACCTGGGTGGCGCGCTACGGCTACGACTTCGCCCAGGCCGGCCTGCCGGGCCTGACCTTTGCGGCGATCTACCTCAAGGGCGACGACATCAAGACCGCCAGTGGCGACCAGGGTGAGTGGGAGCGCGACCTGACGCTGTCCTATGTGATCCCCGAAGGCACCCTCAAGGGCCTGGGCTTCTCCTGGCGCAACGCCATGCTGCGCAGCGGCCTGCCTGCCAGCGGTTCCGGCACCCCGACGCAGCGCGACCAGGACGAGAACCGCCTGATCGTCAGCTACACCTTGCCGCTGTTCTGAGTCCGGGCTGACGGCGGACCTTGTCCGCCGTTCGCGGGCAT
>CBIGPF010000189.1:0-10847 GCA_966191535.1 uncultured Pseudomonas sp. | reverse complement strand
GCTGGTCCAGAGCACCAGCTCTTCGGAGAAGCGCGACAGGTGCATCATCGCCACGGCGGCGGCGGCGCAGAATTCGATGGCGAAGTCACGGTCGGACACGCCGTCCAGCGAGTTGCCGGAGATCGCTTCGAATCCCAGCAGTTCGCAGGTGATAGTGCGGTCGATCGGGTAGGTGGTGCCCGCCAGCGCGGCGCTGCCCAGGGGCATGCGGTTGGCGCGCTTGCGGCAGTCCACCAGACGCTCGTAGTCGCGGCTGAGCATCTCGAACCAGGCCAGCAGGTGGTGGCCGAAGGTCACCGGCTGCGCGGTCTGCAGGTGGGTGAAGCCCGGCATGATGGTGTCGGCTTCAGCCTCCGCCAGGCCCAGCAGGCCCTGTTGCAGGCGGGTGATCTCGGCGAGGATCAGGTCGATCTCGTCACGCAGCCACAGGCGGATGTCGGTGGCCACCTGGTCGTTGCGCGAGCGGCCGGTGTGCAGTTTCTTGCCGGTGATGCCGATGCGGTCGGTCAGGCGTGCTTCGATGTTCATGTGCACGTCTTCGAGGTCGACGCGCCAGTCGAAGGTGCCGGCTTCGATCTCGCTCTGGATCTGCTTCAGGCCATCGATGATGGTGTCGCGCTCGGCGTCGGTCAGCACGCCGACCTTGGCCAGCATGGTGGCGTGGGCCATGGAGCCCATGATGTCGTGGCGGTAGAGGCGCTTGTCGAAGTCGACGGAAGCGGTGAAGCGGGCGACAAAGGCATCGACGGGCTCGCTGAAGCGGCCGCCCCAGGACTGGTTGGTCTTCTCTACGCTCATGGATCTCTCTCGCTGAAACGGGCAGGCGCGGCGCGCGGTCTGCATGAAGGGCAAAGTGCGACGATAATAGCAGGCTGAAGCACAAAACCGGCGGCGCTTTGGCGGGTTGTGGCGGGGGAGGGGCGGTGAATCGTCGCGGGGCCCGTGGCCGATCTTTGCGCTGCCCGACAATTCCAGGCTTTTGGTCGCACGCGGCGCTTGCCGCCGTGCAGGCGCTTACGGAAACTGCGTCGATGCCCAGACTGACGAAGACCGGCGACAAGCCGGCGCCCAACGAAGACTACTTCATCCCCGAACTCTGCCAGCCAGAAGCGCTGTTCAGCCTGGTGCTGCTCGCCGAATTGCTGGTGCTCGTTCTGGTGCTTGCCGAGCCCATGACGCCCAGCTTCAACTGGGTGCGCCTGGCCCTGTCCTCGCTGTTCGTGCAGTGGATCGTGCTGCTCTCGGCCGGGCTGTTGTGCCTGCTGCGGCCGTTCATGGCGCGCTGGCCGGCGTGGTTCTCCGGGCTGCTCAGTTGTGCGCTGGTGGTCCTGCTGACGCTGGGCTGCACCTGGGTGGCGGATTATTTCTCCCTCGGCGGGCCCATGAACCGCACCGGCGAGGTCAACCTCTACCTGCGGCATGCGTTGATTGCGCTCATCATGTCCACGCTGTTGCTACGCTACTTTTATCTACTGAGCCAATGGCGGCGGCAGGAACAGGCCGAGCTGCGGGCGCGGATCGAGTCGCTGCAGGCGCGCATCCGTCCGCATTTCCTGTTCAACAGCCTCAACAGCATTGCCAGTCTGATCGAGATCGATCCGGGCAAGGCCGAGTTGGCGGTGCTGAATCTCTCGGATCTTTTTCGCGCCAGCCTGGCCAAACCTGGAACATTAATTTCCTGGGGAGAGGAACTTGAGCTGGCCAGACGCTATCTTTCCATTGAGCAGTTCCGTCTTGGCGACCGGTTGCAGATGGACTGGCAGGTGAGCGGCGTGCCCGATGGCGTGCCGATTCCCCAGCTGACGCTGCAGCCGCTGCTCGAGAACTCATTGATTTATGGCATCCAGCCGCGCATCGAAGGCGGTCTGGTGAAAGTTGAGGCGGACTACCGTGACGGTGTGTTCCAGCTCTGCGTGAGCAACCCGTACGACGAATCGACCGAGACGCTGCCCACGAAGGGGACCAAGCAAGCCCTGCAAAATATTGCGGCGCGACTTGCGGCACTTTTCGGGCCAAAAGCTAGTCTCACCGTCGAGCGCCGTGACGGACGGCACTTCACCTGTCTACGCTATCCATGTGCGCGTCTCATGCAGGAAGCCTGAGCTTATGAATGTCCTGATCGTCGATGACGAACCCCTGGCGCGAGAGCGCCTGGCCCGGCTGGTGGGGCAACTGGACGGCTATCGCGTCCTCGAGCCATCCGCCAGCAACGGCGAAGAAGCGCTGACGCTGATCGACAGCCTGAAGCCGGATATCGTCCTGCTGGATATCCGCATGCCCGGCCTGGACGGGCTTCAGGTGGCCGCCAAGCTGTGCGAGCGCGAAGCCCCGCCGGCGGTGATTTTCTGTACCGCCCATGATGAATTCGCCCTGGAGGCGTTCCAGGTCAGTGCAGTCGGCTACCTGGTCAAGCCGGTCCGCAGCGAGGACCTGGCTGAGGCCCTGAAGAAAGCCTCGCGGCCCAACCGCGTGCAGCTGGCGGCGCTGACCAAGCCCCCGGCAGCCGGTGGCCCAGGCCCGCGCAGCCACATCAGCGCGCGGACCCGCAAGGGCATCGAGCTGATTCCGCTGGAAGACGTGATCTTCTTCATCGCCGACCACAAGTACGTGACCCTGCGCCACGCCGGCGGCGAGGTGCTGCTGGACGAGCCGCTGAAGGCGCTGGAAGACGAGTTCGGTGACCGCTTCGTGCGCATCCACCGCAATGCGCTGGTCTCCCGCGAACGCATCGAGCGCCTGCAGCGCACGCCACTCGGACACTTCCAGCTCTACCTGAAAGGACTCAACGGCGATGCGCTGACCGTCAGCCGCCGCCATGTCGCCGGTGTTCGGCGACTCATGCATAACCTGTAGCGACACAGTGCCGCAGCGCCTGAAGCCCGGGGGGCGGCCCCCGGGCTTTTCGTTTGCGCGAGCTGTTATCATGCGGGCACTTTCTTGCACGCTTCCTTTGCCTGGAAATGCCCATGTCTCGCGAAATCCGTATCGCCACGCGCCAGAGCGCCCTGGCACTCTGGCAGGCCGAATACGTCAAGGCCCGCCTGGAGCAGGCCCATCCCGGCCTGACCGTGACCCTCCTGCCGATGACCAGCCGCGGCGACAAGCTGCTGGACGCGCCGCTGGCGAAAATCGGTGGCAAGGGCCTGTTCGTCAAGGAGCTGGAAACCGCCCTGCTGGAGAACGAGGCGGACATCGCCGTGCACTCCATGAAGGACGTGCCGATGGATTTCCCCGAAGGCCTGGGCCTGTACTGCATCTGCGAGCGTGAAGACCCGCGCGACGCCTTTGTTTCCAATACCTACGCCAGCCTCGACGACCTGCCCGCCGGCAGTGTGGTCGGCACTTCCAGCCTGCGCCGCCAGGCCCAGTTGCTGGCCAGCCGCCCGGACCTGCAGATCCGCTTCCTGCGCGGCAACGTCAACACCCGCCTGGCCAAGCTCGATGCCGGCGAATACGACGCCATCATCCTCGCCGCCGCCGGCCTGATTCGCCTCGGCTTCGAAGACCGCATCCGCTCCTCCATCAGCGTCGAAGCCAGCCTGCCGGCCGGCGGACAAGGCGCGGTGGGGATCGAGTGCCGCACTGCCGATGCCGAAATCCATGCGCTGTTGCAGCCGCTGCACCACCGCGAGACTGCCCTGCGCGTGACTGCCGAACGCGCGCTGAACAAGCGCCTCAACGGCGGTTGCCAGGTACCCATCGCCTGTTACGCCATCCTCGAAGGCGACCAGCTGTGGCTGCGCGGCCTGGTTGGCCAGCCCGATGGCACCCAACTGCTGCGCGCCGAAGCCCGCGCGCCGTTTGCCGAAGCCGAAACCCTCGGGGTGAAAGTCGCGGAAGAACTGCTGGACCAGGGTGCGCAGGAAATCCTTACCGCGGTCTATGGCGAGGCCGGTCATCCGTGAGCCGCTGGCGGCTACTGCTGACCCGCCCCGACGAGGATTGCGCGGCGCTTGCCGCCTTCCTCGCCGAGCACGGGATCCACGGCGATTGTCTGCCCTTGCTGGCGATCACGCCGCGAGAAGAGACACCCGCCGAGCGCAGCCTGATCCTTGACCTGGACCGCTATTGCGCGGTTATCGTGGTCAGCAAGCCTGCGGCTCGCCTGGGCCTGGAGCGGCTCGACCGCTACTGGCCGCAACCGCCGCTGACCCAGCGCTGGTTCACCGTCGGTGCCGCCACGGCAGCTATCCTCGAAGACTACGGACTGGATGTCGTCTGTCCGCAGGATGGCGACGACAGCGAAGCGTTGCTGGCCCTGCCGGCGTTCGAGCAGGCCCTGCAGGTGCATGATCCGAAGGTGTTGATCATGCGCGGCGAGAGTGGCCGAGAATTCCTCGCCGAGCGCCTGCGCGGCCAAGGCGTGGCGGTCGACTATCTGGAACTCTACCGGCGCGAACTGCCGGCTTATCCCCGGGGCGAATTGCTGCGGCGAATCCAGGGGCAGCGTTTGAACGCCATCGCGGTCAGTAGTGGGCAGGGACTGGAGCACCTGCGGCAGCTGGCGGCGGAGGATTGGCTGCAGGTAAGCGCGATGCCCTTGTTCGTGCCCAGTCCGCGAGTGGCTGAGCAGGCGCGGGAGATGGGTGCGCTGCACGTAATCGATTGCCGGGGCGCCAGCCCAGCGGCATTAATGGAAGCGTTGAGAAACGCCGACTAGAACAATTTCCGAGCGAAGGATGGATCTGTGAGCGAAGCCGTCACTCCCCAAGAGACTTCACCAACATCGTCCAGTCCGGCCGCCGCGCCGGCCCCGCGCAAGGGTGGCACGGGCATCGCGCTGCTGGCCCTGCTGGTCGGCGCCGCCGGCCTCGCTGCAGGTGGCTGGGGCCTCTGGCAGGTCCAGCAACTCAAGGTCGCCGAGCAGCAGCGCGCCGCGCAACTGGAGGACGCCCGCGCCCAGGCGCAGGGCGTGCAGAGCGCCAATGCCCAGTTGAACAAGCGCCTGGACACCCTGCCCAACGCCGATGAACTCGAAGCTCGTCGTCGCCTGGTGGTGGAGCTGCAGGGCGATCAGCAGCAACTGGCCAAGCAGGTCAAGCAGGTGCTGGGGCAGAGCCGCCAGCAGTGGCGCCTGGCCGAATCCGAGCACTTGCTGCGCCTGGCCGCGCTGCGCCTCTCTGCCCTGCAGGATATCGACAGCGCCACCGAACTGGTCCAGGGCGCCGACGACATCCTCCGCGTGAACAATGATCCGGGTGCCTTCGCTGCTCGCGCGCAATTGGCCAAGAGCCTCGAGGCGCTGCGTGCGCTGCCGCGGCCGGACCGTACCGGGCTGTTCCTGCAACTGGGCGCATTGCGTGACCAGGCTGCCCAGCTGCAACCGCTGAACCCGGCGTTCAAGCCCTCCGAGGGCGGCGCCGGGCCGAGCACCGCCTGGGGCGATGGCAGCAGCACCTGGGACCAGTGGTGGGAGCGCATCTCGCGCTACGTGCGCATCGATTTCAACGCCGGGCAGGATATCCGCCCGCTGCTCTCCGGCCAGCAGCTGGACCGTGTTCGCCTGGCCCTGAGCCTGGCCCTGGAGCAGGCTCAGTGGGCCGCGCTGAATGGCAAGCAGGATGTCTACGAGCAGGCGCTCAAGCAGGCCAAGCAGATCATTGCCGATTTCTTCAACGCCGATCTCGCCGACAGCCGTGCGCTCGTCACTCGCCTGGATGAGCTCAGCGGCCAGGCGGTCACCGTGCAGACGCCCGACCTCGGTCCGGCCCTGAGTTCGCTGCAGGCCTACCTGTCGCGCCGCGAGAGCGCGGTGCAGCAGCAGGAGGCGGTGGCGCCGGACGCGGGGACCCTGCCATGAGTCGCCTCTATGTCCTGATCCTCGCCGTGGTCCTGGCGGCCACGCTGGTGGGATTGGCCATCGCCGAACAGTCCGGCTACGTGCTGATCGCCTACAAGAGCTTCCGCTACGAATCCAGCCTGTGGACCTTCCTCGCGCTGCTGGTGGTGCTCTGGGTGATCTATCTCGCCGTGCGCCTGGTGCTGCGTCTGCTAGGCGTCTCCGGCCGTGTGGTGAACCCCTGGTCGCGCTTCAATCGCCGCCGCCGTTCGCAGCTGGCGGAGGAGCACGGCCAGCGTGATCTCGCCGAAGGCCACTGGGCACAGGCACTGCGTCACCTGCGCCGCGCGGCAGAGCTGAACGACCGCCCGCTGCCGCACTACCTGGGGGCTGCCCGCGCGGCCAACGAACTGGGCAAGATCGAAGAGTGCGACGAGTTGCTGGATCGTGCCTTGGAGCGCGAACCCGGCGCCGAGCTCGCGGTGGGCCTGACCCGTGCGCAACTGCTGATCAACCGGGGCGACTTCACCCGCGCCCGCGTCGTGCTGGACAAGCTGCACCAGGAACATCCGCGTCATCCCACCGTGCTGCGCCTGCTCCAACAGCTCTACGTCAGCCTCCACGAGTGGCAGGCGCTGTGCGTGCTCCTGCCGGAGCTGCGCAAGGAGCGTGTGCTGCAGAACGCCGAGTTGGCGGACCTCGAGCGTCGCACCTGGATGGCTGCGCTGGGCGAGGCAGGCGAGCAGGGCGTGGGGCAGGGCGAGAGCAGCCTGCAGCCGCTCACCCAGCGCTGGCAGAACGTGCCGAGCAACCTGCGTGCGCAACCGCCGCTGGTGGCAGCCTACGCCGAACAGCTGCTGCGCCTGGGGGCGCCGGAAGAGGCTGAGGAAGTGCTGCGCAAAGCGCTCAAGGAGGGCTACGACAGCCGCCTGGTGCACTTGTATGGCCGTGCCCGTGGTCGCGATGGTGCGCACCAGTTGAAGACCGCCGAAGGCTGGCTCAAGCAGCAGGGCGATGATCCCGAGCTGCTGCTGACCCTCGGTCGCCTGAGCCTGCAGAACAAGCTGTGGGGCAAGGCGCGCGAATACCTGGAAGTCAGCCTGTCGCGTCGGCGCAGTGCAGAAACCTGTGCCGAACTGGCGCGCCTGCTGGCGCAGCTGGGCGAGGTGGAACGCAGCAACCAGCTGTTCCAGGAAGGTCTCGGCCTGCTGGCGCCGCCGGTGTCCCTACCGGTCCCGGCGCGGGCCTGATCCCGTCGCTGCACGTGAAAACGGCGCCCGAGGGCGCCGTTTTCGTTTTCAGGGTTTGTCGTAGCTGATCCGGTAGATCGCGCCGTTCTGGTCATCGCTGACGAGCAGCGAGCCGTCCGGCGCCACCAGGACATCGGCGGGCCGTCCATGGACCTGGCCGTCCTTGTCGAGCCAGCCCTCGGCAAACACGCTCTGGCGCCTCAGCGTGCCGTCGTCGTTGAGTTCGACCCGTGCCACGCGATAGCCGATCTTCTGCGTGCGGTTCCACGAGCCATGCTCGGCGATGAACAGGTTGTTGCGGTATTCGGCGGGGAATTGCTCGCCGGTGTAGAAGCGCAGGCCGAGCGCAGCGACGTGAGGGCCGAGCTTGGCTACCGGTGGGGTGAAGGCCGAGCAGGGTGTCTTGCCTTCCTCAGGGTCGGCGATATCGCCCTGGTGGCAGTCCGGATAGCCGAAGTCCTCGCCAGCCTTGCTGAGTTTGTTCAGTTCGTCATCGGGCCTGTCGTCGCCGAGCATGTCACGCCCGTTGTCGGTGAACCACAGCTGCTTGGTCTGTGGATGCCAGGTGAAGCCGACGGTGTTGCGGATACCGTAGGCGACCACTTCCCGCGCACTGCCATCGGCGTTCATGCGTTGCAGGTTGGCGTAGTGCTCGCGGTCCGGGCGGCAAATGTTGCACGGTGCGCCGACCGGTACATAGAGCTTGTCGTCGGGGCCGAAGGCAATGAACTTCCAGCCATGCGCGGTCTCCTTCGGAAACTGTGCCGGCAGTTCCTCGGCCTTGGGCGGGGCATCGAGGTGCGCCTCGATGTCGCGCAGCACGACGATGCGGTTGATCGAGGAAACGTACAGGTCACCCTTGTGGAATGTCACACCCACGGGCATCTGCAGGCCATCGGCGAGCGCCTTCACCTGCCCGTCGGGCTTCACGGCGTAGACCTTGTCGGCCGAGCGGCTGCCCACGAACAGCGTGCCCTTGTCACCCCAGGCCATGGCACGGGCACCCGGTACCTGGTCAGTGAGCAGGCTGACATGGAACCCTTCCGGTAGACGGATCTGGCTGAGATCGGTGGCGGCAATGGCCGGTGCTGCTGTCAGGGAAAGCAGCAAGCAAAGTACGAGATGACGACGCATGGCAGGAATTCCCGGATGAGTGCCACGGCCAGTCTAGACACTCGCCTTGAACTGATCGCCGTGTTTCCTCTACCGTAGCGGCCTTTCGTGCAACAGCGCTTTTCAGTGGAGCCGCCATGAACCTGGCCAGCCCTCGTTCCCTGTTCTTCCTTGCTTTCCTCGCCTGCGTCGCTTTGCTCGGCACTGGCTTCTACCTGCAGTACGTGGTTGGGCTGGAGCCCTGCCCACTGTGCATCCTGCAGCGCATCTTCTTTGCCGGCTGCGGCCTGTTCTCGCTGATCGCTGCGCTGCACGGCCGCGCGCCGCGCGTGTACTCGCTGCTGATCCTGCTCAGTGCGCTGGGTGGTGCCGGCACCGCGGGGCGCCAGATCTGGCTGCAGACCCTGCCGCCGGACCAACTGCCGTCGTGCCTGCCGCCGCTGGACTTCATGCTCGAAAGCATGCCCTACACGCAGATCCTCTACACCATGTTCCACGGTTCGGCCGACTGCGCCGAGGTGACCTGGACCCTGCTCGGCATGAGCATCGCGGAGTGGAGCCTGCTGGCGTTCGTTGGTTACGCGCTGTTCGCCATCGTGCAGTTCTTCCGCCGCCGCGGCTGAGCGTCGCATCTCAATTCGCCATGGCCTGCGCCTCATCGGCGCAGGCCAGAGGCGTCGCGGTCTGTCGATTAAACGCTCGTATGAATTTTCCCGTTGCCGGTGTCTTGAAGGCGATAACGGGCGGGCATACTCTGGTTTTCCACTCCGTCGGAAAGCCGCCGCCGAACAAGCTTCACACATCGCGGATGTCGAGAGTCGACAGAATATTGTCCCGGGGCGGACTTTGCCGGGACGGCGAAAAGGGAAGTGAGGACAACATGCTCGAGAGCTGCCGTAATGCCCAGGAACGTTGGGGAGGCGTACACCAGCTGATCGACCGCTGGTTGCGGGATCGACATGAGTTGGTCCGGGCATTCGATTCCCTGGACGGTGTCCAGGCACCGAAGACCAACGCCGAGAACCTCCAGAGCTTCTGCCAGCTCCTGCTCGACTACGTGTCGGCGGGGCACTTCGAAGTCTACGAACAGCTGATGAACGAGGCCCAGGCCTTCGGCGATACCCGTGGACTCGAACTGGCCAAGCAGATCTACCCGCGGCTGGAAACCATCACCGCCAATGCGCTCAACTTCAACGACCGTTGCGACAACGGTGATTGCCGCGAAGGCACCTGCCTGACCAGCGAACTGAAGAGCCTGCGCCAGCAACTGCACGAACGCTTCGAGCTGGAAGATTGCCTGATCGAGGTGCTGCACAACTCCCACGAGCAGAAAGCCGTCACGGCCTGATCGTCGAGTTGCCCGACAACGGCGCGAGCGCTTCAAGCACTCGCGCCGTTTTCATTTCTGCTCCTGGTCGCGCCATCCTCCCGATCGCTGTCGGACTCCAGGATGCGATGGGATTCGGCTGCCGGTCCCGGAATGCGTTCGCCGTGGTGGAAAATGCACGCCATTTGGCAGCTCACGTGCGTGCTCGGAGACTCTTTTTTGCGCGCGCAGTCACTGTTGAAAGCGTGCCGTTGCGCCGCCGTCGGGCATCTTCTTGCGCACGTTTCCTGCTACGTCGCGGGTGTGCTCTGCGCGCTGCGCAGGGTGATCGCCGACGACTGTGGAATCGTCTGGAAATCGGTTTCCGTAAAGCATGGGGAAGGCTCTGTAACGGGGCTTTGCGCTCTGTGGCGCAAATATTTTTTTCGGCCTCAAAGGCACGGGGCGCGGGCGTTTGCGCCGTGCTGCCGGTTGCGGCCACGGAACCAAGTTCGTGTGGCGGCGTCATTGGGTGAGTGAAAAAACGCGCCTTCGCGCAACGCTGAAATCCTCTGAAGCCGATGCCTGCTGCGGCCTGCAGCACAATCAGGACATTGGCGAGAGGCCATCAGCGGGGCTAGTATGGGCGCAACCACGTCCGCCAGGAGGCACGTCATGTCGGCCAACAAGAAACCCGTCACTACCCCTCTGCACCTGCTGCACCAGTTGTCCAACAGTCTGATCGAACACCTCGAAGGTGCCTGCAAGCAGGCGCTCGTCGATTCCGAAAAGCTGCTCGCCAAGCTCGAGAAACAACGCGGCAAGGCTCAGGAGAAGCTGCACAACGCACGCACCAAGCTGCAGGACGCGACCAAGGCCGGCAAGGCAAAGGCGCAGGCCAAAGCCAAGTCGAGCATCGCTGAGCTCGATGGTGTGCTGGATGTTCTGAAGACCCGCCAGACTGAAACCCGTGCCTACATCGCCAACCTCAAGCGCGATGTGCAGGAGAGCCTGAAGCTTGCCCAGGGCGTGACCAAGGTGAAGGAAGCCGCTGGCAAATCCCTCGCTACCCGCAAGCCGGTGGCTGCCGCTGCCAAGCCGGTTGCCCGGAGCGCTGCCAAGCCGGCCGCCAAGCCTGCTGCTAAACCGGCTGCCAAGCCCGCCGCGAAAGCCGCTGCAAAACCTGCTGCAAAACCTGCTGCCAAGGTCGCCGCCGCCAAGCCTGCTGCCGCGAAAGCGGCTGCCAAGCCGGTAGCCAAGCCCGCTGCTAAACCGGCTGCCAAGCCTGCTGCGAAAGTTGCTGCCAAACCTGCAGCCAAACCCGCTGCGAAGACCGCTGCTGCTAAACCTGCTGCTGCCAAGCCTGCCGCCAAACCGGCTGCTAAGCCTGCTGCGAAAG
>CBIGPF010000188.1:0-10950 GCA_966191535.1 uncultured Pseudomonas sp. | reverse complement strand
CGTGATCGGGACCTGATGGCGAGTGCTCCCTTGTAGGAGCGGGCCATGCCCGCGAGCCGGCCGACAGGCCGAACTCAGCTCCGCGCCGGCCTGACGGCCCTGGCGCGCGGCTGGTCGCACGCATGCCCCACTCCTGCACCGTCTCAACACGCACCACAACGTTACCGATGCGCACCGTGAACGCGCACGAATCACCGCATCCGTTACCGTTTCGCCCCCTTCCCCTGTTGCGACTCCTACACCAGTTTCCTACACGCGCCGCTCTACCCCGCCGACTTCCAAGCGTTTCGCCGTCATTGGCACGGCAACTGCTTAATTGCATGCATGGATAATTGGATCCAAAAATCCACGAGGAAGCACCCCATGCGCCTGGTACCCGCTGCCCGCCCCCCGATGAGCGCCGAAGACGAGGCCTACGACTACCTCCTCCAGGCCATCTGCACCGGACGTTACAAGACCGGTGACCGCCTGGTGGCCGAGGACATCGCCAGCGAGATCGGCATGAGTCGCATGCCCGTGCGCGGCGCCTTCAAGCGCCTGGACGCCGAGGGCCTGGTGACCTTGCGGCCCAACCGCGGTGCCATCGTCAGTGGCCTGAACATCGAGGAAATGCGCGAAGTCTTCGAGATGCGCAGCGCCCTGGAAGGCCTGGCGATCCGCATCGCCGTGCCGCAACTGACCGACCGCGACCTCTCCCGCCTCGAACGCATGCTCGACGAGATGGACGACTACCGCGACGACAGCGCCGAGTGGGTCAGCCGTCATCGCGCCTTCCACGAATACCTCTGCAGCCTCGCCGGACGCCCGCGCCTGCTGCGCCAGATCACCGCGCTGTACTCGGTGATCGAGCCGCACATGCGCCTGTGGCTGCAGCATGTCGACAAGCCCATGAGCGCCCGCGAAGAACACACGGTGATCCTCGACGCCCTGCGCTCGGGCGACGCCCGCGAAGCCGAACGGGTGATCTGCGACCACATCGAGGGAACCATCCCGTCCCTGGCCAAGTTTCTGGAGGCGCAAGCCACCTGAAAGCGCGTTCCACCCACGCGCACTCCACCCAAACGCAATCCACGAAGAAGCGAATTGAAGCAACGGGCACCTAGACCCGTACTTCTGTGTCCCTGAACTGCCCCTGGCAACCCCACCCCGGAGCTCAACATGTTCGAACGCAGGATCCCGCAGTGCCTTCTCGCCCTTTGCCTGGCCGCCCCGCTGGCGCACGCCGATGTGAAGATTCCCGACCGCTTGCAGAGCGCCAGCAAGGTGACCTTCTGCGGCGGCATGGACTCCCCGCCCATGGGCTTCTACGACGCCAACCAGAAACTCACCGGAGTCACCATCGACCTCGGCGAGGCCATCGCCAAGCGCCTGGGCGACAAGAAGATCGACTGGCGCATCACGCCCTTCTCCGGGCTGATCCCGGCGCTGCTGGCCGGCCAGTGCGACATGCTGGTGGACCAGTTGTTCGACAAGCCCGAGCGGCGTGAAGTGATCGACATGGTCAACTACATGTACTCCAGCCAGGCCGTGGTGGTCGCCAAGGGCAACCCCGAGGGCATCCGCACCCTGGACGATCTCTCCGGCAAAAAGGTCGCGGTGCTCAACGGCTCGACCATCCGCACCCTGCTCGACGCGCACAACGAGAAGCTGGCCAAGGCCGGCAAGCCGCCGATGAAGGTGGTGGTCTACAACACCGACACCGACGCCTTCCAGTCCCTGCGCATCCGCCAGACCGACGCCTACGGCACCACCGTGGAAACCGCCGGCTACTACCAGAGCATGGCGCCGGACCTGTTCGAGATCGGCGTACCGGCCTTCGCGCGCATCCTCACGGGCCTCGGCATCCGCAAGGATGATAAGCAGCTCAGCGAGGCCGTCACGCAGATCATCAAGGACATGCAGGCTGACGGCAGCTACGCCGCGCTCCTGGCCAAGTGGCACATCGAAGGCGACAAACTGGACTGAGGTAACGAGCCATGAACTTCAGTTGGGACGTTTTCTGGCAGTACCTGCTGCGACCGAGCGACATCTACCTCTACGGCCTCTGGCTGACCTGCGTGATCGCCGTCAGCGCCATGCTGCTGGGCTGCGTGCTCGGGCTGCTGGCGGCGCTGATGCGCCTGTCGACCAACCCGCTGCTGCAATACCCGGTGCGCTTCTACGTGTGGCTGATGCGCGGCACGCCGCTGCTGGTACAGATCGTTTTCCTGTACACCGCGCTGGCCGCCGGCGGCCTGTTCCGCTTCGAGGACCTGGACCTGGGGCTGTTCATCCTGCCCGGCAACATCCAGGCGGCGATCATCGCCCTGGGCCTCAACGAAGGCGCCTACATGGCCGAGATCATCCGCGCCGGCATCGGCGCGGTGGACAAGGGCCAGTACGAGGCCGGCAAGTCCCTGGGGATGACCTTCCCCAAGCTGATGCGCCGCATCGTCCTGCCCCAGGCCTTCCGGGTGATCGTTCCGCCGCTGGGCAACGAGTTCAACGTGATGCTGAAGAACACCACGCTGGTCAGCGTGATCGGCGTGCAGGAACTGCTGCTGAGCACCCAGATGGTCACCTCGGCGACCTTCCGCGTCTTCGAGCTGTACCTCGTCGTGGCGATCTACTTCCTCGCCCTGACCACCCTGTGGGGCTTCTTCCAGCGCTGGCTGGAAGTGCGCTTCGGCAAATCCGACGGCCACGCTGCCGCACCGAACCGCATGTTCGGTCGGCAGGCGATGAAACTGCTGAGGGGGCGTTGAGATGATCCCGGATATGAAAGACGTGGTGATCCAGGCCCGCGACGTGCACAAGGCCTTCGGCGAGCTGGAAATCCTCAAGGGCGTGTCCCTGGAGGTGCGCCGTGGCGAAGTGGTGGTGCTGATCGGCGCTTCCGGCTCGGGCAAGACCACCTTCATCCGCTGCATGAACCACCTGGAAGACATCCAGGGTGGCAGCATCCGCGTCAACGGCGAACTGATGGGCTACCGCGAACGCCCCGACGGCAAGCTGGTGCGTGATTCGGAAAGCAACATCGCCCGCCGTCGCCGCGACATCGGCATGGTGTTCCAGCGCTTCAACCTGTTCCCGCACATGACCGTGCTGGAGAACATCATCGAAGCGCCGACCCAGGTGCTCGGCGTCTCCAGGGGCGAAGCGCTGGACCAGGCCCGTCGGCTACTGGCGCGGGTGCGCCTGTCGGACAAGGCCGAGCACTACCCCGGCCAGCTCTCCGGCGGCCAGCAACAGCGCGTGGCCATCGCCCGCGCGCTGGCGATGAAGCCCCAGGCCATGCTCTTCGACGAGCCCACCAGCGCCCTCGACCCGGAAACCGTCGGCGAGGTGTTGCAGGTGATGAAGGAACTGGCCGACGAAGGCATGACCATGGTGGTCGTCACCCACGAGATGGGCTTCGCCCGCGAAGTGGCCGACCGTGTGGTGGTGCTGCACCAGGGTGAACTCATCGAGGAAGGCCCGCCCGCGCAGGTCTTCGGCAATCCACACCACCCGCGCACGCGGGAATTCCTCAGTCGCGTTCTCTAGCCACGTCTCCCAAACCAGTCACAAGGAATAGTCATGCGTAAACGCGTTCTGCTCGCCAGCACACTGACCCTCCTCGCCTGCGCCACCGCAGCGCAGGCCGACGACAAGCTGGTGCGTTTCTACAACTGGTCCGACTACATGGGTCCGGACACCCTGAAGAACTTCGAGAAGGACACCGGCGTCAAGGTCCAGTACGACGTCTTCGACACCAACGAGATGCTCGAAGCCAAGCTGCTCTCCGGCCACTCGGGCTACGACCTGGTGGTGCCGTCCAGCCAGTTCCTTACCAAGCAGATCAACGCCGGCGTCTACCAGAAGCTCGACCGCTCGCAGCTGCCCAACTGGAAGAACCTCGACCCGCGCCTGATGAAGCGCCTGGAAGCCGCCGACCCGGGCAACCAGTACGCCGTACCCTACATGTGGGGCACCGTGGGCATCGGCTACAACTACGACAAGGTCAAGGCCGCCCTGGGCGACAGCGCCCCGCTGGACTCCTGGGACCTGATCTTCAAGCCGGAGAGCCTGGCCAAGCTGCACGGTTGCGGCGTCGCCTTCCTCGACGCGCCGGTCAAGATCATCCCGCAGGCACTGCACTACCTCGGCCTGAACCCGAACAGCACCAACCCGGACGACTACACCAAGGCCTCCGCCCTGCTGCAGAAGCTCGCCCCGTCGATCACCTACTTCAACTCCTCCAAGTACACCACCGACCTCGCCAACGGCGACATCTGCGTGGCAGTCGGCTACTCGGGCGACGTGATGCAGGCGCAGACCCGTGCCCAGGAAGCCGGCAAGAAGATCGACGTGCGCTACGTGATCCCCAAGGAAGGCGCCAACCTGTGGTTCGACATGCTCGCCATCCCGCGTGACTCGAAGAACCCCAAGGGTGCCCACGAGCTGGTCAACTACCTGCTGCGCCCGGAAGTGATCGCCCCGGTCAGCGACTACGTCGGCTACGCCAACCCCAATACCGGAGCCACCGCGCTGCTCGACCCGAAAGTACGCGACAACCCCGGCATCTACCCCAGCGACGCGGTGATCGAGAAGCTCTACGTCTCCGCCGACCTGCCGCCGAAGATCCAGCGCGTGATCACCCGCGAATGGACCCGAATCAAAACTGGCCAATGACCTTCGAAGAGCCCTGCCATGCTTAAGTTTTCCGCTCACGAGTATCCCTACGCCTCCCAGCGCCAGAGCGTGTTCGCCCGCAACGGCATGGTCGCCGCCTCGCAGCCCCTGGCTGCCGAGGCCGGCATCGCCATGCTGCGCGCCGGCGGCAACGCCATCGACGCCGCCATCGCCACCGCCGCCGCACTGACCGTGGTCGAACCCACCGGCTGCGCCATCGGCGGCGACGCATTCGCCCTGGTCTGGATCAAGGACCAGCTGCACGGCCTGGACGCCAGCGGCCATGCGCCCGCCTCCCTTTCCATCGACAAGGTCAAGGCGGCTGGCCATGACAAGATGCCGGTGCACGGCTGGCTGCCGGTCACCGTGCCGGGCATTCCCTCGGCCTGGGCCGAGCTGTCCGCACGCTTCGGCAAGTTGCCGTTCGCCGACCTGCTGCAGCCCGCCATCGCACTCGCCCGTGACGGCTTCCCGGTGTCCCCGGTGGTCGCCCACCAGTGGGAAATCGCCCGCCGCGAGTACCAGCAAAGCCGCACCGCCGAGCCGGCGCTGGAGACCTGGTTCGACACCTTCACCATCAATGGCGAAGCTCCACGCGCCGGCCAGCTGTTCCGCAATCCGGCCCAGGCGAAAACCCTCGCCGAACTGGCCGAGACCAAATGCGAAAGCTTCTACCGTGGCGCCATCGCCGAGCGCCTGGCCGCCCACTCCGCGGCCACCGGTGGCGAGCTGAGCGCTGCTGACCTGGCCGGCTACAAACCCAAGTGGGTCGAGCCGATCAAGGCCAACTACCGCGGCTATGACGTCTGGGAAATCCCTCCAGCCGGCCAGGGCCTGATCGCCCTGATGACCCTGAACATCCTCCAGGGCTACGACTTCGACCAGCGCGACAGCCAACTCACCTGGCACCGGCAGCTCGAAGCGATGAAAAAGGCCTACGCCGACGGCCTGCACTACATTACCGACGCCGAGCACATGCGCGTCAGCACCGCTGCGCTGTTGTCCGACGACTACGCCGCGCGCCGCCGCGCCGAGATTGGCGAGCAGGCTGCCGAACCCAAACATGGCGACCCGCACTCCAGCGGCACCGTGTACATCGCCACCGCCGACGGCGAAGGCAACATGGTCTCGTTCATCCAGAGTGCCTACCACGGCTTCGGCTCCGGCGTGGTGCTGCCTGACAGCGGCATCGGCCTGCAGAACCGTGGTTCGGAGTTCAGCCTCGACCCGGCGCACTCCAACGCACTGGCGCCGGGCAAGAAGACCTTCCACACCATCATCCCCGGCTTCCTCAGCAAGGATGGTGTGGCGGTCGGCCCGTTCGGCGTGATGGGCGGCTACATGCAGCCCCAGGGCCACGTGCAGATGGTGATGAACCTGGTCGACTTCGGCCTCAACCCCCAGGCCGCGCTGGATGCCCCGCGCTGGCAATGGCTGGGCGGCATGAAGGTCGGCATCGAGCAGCACGCCAACCGCGACCTGGCCTTCGGCCTGGCCCGGCGCGGCCACGAGGTCGAGATCGCCTGCGACCTGACCGACTACGGGCGCGGACAGATCATCGTCCGCGATCCGCAGACCGGCGTGCTCTGCGGCGGCACCGAGCCGCGTGCGGATTCGCATATCGCGGTCTGCTGACGGCCTCCCCGCACCTCACCGAAGGCCAGCTCCGGCTGGCTTCTCGGGGAGGTGCGAGGCTCAGCCTGGCGGGTTTTCTCCCGTTTTCCTGCACGCGCCGCCTTCGGGCTTCAGGGTGATCTCCACCCGCCGGTTGGCGTTGCGACCCTCTTCGGTTTCGTCGCTGGCTACCGGCTGGCTATCACCCGCGCCGCGCACCTCGAAGCAATCGTCCGGGATATCGCCCATGCGCTGCATCCAATCCCGCACCGCTGTCGCACGATCGCGGGACAGCTCCAGGTTGCGCCGGGCATCTCCCGTTGAGTCGCTGTGGCCGGTAATGACGATCAGCCAGCCCGGCTGCGCCTTGATATCGATCAGGCTGTTGATCAGCACCTTGGCTGACTCCGGGCGGAGCTCCGCCTTGCCTGGCGGGAACAGCAACTGGCCGTCCAGGCGCACCGCCTGGGGTGTCGGCGTCGGTGCGGTCTCGACCCGCACCGCCTGCCAGCCTTGGCTGTATGCCCAGGCAAGCAACCCGGACAAGACGATCAGCACACCCAGCAGCAACAACCAGGGCCAGAACGCACGGCCTTTTCCCTGTGTCGGCACCTCCGGCCTGTCCACCTTGAGCACTACCACCGCCGGTGTATCGCCGCGCTGCTGACGCACCGGCCGGCGCTTCCGGGTCGGCACGGCGACGCTTGGCGGATCAGTCTTGGCCTCCGCCGCCGCAATCGTGACCACCCAGTTGGTCGCGGCATCATCTTCTGGCGAGAGCCTTCTGAGCAGCCCCTGTACCTGGCTGCGCAAGGCCTCCAGTGAAGCCAGTGTGGCCTGCTCGCGACGTTGCAGCAGTTGCGTCAGCTCCTTGAGCGGCTCGTCCAGCTGCAGCAGATCGGACATATCCGTCTCCGACAACGGCAGCCCACGCAACCACAGTCGGAGTTGGGCGAACAGCCATCCGAGCATCTCCAGACGCACCGCCGCAGATGGCGGCCACAGGCGCTCCCAGTCACCGGCAAGCAAGGTACAGGTGAGGCTCAGCCCCTCGTCCAGTCCCTGCAAACCATACAGGTGCGCGCGAGCCAGGGCGAAGGCCGTCACCGACTGCAACTCCATGCCATGCTCGCGGAACAGCGCCAGGCACAGGCGCTCCACCTTCGGCCAATCCACATCCGGCCGCGCCGGGTGGCTCAGTTTCGCCAGTTCCGCTCCCAGCGCAGCGGCTTGCTCATGCCCGCTCGGATCACCGCCCAGCAACAGTTTTTCCTCGACCACCGTCATCCCTTGATCCCAATCCATTGTCATCAGCGCTGCAGATAGTCGCGTTGTTTCAGGTGGCGCATGAGCACCTTGCCCTGGGGCTCCAGCGTCGTGCCGAAGGTGGCGCGGCTGCCATCGCGCAGCTCGACCTCCAGGCTGTATTCCAGATGCCCGGGCAGCGTCTGCGGCAGCAGCACGGCCTGTACCGCGGCCAGCCGCGGCTCATACGTGAGCAGCATGTCGCGCAGGGTCGCCATCAACCCGTGGGCACTGCCCGGCATGCCGTGGAGAATCTGGCTCATGTCCGGCAGGCCGTAGTCGGGCAGATGGCTGAGGGTGCCGGCGCGGCAGTTGAGGATGCGCTGCAGGTTGTCCAGCACAGAGAGCATCGGCTGGTCCTCCTCGCGCACCTGGTGCAGGTCGAGTTCGCCACTGAAATTCTGCAGCAGCAGCTCGTATAGCGACGGGCTCTGCTCGCTCACCACCAGGAGTCCTTCTTCGGCAATGGCAGCAGGGCCAGGGTGTTGTCGCCCAGCTCGATCACCCGTGGGTTGTCCGGGTCCAGCTCGTCGCGGGCGAGCACCAGGCGCCAGCTGTCGCCCTGCGCATCGGGCGATCGGAACAGCGCTACCACCGCGACGAACTGCGCATCGGCGGACAGCGGCTCGTTCAGTTGCGCGCCCTCCTCAGGCTTCACCACCAGCCGGTGCTGGTCCAGCAGGTCGGCGGCCAGCACCTGATCACCCTCGCCCAGCAGGTCCTGGTAGCTGGCCTTGTCCAGCGCCTTGCGGTCGCGCAGCTGGTAGACCCGCACCAGCGTTGAGACCGACAGCCCGCTCATGTCCCGCGAGTTGGTGTTCAGCGCCGCGCGCCCGCTGAAGTCCAGGTGCAGCACCTTGACCTGCTTGTAGAAGATCGCATGGCCGACCGACTTGCCGGCGTCCATGGTCCGTTGGGTCAGGCCGCAGCCAGCCAGCAAGCCGGCCACCAGCAGCACCGCCAGCAGTGATCTAGAAACGGTAAGCGACATCTTGTGTCTCCCTGCTCATCGAATTTTCACTCAGTCCCTGATAGCGCCCCAGATTCACCGTGACGCAGCCATGCCCCGCCCTTCGCCGCATGCGCTCGTCCAGGCCTGGCACGGCGGTCATGCCCAGCAGCACCGCGGGGTTGCCCAGGCAGGGCGGTGGCAGGCAGCCCAGCGGCAGCGAGAGCTGCAGACGCGCCGTGCAACGCCAGCCCAGATACACCCGCAGCAGCACCAGCAGGTCGCTGTGCAACTGTCCGCCCGGCAGCCAGCCGCGCGCCTCGTCGAGGTCCTCGGTCGACAGCACCAGCAGCAGTTGGCTGTTGGCATCCGCTCCGCTGGCGCCCAGCGGCGTGCCCTGTCCCAGGCACACCGGCTGGCGGCGCAACAGGCTGGCCGGGCTGGCCAGCGGCACCTTGCGCGGCCAGTGCGGTGTCACCCGCGCCTGGGTGCCGGGCGCGAGCAGCTTCACCAGCGCCACCACGCCTTCGGCATTGCGTGTCGGCAGGCGCATCACCCCCAGCAGCGCGAGGAAGCGCGACACCGGCGTGGCGATGTGCTCGGCGGTGCCGGGAATGCCCAGGCCGATCAGCCCGAGCAGGCACTGCGACGTGTCGTCCACGCCCCCCGCCGCGAACGACGCGGGATAGGAGTACTTGCGCCAGATCCGGTAGAACTGCGTGAACACCCGGTGATTGAAAATATCGAGGAAGGCCTCCAGCGCCTCATGCCCCTCGCGGCGCTGGGCGATGTCGTCCAGGTATGCGGTGGGCATGGGCGAGTCGACGCCGTACAGCCCGAGCAGGCGCGTGCGCACCGTGACAGGACGCAGCGGATGCTCCTCGTCCGTTTCGAAGGCCTTCAGCTCACTGGCCGGGAAGCCCATACCCGGATGCGGCCGGAAGCGCACGGGGTCGTCCGCCGGGTTCGACGTACTGCCCAGCGGCGGATTGCCCGGCAATGCCGCCTCGAGCAACTGGCAGAAGCGATACAGGCTGGCCTGGGGCAGGCGCTCGCCTAGCGCCTCCAGCAGCCCGCTGGCCTTCAGCCGGGAATACGCTGACTGTGGTTCTCTTTCCATCGCAGACATTTGCCCGAAGGTTGCAGGACCAGCGTGAGCTGGTTGAACAGATGAATATCGGCGTACAACCCAAAGAAGCGGTTGAGCATTTCACCGAACAGGTGGATGTCGCCTTCGCCGGAGAAGCCGTTGGCATCGAGCGTCACCTCGATATCGACGCCGCGCAGCAGGAAGCCCTTCTCGAAGCGCTGCACCAGGTGGTGGCGCACCTCGGCGATGGCCTCCAGGCGCCGGCGGTTCAGCTCACTGTGAGTCCAGTCGTAGAGCGCCAGGGTGCCGCGCAGCACTTCGGCGTTGTCCAGCATCGGCAGGAAGTTCGAACCCAGGTGGCTGAGCACGCGCCAGTGGAAGCGGTCGCGGTTGGGCGGGTAGCAGGGCAAGGTTGGCGCACAGAGGTTGCGCACGCGCAGTTCGACCTGCGCAGCCTGCATCACGGTGTCCAGCAGCGTGCTCTGCAAGGCTTTACGTGGCAGCAGGCCGTTGGTGCCGGTCAGGCGCAGCGACAGGCTCTCGCCCTCGCGCAGGCGGTCGCGGTCGAACCCCTCGCCGCCAAGGATCAGCCAGGTGTCGTGCATGCCGTTGACGCCACGCTTGAGGCGCGTATGGAAGTAGCGCTCGGGCGCCTCGTCGCGGAGCATCCCTCCCTTGTGGCGGAAGCTGGTGAAGGGCACGTAGTCCTGGCGCTCGGTGCTCTTGGACGAAGTGACGCTGTCCACCGAGTAGATTTCCGTGTGGCCGTCCTGCAGGCGCATCGGCCGCAGCAGGTAGTCGGTCTGCAACGGCGCCAGGCGCATGGGATCGGCTTCCAGCGGGAACAGGTTGATCACCGGCACCGCATGCAGGCGCACATGCTCGGCGCTGAGCAGGAACTCGTGGGGCCACTGCTCGCTCAGCACCACGTCCAACTCGAACCAGGGCAGCCCTTCGCGGATCGGCATGCGCTCCAGCCCGTGCAGGCTGACGAACATGAATTTTTCGCGGAAGGTGAAGTACTCCAGCAGCAGTTGGTAACCGCTGAAGGCGCTGTCGGCCTTGGGCCAGAGTCGATCCCCGGCAGCAAAGCCCTTGGGCGAGAAATGCCCCTGCAGCGGCTGGCGATCCGCCTCGCCGGGCAGGCGCAGGTAGAGCGCCTGGGTCTGTAGCGTCAGCGCCTGGTGCAGCGCGCTGGCCAGCGCGGCGTCGGCATTCAGGTAGAGCGGCAGGTTGCCCAGGTCGATCTGCTTCCAGTCCGCCAGGGTGCCGCAGGAAAAACGCAGGCGCAGTACCGAGCGGCCGTCCGGCTCACTGGCTACCCGCAGCGACTCCAGGG
>CBIGPF010000187.1:0-10956 GCA_966191535.1 uncultured Pseudomonas sp. | reverse complement strand
CAGATCGCCGACGCCGTGTTTGCCGTGCTGACCCTGGAAGGCTCGGTGAACGCCCGCGACCACATCGGCGGCACCGCACCGAACCAGGTCCGCGCCGCCGTGGTGCGCGGCAAGGAACTGCTGGCCGCGCGCTAAGCACACCGGCTCATGCACTACTGGAACCAGGAGAACTTCGAAGGACTGGAACGGCTCGCCGATGAACTGGCGAGCCTGCCCGGCCTGCAGGCGCTGGCGGATTACGCCCGCGCCCGCAGTCGAGGCGTGCGTCGCGAGGCGTTTGCCGCCCTCGAAGGCTTCCTGCGCCATGCTCCTGCTCCCGATTCCCCGCCAGCCCGCGAGCTGAGCCTGCAGATACTCACGCTGCACAGGCAGACGCGCGAAGCCCACCAGTTCCTTGCCCAGCCGCTGCTCGCGCGCTTCCTGGTCCCGACACTGCAAGCCTGGATCGACAGCGAACCGACGGCGCACGCGCCGCTGCGCTGGCTGGGGCTGCTGCAGAATGATGGCGATCTCCTGCGCCGCGCACTGGCGGCCGGCCCGGACGATGTGGCTGTTCGCTACCGATTGATCGATTTCGCCTTGGGCGCCGCGGACTACGCGACACACCATCTCGACGAAGGCTTCTTCATCGGCGAGCCAGCCGACGCGCGCGAAGCGCTGGAGCTTGCGGCCCGACTGATCGCCGAGGCGCCGGACGCCAGCCCGTTCTCGCGCCAAGCCGAAGAAACCGTGCAACTTTCCGCCCTGCTGGATGACTGGCAGGCCTACTCGGCACAGCCCGAAGGCAACTTCGCGGTCTGGTGCGCCGAGCGGCGGCGGCCGTACGCCTGGGCGAAGAAGTACTACTACACCCCGTCCTGACCGCTCAGGTTCGCCCCAGGTAGCCCAGCTGCGCCGGTGTCAGTTGCAGCATGCGCGCCGCCTTGTGGTCGCTGAGCCTGGGCAGCTCCTCTTCCGGAAGACGCGCCGCACTGGCGGCGAGATTGACGATCAGCGCCTCGCGGCTGAACACGCCACTGTCGATGGCGTAGGCCGCGGCAATGAGGTTGCGCAGCTCGAGCGGCAGGCGCCAGCGGGTGCGCAATGCAGAGCCGAAGCCAGCGCCGTGCTCCTTCAGGGCCTTGTCCACTTCCGCCTCGCTCAGCGCACCGCCAGCGCTGTGCCAATCCTGCAGGCTGCGCAGCAGCGCAAGGTCGCCCAGGCAGTGCAGCAGGCCGGCAGTGAAGCAACGGTCAGCATCGGCGCCAAGCGACTCCGCCAGGGCGAAGGCGGCATCGGCGGTATGCCGGGAAAGCTCCCAGAAACGCTCGGCGCGCTCCTTGAGCAATGGATCGGCCAGGGTCGCCGCGCGCTGCAGGGCGACCGCCAGCATCAGGTTCAGCGCCTGCGCCACACCCAGACGCGACAGCGCCTGCATCAGTGTCTGGCAAGGCATGCCAACGTGCCGCGCGGCACTGTTGGCGGCGGAGATCAGGCAGGCGGTGATCTGCGGATCGTGGCCGAACTCCTGCTCGAGCATCTCCAGGTTGATGTCGCTCGCCTCCATGCAGCGGTTCACCGCCGCACCGACCTCGCCCATCAGCGGCGCGCCTTCGGTGGCGTCGCGCTCGGTCTGCAGGAAGCGCTCCAGCGACAGACTCTGCTCCAGGGTCGGCAGCTCGCAGACGACGCTCTCCCCCGGCGCCAGCAACAGCGAGCGCAAGCGCTCACGCAGGTTCTCGGCATTGAAGGGTTTGACCAGGTAGGCGGTGGGCGCCAGTGGCAAGGCGGCGCGCACGCTGGCGGCATCGGCCTTGGAGCTGATCAGGATGAACGGCTGGGCGACCGGCCCGCGGCGACGCATACGCACGTGGCGCAGCAATTCCAGGCCATCGCTGCCAGGCAGTTCGCGCTCGGCCAGGATCAGAGTGAAAGGGTGCCGGCGGCAGGCCTCGATGGCCGTGTCACCGTCCTCGCAGAATTCGACGTTCGCATCGCAGCGCACGCTCAGCACCAGTTGGCCAAGCAGTTCGCGACTCCAGGGATCACTGGCAGCGATCAGCACGCCGGGAGAAACGCTCATGGACCGCACCTCGTTCGGGACACGCACCGTCGCGGGCGGAAACAACCGATCCAGAGCCATCCCTGTCGAGTGCCCGGTCCTTCGGATGCCGCCGGCCAACGGCCTTCGGATACAGCGCAGCGTAGTCCATAGGCCACGAGCTTTCCCATGCGCGCCATCAACATCGGTAGAAATGTCACACAAAAAAAGGCCCGCTTGCGCGGGCCTTTTCCTGAACCGTTAGAGCGGTGAGGCTCAGGCCAGTTCGTCGAAGCACTCAGCCAGGATGGCCAGGCCTTTTTCCAGCTGCGCGTCAGGGATGGTGACGGGCATCAGGAAGCGGATCACGTTGTAGTAGGTACCGCAGGAGAGCAGGATCAGACCTTTCTCACGGGCACGAACCACAATCTTGCTGACCAGTTCAGCGGCCGGCTTGTTGTGATCGCCGCCTTCGAACAGCTCGATGGCAATCATCGAACCCAGGCCGCGAACGTCGCCGATCACCTTGTGCTTGGCCTGGATGTCGCGCAGACCGGCTTTCAGGCTCTCGCCAACGGCTTGCGAGCGCTCCAGCAGCTTCTCTTCGTCGAACACTTTCAGCACGGCCAGGGCCGCGGCGCAAGCGATCGGGCTACCGGCGTAGGTGCCGCCCAGGCCGCCGGGAGCGATGGCGTCCATGATTTCGGCTTTACCGGAAACACCGGAGATCGGGAAACCACCGCCAACGGACTTGGCGAAGGTGGTCAGGTCCGGAACGATGCCCAGTTGCTCGGTGGCGAAGAAGGTGCCGGTACGGCCAGCGCCAGTCTGTACTTCGTCAGCGATCAGCAGGATGCCGTGCTCGTCGCACAGGGCGCGCAGGCGCTGCATGAAGGCCTTGGAGTTGACGTAGAAGCCACCTTCGCCCTGAACCGGCTCGATGATGATGGCAGCGATGTCACGCGGCTGAGCGTCGTTCTTGAAGATGCGCTCGATGCTGGCGATCGACTCGTCTTCGCTCACGCCGTGCAGCTCGCACGGAGCCAGGGCGCGGAAGATGCCGCCCGGCATCAGGCCCATGCCAGCGGAGTACGGAACGACCTTGCCGGTCAGGCCCAGGGTCATCATGGTACGGCCGTGGTAGGCGCCGGTGAAGGCGATCACGCCAGCGCGGCCGGTGGCGGCACGGGCGATCTTGACGGCGTTTTCAACGGCTTCGGAGCCGGAGGTGACCAGCAGGGTCTTCTTCGGGAAGTTGCCCGGAACGCGCTTGGCGATCTCTTCGGCCAGCTCGATGTAGGGCTCGTACGCCAGCACCTGGAAGCAGGTGTGGGTCAGCTTGGTCAGTTGCTCCTGAACGGCGGCAACCACTTTCGGGTGCAGGTGGCCGGTGTTCAGTACGGCGATGCCGCCAGCGAAGTCGATGTACTCACGACCTTCGACGTCCCACACGGTGGAGTTCTCGGCGCGCTCGGCGACGACCGGGTGGATCTGGCCTACACCGCGCGGTACGGCGGCCTGACGACGTTGCAGCAGGGATTCGTTGGTTTTGCTCATAGCTTCCTCAGTGGCCGCTCATCGGGCGACCGGATCAAAGGATGAAAGCGGGGAGAAGCCACACACGACAGCATACGATGATCGACTGTCGCGGCACTTGCGGCCCGCCGGACGGGTTGTCCGGTGCTACCACCGGAAAACGCCGACGCGAAGGTGGCTGTCAGCTCTTGCCTGCCACCTCGCGCCCACGGAAAAAACGGATCAGATACCGCCGAGGCAGAGGTATTTGACTTCGAGGTAGTCCTCGATGCCGTACTTCGAACCTTCACGGCCCAGGCCCGAGGCCTTGATGCCGCCGAACGGCGCGACTTCGTTGGAGATCAGGCCGGTGTTGATACCCACCATGCCGTATTCCAGCTGCTCGGCAACGCGGAAGACGCGGGCCAGGTCGCGGGCGTAGAAGTAGGAAGCCAGGCCGAACTCGGTGTCGTTGGACATGGCGATGACTTCAGCCTCGTCCTTGAAGCGGAACACCGGCGCCAGCGGGCCGAAGGTCTCGTCCTTGGACACCAGGGCGGACTTCGGTACGTCGACCAGGATGGTCGGCTCGAAGAAGGTGCCACCCAGGGCGTGCGGCTTGCCGCCGGTGAGAACCTTGGCGCCCTTGGAAACGGCATCGGCAATGTGCTCTTCGACCTTGGCGACAGCCTTGGAATCGATCAGCGGGCCGGTGGTGATGCCCTGCTCCAGGCCGTTGCCGATGTTCAGCTTGGCCACGGCAACCTTCAGCTTCTCGACGAAGGCGTCGTACACGCCGTCCTGCACGTACAGGCGGTTGGCGCAGACGCAGGTCTGGCCGTTGTTGCGGTACTTGGAGATCAGCGCGCCTTCGACGGCGGCGTCCAGGTCGGCATCGTCGAACACGATGAACGGAGCGTTGCCGCCCAGTTCCAGGGACACTTTCTTGATGTCCTTGGCGCATTCGGCCATCAGCTGGCGACCGATCTCGGTGGAGCCGGTGAAGGTCAGCTTGCGCACGATCGGGTTGCTGGTCAGCTCACCGCCGACTTCGCCGGCGCTGCCGGTGACGACGCTGAACACGCCTTTCGGAATACCGGCGCGTTCGGCCAGCTCGGCCAGGGCCAGGGCGGAGTACGGAGTCTGCGAAGCGGGCTTGAGCACCATGGTGCAGCCAGCGGCCAGGGCCGGGCCGGCTTTGCGGGTGATCATCGCGGACGGGAAGTTCCACGGGGTGATGGCCGCGGTCACGCCGATCGGCTGCTTGATCACGATGATGCGCTTGTCGGGCTGGTGGCCCGGAATGGTGTCGCCGTAGATGCGCTTGGCTTCTTCGCCGAACCACTCGAGGAAGGAGGCAGCGTAGGCGATCTCGCCCTTGGCTTCGGCCAGCGGCTTGCCCTGCTCGATGGTCATCAGGCGAGCCAGGTCGTCCTGGTTCGCGATCATCAGGTCGAACCACTTGCGCAGCTTGTTGGCGCGCTCCTTGGCGGTCAGCGCACGCCAGGCCGGCAGGGCCTTGTCGGCAGCTTCGATGGCACGACGAGTCTCGTCAGCACCCATCTTCGGCACGGTACCGATGATCTCGTTGGTGGCCGGGTTGTTCACGTTGATGGTCTTGCCGTTGTCGGCGTCGACCCAGGAACCGTCAATGTAAGCCTGTTGGCGGAACAGCTTGGCATCATTGAGTTGCATGACCTGTCTCCTTTCGAGGAAAGCCTGTGGACGGCGGGTCTACCTCGAGTCCCCGCCTGCCTTGTTGTCTGGATGGGAGAGACCGCAGTCTCTGCCGTTCATTCGCTCCGGCCGATCAGTATCGGCACTGGATACGAATGTCGCCTGCAAATGAGGCGACGCCAGGCGAACGGCTCTTAGTTCGCTCGGCATGCGGACACGAAAAAACGCAGGCCGGGGTCATTGCCCGGTCTGGTTGAACTCGTTCACGCACTGATTCCCGGGCTCGGCCCAGGAGTACGACTGCCCTACAACCTTCCGGTACGCTGATCGACGGAAGCCGCACGGAGACCTGTCACGAGGGACATGCGGTGGGTGCAACGGAAGACTGTCATCCCGCAGGCTGATGGCCGGCTGGTGTGATGCCAATTCTCCGGTCTCCTGTTGTTGTGATGGGGAGGCGTTTGAAATCTCAAACGAATCCTAGGGCCCTCGACTGCAAAGGGCAATAGCTCGTTCGACAAAACCAACGAAGGTATCAGGTTGCAGGGGGTTTTCGGAGGATTTCTACCGACAGGCGGCTGTTTTCGTTCGATATCATGAACGAGCGTACCTGCATTGGACGCCTGCACGGGAGATGCGTATGATTGCCGCCTGCCGCGCCAGCCGCGGCATACGCACCAGTAGCTCAGCTGGATAGAGTACTGCCCTCCGAAGGCAGGGGTCGTGGGTTCGAATCCCGCCTGGTGCGCCATCTACCTTGTTTCGAGCTGCGTCAGGCAGTCTGCGAAACCGCCCGAAAAGCCCGCCCTGAGCGGGCTTTCCTGTTTCTGGCGTTGGACATTCACGGCGCCGGCCGCGGGTTGCACTGCGTCTAGGGAAATCCAAGGGTCCCTGGGGTCTGGCCTGCCCTCGACGCCCTACGATTCCTCTTCGCCACCAGAGGCTGTATAAGCCTTGCGCCATCGCGCGCGAAAAGGACAAACCGCCCATGCTCCGGCTCCTGATGCCAGCCCTGCTCCTGGTCCTTGCCGGGTGCACCACCCAACCTCCGGCGAACCCCGAGAACCTCTGCGAGATCTTCCGCGAGAAGCCGAAATGGCATGAAGCGGCGCTGAAGGTGCAGAAACGCTGGGGCGGGACCGTCCAGGTGCCGATGGCGATGATGTACCAGGAATCCTCCTTCAAGCACGACGCCCTGCCGCCGCGCTACTACTTCCTCGGTTTCATCCCCTGGGGCCGGGTCAGTTCCGCCTACGGCTACGCCCAGGCCAAGGACGAGACGTGGGCGGACTACAAGAAGGAGGCGGGAAGCTGGGGCGCCGACCGTGACGACTTCGCCGATGCGCTGGATTTCATGGGCTGGTACATGAACAAGACCTACAGCGTGAATCGCGTCTCCAAGTGGGACGCCTACGGCCAGTACCTGAACTACCACGAAGGTTGGGGCGGCTACCGCCAGCGCAGCTACGACGCCAAGCCGTGGCTGAAGACGGTGTCCCAGAAAGTGCAGACACGCGCCTCGCTCTACGGTGCCCAGTACAAGAGCTGCGAACAAGAACTGTCGAGCGGGGGCTGGTTCTAGCAGCCGCGAGTGTTCGCCCTGCGGCTCAGGGACAGTCAGCGCCCCATGATCCGCTGATACTCGTCGCGGTATTCCTCGTACGGCAGGTTGCGACGCTGCAACTCCATCAGCTGCTGCTCACGGCTCAACGGGCGGGACACATGGGCGACGGTTTCCGCCGCGGCGGGCGAGACCGGTTGCGGGACGGCTTCCGGAGGCTGCGCCGGCGTGGTGGCAGGCAGCGGCGTCGGCAGGCTGCGGGACGGGCGGGCGACCAGCAGGGCGCCGGTGATTTCGTCGACTATCTGTTCGGACACCGCGCTGACTTCCGATGAGCCCATCGAGGTGAACAAGTCGCCGTCTGCCTCGCTTTCGTAGCGACGCGAGGCGAGCAGCTGGCCGGTCAGGCCGTCGTGGTAGCGCACGGTGGAGGTGATCCACTCTTCGTCGCCGCTGCCGGGGCGGATGTTGGCGCTGTGGCCGGCGCCGACCTCGATCACCACCAGGGTGGAAAGCGTGTCGGTGGCGCGCGGTTCGCCATCCTGCTCGCTGAGCTGGTAGTCCGACGAGCCCGCCTCGTGGCGCAACGCTTCGCGCCAGCTGGTCTTCAGTGCACCCCAGCGCGGGCTCGCCGCCACCGTGGCGTCGGGCTGGAAGTTCACCACCATCGCATGGCGCGTATCGCGGTAAAGGGAAATGGGCGCGGTGCGGTCATCCCGGCGGACGTCCGAGGAGCATCCACAGAGCAGGGAAACAGCCAGGGCGAGCGTGACATTACGCATGGTGCTTTCTCTTTATTGTCTGGCCAGCATTCTGCCAGCCAATCATGACGCCCGGATATCGTCCGAAGGTCCGTCCGCTACCAGTCTTCGTCGTCCAGGCCTGGCTGGTACTCCTCCGCCTCCTCGTCGTCCTCCTCGTGATCGCCGGGCGGGTCCTCGAAGAACGCCGCATCCTCCTCCAGCAGGCCGTCGAGATCGTCGTCGAGGTCCAGCAGGTGGTCGTGTTCGGGCTCGTGGAGGTCGAGGTCTTCGTCAGTCATGGCCGGTCTTTCGTGGGGGGAAACGGGGAAGGGAACCACAGTATAAGTCGCGCCGCGGGAGGATGACGCTCCCGTGACGGCGGACGGCGCTTTCCGGCCTTGCCGGATCGCGATTCGTCCACGATTCTCTATGAACCACGGGCATCGCGCCGTGAACGACGAACAGGGGGTAGGAATGAAGACTGTGGCTCAGCTGTTGAACGCCAAGGCGGACCAGCAGGTTTACACCATCGCCCCGGATGCGCGGGTGATCGATGCACTGCGCCTGATGGCGGAGAAGAACCTCGGCGGCCTGCCGGTGGTGGAGGCCAACCAGCTGGTCGGCTTCTTCAGTGAGCGCGATTACGCCCGGCGCCTGGCGCTCAAGGGGCGCAACTCGGAAGAGACGGCGATCAGCGCAGTGATGACCGCGCCGGTGATCACCGTGGACACCCACCTCAATGTCGACACCTGCATGAGCATCATGACCGAGCGCCACCTGCGCCACCTGCCGGTGGTGGAGAACGGCGAGCTGCTCGGGCTGCTGTCCATCGGCGACCTGGTGAAAGCCGCCATCGCCGAACAGGCCGAGCTGATCCAGCAACTGGAACAGTACATCCGCGGCGAATGATCACCCCGGCGGCCGCTCAGCGCGCGGCCGCCGTTTTCACCTCGCCACTGTGCATGTCGACGAGACTCAGGCAGCCGTCGGCATAGCCGCTGCCCGTGTCGATGTAATGGGTATTGCCCAGCGGGCGCACGACGCTCTGCGCGGTATGGCCGACATACAGGCGCTCCAGCCCGGCGATCACCGTGGCGTCTTCCTTCTCGATCCGCGTGCGTGCCCACATCGCCAGGCCGACGGCATTGCGCCGGGCGGCTTCGCCCAGCTCGCCGGCCAGCGCGGCGACGCCGCTGTCCCAGTCGGGGAAGGCCGGTGAAACCGGCGCCTCGGCGTGCACGATGCCGACGCGACGACCGTCTCCCAGCGCGACCTCGATCACCAGCGGCAACTGCTGCAGGCGGCGGGCGATCCGTTCGCGGGTCACCGGCGTGAGCTTGTACAGCCAGGTGCCGCCGTTGCGAAAGTGCAGGTCGCGGTCATCGCCGGCCAGCACGACGTCGATCACCAGTTGTTCATGGTTGCCGCGCACCGAGGCGAACCAGGGCTTGGCCAGCCAGTCGACCACCTGCGGCGAATAGGGACCACGATCCACCAGGTCGCCAGCAGCGAACAGGCGGTCGGCGGACGGATCGAATCCGACCTGATCGAGCAGACGCTGCAGCAACTCGAAATGGCCGTGCACATCCCCCACCACGAAATCGCGGCCGCGCAGGTTACGCGGGAAACGCTTCAGGGGCTGCTCCGGCAAGAGCGTATTCATTGCCAACTCCAGGGCTTTCGAGGACACAGCTTAACAGCTGCACATTGCGTTCCAGCGGCACTGCGACGAAAGCCTCGGGCGCTTGCTGACCCGCTGCTGCCCAGGCAGCGACCGCCCAGCATGCGCTGCTGCTACAGCAGCACAGCGGCCGCATTGCCCAGCAAAAATCCATTGCCATCAGCCACTTATCGCACAGCCAGAAAGCGGTACGGATGTTGCGATGTCTCCGGCAAGCCTCCCGGCCTTCATCACGCGTGAGCCAGTACAAGAGCAACGCAATAACCGCTTCATGCCTTGCGGCGACGACCGAGCACCACAGAGCCAGCCGTCCTTTCGCCGCCCCCTGGGGACACCATGTTCAAACGCAACACCCTTTCCCTTGCCATCCTGGCGAGCCTGGCCAGCGTCGCGGTCAGCGCGGCCGACGGCGATACGCCGAACACCGACGAAACCGCGGCTGCGCCGACCCTCGGCAAGGTGGTGGTCACCGCGCAGAAACGCGAGGAGTCCGTGCAGGAAGTTCCAGCGCCGATCACCGTGCTGAGCGGCGAGAAGATCCGCGACGCCTCCCTGCAATCGGCCAGCGAAGTCACCCGCTACACGCCCAACGCCTCCGCCGGCACCACCGATGGGCACGGCCGTCCGCGCTGGTGGATCCGCGGTCTCGGTACGGGCGACCAGGGCGCCAACACCGTCAGCCCGATCGGCATCTACGTCGACGACGTGTACCTCGCCAACATCAGCGCCACCGGCTTCCCGTTGTTCGACCAGGAGCGCGTGGAAGTGCTGCGCGGCCCGCAGGGCACCCTGTGGGGCAAGAACACCACGGGCGGCGCGATCAACTTCATCTCGCGCAAGCCGACCTTCAGCCCCGAGGGCTACTTCAAGGTCGACCTGGGCAACTACGCCAACCGCATCGTCGAAGGCGCGGTGAGCGACGCGTTGGTGGACGACAAGCTGGCCGGACGCCTGTCCTTCCACCACCAGGGACGCGACGGCTACACCGAGAACCAGAACGACGGCAACGACAAGGGCGCGCTGGAAGACGACGCCGTGCGCCTGCAACTGGCCGCCCGGGTGAACGACAACCTCGACGCCAACCTCAACGTCCATGCCCGCCATTACCACGACACCGCCAGCTACAACACGGTGAGCTACGGCACCCGCGCGGACGGCACCAACCAGTTCGGCTATTCCATCGACCCGAAGCTGGGCAAGGCCAACTTCAACGCCAAGTACCAGGCCGAGATCGACCAGGCCGGCAGCAACCTCAACCTCGTCTGGCAACTGGGCGACCTGGAGCTGACCTCCATCACCGCCTTCGAGCACTTCACCCGCGACGGCTGGACCGACAGCGACAACACCCCGCTCGAACTGCAACGCAGCTACAGCTATGCCGACAGCCAGCAGTGGTCGCAGGAACTGCGTCTGGCCTCGCCGCGCACTGACCGCCTGAACTGGGTACTGGGCATCCACTACTTCAACGAAGACCTGGAATCGAAGAACGCCAACGCGGCGCTGACCAACCCCTACATTCCCAGCTTCTACAACAACGTCAGCTACGACCAGAAGACCGAGAGCTACGCCATCTTCGGCAGTACCACCTACAACTTCACCGACGACTTCAGCCTCACCGCCGGGCTGCGCTGGACCCGCGAAACCAAGGACATCGACCTGACGCGCCTGGTCAACCGTGGCGCGGCCAGCTTCGGCGACGGCACGCTGTTCGACGTGACGCAGCCGATCAACGGCGACGGTGCGAAGACGCAGGGCGTCG
>CBIGPF010000186.1:0-11010 GCA_966191535.1 uncultured Pseudomonas sp. | reverse complement strand
CATCCCTGGCTCCGACGATGTGATGCTCAACTACCAGACCACCTCCTTCCACGACGCACTCTACGCGCGGCAGACGCTGGGCCTTCGGCCGGCGCCGGAGTTCGAGGCGTGGCTTGCGCGCATGGACATCCTCCGCCAGCAGGACGGCCGCGTGCACATGGCCAGCCAGCTTCCCGGCGCCTTCCGCCATGCGCTCGCACAACTGTCCTGAGTTGAGGAGTCTTCGATGAGCGACAGCTTCACCCCCAACCCCTGGCAGGAACTGCGTCGACTGACCGCCGCGCGCATCGCCCTGGGTCGTGCCGGCACCAGCCTGCCGACCCACGCACAGCTGGACTTCCAGTTCGCCCACGCCCAGGCGCGCGACGCCGTGCACCTGCCCTTCGACCGCGACGGACTCGCCGCGCAACTGGCCGAACGCGGCCGCGACACCCTGCTTCTGCACAGCGCCGCCGCCGACCGCGACACCTACCTGCAGCGACCCGACCTGGGGCGCCGGCTGGACAAGGAGTCGGCCGATATCCTGCGTCGTCACGCCGACCGTCATCCCCAGGGTTACGACCTTGCCGTGGTGGTCGCCGATGGTCTCTCCTCGTTGGCCGTGCAACGCCACAGCCTGCCCTTCCTCGAACGCATGGAAGAGCAGGCGCGCAACGAAGGCTGGAGCCTGTCGCCGGTCGCGCTGGTGCAGCAGGGCCGGGTCGCCGTGGCCGACGAAGTCGCCGAGCTGCTGCGGGCGAAGATGGTGGTGATCCTGATCGGCGAGCGCCCCGGCCTGTCCTCACCCGACAGCCTGGGCCTGTACTTCACCTGGGCGCCGAAGGTCGGCCTGAACGACGCCTACCGCAACTGCATCTCCAACGTCCGGCTGGAAGGCCTGAGCTACGGCCTCGCTACCCACCGGCTGCTCTACCTGATGCGCGAAGCCTGCCGCCGGCAGCTCTCGGGCGTGAACTTGAAGGACGAGGCGGAGCTTCCGGCGCTGGACGGCGAGAGCACCGGCACGCAGGGCAACTTTCTTGTCAGTGGCTGACGTATCGGCGACCGAGCCGCCAGCCCGGCATCGCCCATAGCGTGAACGCGACCACATGCCGCGCAGCGGACCGCTGTCTTTAAGAATCGTCTTAAATCGCCTCCACCGTCCGTCGCGATAAAAACCACGCCATCAATGACCGTGCCCCGGGCACGAAACGGAGCGCCAGTACACGGCGCTTCATGTCGATGGCGAGAAGATGGATTCATCCAAGACTCAGTTGCACGCTCCAGCCCGCCGCCTGCGGGTCCAGCGCGGTTTCACCCTGATCGAAGCGATGGTGACCATCGCGATCCTGGCAATCCTGCTGGGCATCGCGGTGCCCTCCTTCGACATGCTGATCAACCGCAACCGCGCCCAGAGCACCGGCAAGCAACTGGTCGCGGTATTGCAGTACGCCCGCGCCCAGGCGCAGATCGGCCGCCAGCCGGTACGGGTGACGCCGCAGAGCAGCGGCGACTGGACCTCCGCATTGAGTGTCGGGCGTCTGCGCGGCGGCGACCTGGAGGGCCACCGGGAGATCGAGTTGCGCAGGACCCGTCTCGACGATTCCGGCAAGGTACTCATCACCCAGGAGCAGGCCGGTCCGCTGGAGTTCGACGGCAACGGCATCGCCACAGGCAGCGGCAGCTTCCCGCGGGTCTTCACCCTGACGGCCGGCCGCTACACGAGTAAGGTCTGTCTGCAGCGCGGCGGAGCGGTGTCCCCATGCGACTGACGCATCGATCCCGCACCGGCCAACGAGGCTTCTATCTGATCGAAGTCATGGTGGCGGTGATGCTCACCAGCGTCGCCCTGCTCGGCATGCTGGCCCTGCAGAGCCGCAGCATCGCCTACAGCCACGACAGCCAGCAGCGGCAGAACGCACTTCTGCTCGCCGCGGACCTCGCCCGCAGCATCCAGGCCAATCGCGAGGCGCTGGTCAGCAAGGGCAGGCTCAGTACCGACGCGGCCTACCTGGTCCCGGCCGGCACCGGCTTTCCCAGCCTCGGCAGCGGCCAGAGCTGCGCCACCAGCGGCCTGGGCAAGGCGGACAGGGCCCGCCGCGAACTGGCCTGCTGGGCCGAGCAGCTGCGCCTGAAGCTCAACACCGATGATGCGCTGTTGAGCGACGACACCTTCATCTGCCCCAGCCGCGACGGCAAGACCTGCGACACCAGTTCGCGCCAGCCACTGCTGCTGATCCAGCTGGCCTGGCACAGCCGCAATTGCCAGGCCGGCAGCCCGACCACCGCCGACGATGACGACGCCGCCTGCCTTTCCGGCAGCGACGGCGGCGGCGTCGAACGCTACCGCCTGAGCGTCCAGCCATGACCCCGCATCGCCAGACCGGCCTGTCCCTGATCGAGCTGATGGTCGCCATCGCGCTGGGCGTGATGGTGCTGCTGGGGGTGCTGCAGATCTACCTGTCAGGCAGCGATCACGCCGCCTTCAACCACGCCCAGCAGCAGAACCAGGCCAATGCGCGGTTCATTCTCGACCTGCTGCAGCGCGAGAGCGGACAGGCCGGCTACAGCGCCTGGGTGCGCCACGCGACCGATGCCGATGACCAGCAGTACGACTTCGTCATCGACCGCGAGGGCCCCTTCCCGGCCCTGACCGACACCGCCACCGGCTGCACCTTCGGCGCAGGCAAGGTTGCCAGCCTGGATGCCGGCGGCCGTGGCCTGTGCCTGCGGTACCAGCGCCCTCAGCGCAGCGATGCGCAGGTACACCAGGATTGCACCGGCGCCGCCCTCTACAGCGATGACGACGCGGGCAACCCGCAGGTAATGGTCAGCCACCTGCGGCTGGTCGACGGCGAGCTGCTGTGCAAGACCAACAATGCCTTGTCCACTGGCGAGGTCGCCCTTGCCAGCGGCATCCACGACCTGATGTTCGCGGTCGGCTCGACCAACCAGCTCCGCGCCGGCGTGGTGCTCACCTCCACCCGCGCACTGCTGCCCGAAAACTGCACCTACCAGGACCCGCTGAACCCCGCGACAAGCCAAAGCACCGGTGCACGCGGCCTGTGCAACGCCTTCACGCAGACGCTCTACCTGAGGAACCAGCCATGAACCGGCAACGTGGCCAGACCTTGCTGATCGCCCTGCTTCTGCTGCTGGCGCTGAGCATCCTGACCCTGGGCAACCTGCGCAGCGGCCTGCTACTGGACAACAGCCTGGCCGAGTCCAGGGACTACCAGGCGGCACTGGGTGGCGCCGATTCGGCGATCAGCGAAGCCCTCGACCGGACCCGCTACAGCCCGTCGATGGCCGTGGGCGAGGCCGACACCTGCATCAGCACCGCGCAGAACCAGCAAGAGGTGCTGCTCTGCGACCGTCTCTGGCTCGAACCGGAGAATGCCGCCAGCAGCGCGCTGCTACCCCGGGCACGCACCTACCGGGGCAACGACCTGGCCACTCCCGACCAACTGGCTGAACTGAGCAGCGCGCCACGCTGGTACGTCGCCGCGCAATGCGAGAGCCGCTCGTCCAGCGGCATGTCCGACTGCCTGGCGGGCAGCGGCACCTTGCTGCTGCAGATGAACGCCCTCTCGACCGGCATCACCGACCAGGCCCTGGTCCGACTTCAGGAGTACGCCCGTGTCCAGCGCTGACAGCTTCCACTCGCCGTCCCGCCTCGCTGCGCTGGCCAGCGTGGCCCTGCTGCTCGCCTGCGCGGGGGCGCGCGCCGCAACCCCCAGCCAGGCACCGCTGTTCCTGGTGGAGGGCGTCTCGCCCAACCTGATCGTCACCCTCGACGACTCCGGCAGCATGACCAGCGCCTACACCCCGGATGGCATGAGCTCCTACAGCATCGCCAACCGTTCCACCGCCTACAACCCGATGTACTACAACCCGGACATCACCTACGAGGCACCGTGGAAGGTCACCTTCAGCGGCGGCCGGATCGTCAGCGAGCGCTACACCACGAGCTTCGACAAGGCCTACTACGACGGTTTCCTCACCAACCAGACCAGCACCGTCGACCTGAACCGGAATACCGGCAACGGCTACAGCCAGAACGCGACCCAGGCGGTCAACAGCACCGACAGTTACCAGCGCTACGCCCATTACTACCAGTTCAATGCGTCCTGCCCGCACGCGCGCAATGTGGCCACCAGCAGCCTCAGCGCCGTGCAGAACTGCGCGGCGGACTCGTCGTTCACCAGCGCCAGCGCCTGCACCCGGACCTGCTTCACCCCGCACTGGGTCACCACCGCGGAGGAGAAGCAGAACTACGCCAACTGGTTTTCCTTCTACCGCACCCGCCAGCTTGCCACGCGCACCGCCGCCAACCTGGCGCTGTTCGACCTGCCCGAGCACATCCGGGTAACCTGGCAGGCGCTGAACAGCTGCTACAACACCAACTTCAGCATGAGCTCCACGGCCTGCGGCAACCAGACGCTCGCGGCCTTCACCGGCCAGCACAAGGCCGACTTCTTCAACTTCACCAGCCGCCTGGCCGCCAGCGGCGGCACACCGCTGGGTACGGCGCAGAACCGGGTCAACAACTACCTGGGCAACACCACCGCCTATAACCCCTATGCCCGTGTGCCGGGCAGCGTCCGCGACGTGAAGACCGAGTACGCCTGCCGGCCCAGCTACCACCTGTTGATGACCGATGGCTTCGGCGATGGCTCCGGCGGCAGCAACGCCGATGGCACCGCGCGCCCCCTGCCCGACGGCACTGCCTTCACCGCGACGGCGCCCTACCAGGACAAGTGGTCGAACACCCTGGCCGACAACATCTTCCTCGGCTGGGCCACCGATGCCCGCACCGACCTGGACAACAAGGTTCCGCCGCGCTTTCGTGACGGCAACGACTACTGGAATCCGAAGAACGACCCGGCCACCTGGCAACACGTGGTCACCTACACCGTCGGCCTGGGGCTCGGCCCGACGCTGAAGTACCTGCAATGGGACGGCGACACCTATTCCGGCTCCTATGCGCAACTGCTCGATGGCACCAGGAGCTGGCCGAACCCCAGCGCCAGCACCAGCCTCGACGGCATGACCGTCACCGCGAACGAGGGCAAGGTGGCCGCGCTCTGGCACGGCGCGCTGAACTCCCGCGGCGAGTTCTTCAGCGCCGACTCCACCAGCGAACTGGTCAAGGCCTTCCAGGCGATCGTCAGCAGCATCTCCAGCAACCAGTTGGCGGTGGCCGCCGCAGGCGCCAGCTCCACCTCGCTGAGCACCGACACCCATCTCTACCGCGCCAGCTATCAGCCGACCGACTGGAGCGGCGACATCCTGCAATACCGCCTGGACGGCAACGGCAATGCCCAGGCGAATTCCGCGCTGTCGTTCCGCAACCAGCTCAACCTGCGCTCGCCCGCCAGCCGCAGCATCTACACCAATACCGCGCCGGACAGCGCCAAGGGCAACCTTCAGGCGTTCACCTGGAGCAACCTCGCAGCGCAGCAGCAGCAGATGCTCGACCGCGCGCCGGGCACCCAGCGTGAGGACAAGCTGGGTGCCAAGCGCGTCGCCTGGTTGCGCGGTGATCGCAGCGAGGAAGGCGACACCTTCCGCGCCCGCAACCACCTGCTGGGCGACATCATCTATTCCTCGCCCGTGGTCGTCGGCGCGCCGTCGTCCGTCACCTACTACCTGGAGAAAGCCTCCGGCGCGACCGGCTACGACGCCTTCCGGCGAGCCAACGCCGATCGCGAGAGCCGTCTCTACGTCGGCGCCAACGACGGCATGCTGCACGCCTTCGACGAGACCGGTCGGGAACGCTGGGCCTTCATTCCCGCCGCCGCCTACGGACAGCTCAACTACCTCTCCGACACCAACTACGCCGCGCGCTCGGAAGAGGAAAACACCAACAGCCTGCACCGCTTCTACGTCGACGGCAGTGCAGTCACCCGCGATGTGCATTTCGATGGCAGCTGGCACACCGTGCTGGTCATGGCGCCCGGGCGCGGCGGGCGTGGCCTGTTCGCCCTGGACATCACCGACGCCGACGAGCCACGCCTGCTCTGGGAATATGCCGGCAGCGCCAGCAGCGAGAACGGCAAGGACATCGACTTCGGCTATGTGCTCGACCGCCCGGTGATCACGATCGCCGACGGCGTTGCCTACGTGCTCACCGGCAACGGCTACGACACCGCCAAGGGCTACTCCCTGTCAATCCGCCTGGAAGACGGGCGCATCAGCGCCGCCAGCCAGTCCGCCGCCGGCGACGGCGAGGTGGGCAGCACCGTTGCCTGGACTCGCGCCGCCAGTCCCGGCGAACTCGCCCAGCGTTACTACGGCAGCCTGCAGGGCCAGCTCTACCGGCAGGCCGGCCTCGACGTCGCGTCCAGCCTGCTCGCCAGCATCCCCGCCAGCCGCAGCCAGCCACTGAGCGCTGCCGCCGAGGTCACCCAGCATCCACGTGGCGGACAACTGGTGATCGCCGGCACCGGCAAGTACTTCGAGGGGGGCGACAAGGAAGGCGCAGTCAGCCGCCAGTCCCTTTACGGCTTCTGGGACCAGACCGACTACCTCGCCCACGTCGATGGCGCCGGCGCCCCTGCCGCACTGACCAGACTTGCCGACCTGCAGGCCCAGACGCTGACCAGGGAAACCGTCACCCACAGTGCCGGCACCAGCGAAGTCCGCCAGCTGAGCAATACCGCCGTGGCCTGGGACAGCAGCGGCAAGCGCGGCGTCGGCATCCGAGGCTGGTACGTCGACCTCGCCGATGGCGAGATGGTCCTCGACCAGCCCTTCATGCTCGGCGACGTGCTGTTCGTCACCATCGGCCAACCCAACGCCGACCCCTGCAGCGCGGGCATCACCTACTGGCTGCTGGCAGTGAACCCGAAGACCGGTGGCGCACTGGATTTCAACGTGTTCGACCTGGTGGGCGACGGCTCCTTCAGCGAGACCGCCAGCGGCGTGCGCATCGACGGCCCGGTGACCCGCGTCGGCGACAGCCTCTACACCCCGGACGGCAGCCGTCTCCCCGTGCAACTGTTCAACCCGGTGAACCAGGGCCGCTTCAACTGGCGGATCATGAACTACAACCTGCCCGTGAGTTACCCATGAAAGCCCTGCCCTCGGCGCCTGCGCCGCACCTCACGAAAGCCGGCGGATTCACCCTGGTCGAACTGATGGTGGTGGTATCCATCCTGGCCCTGCTCGCCGGCATCGCCATTCCCAGCTACCGCCAGTTCGTCCTGCGGGCCAACCGCAGCGAGGCCCAGACCCTGCTGCGCGATGCCGCCGCCCAACAGGAGCGCTACCTGGCGCAATACAGCAAGTACACCGACGATCCCACGAAGCTGGCGTTCACCTACCCGCTCACAGCCGACGGCAAGCGCCTCTCGACGAACCAACTGTACGAACTGGCCGCCGAATATCCCGACGGCGATATGCGCCGCTATCGGCTGACCGCCCAGCGAAGAGGCGCCCAGCTGCGCGATCCGGACTGCGGCGACCTCACCCTGGACGAGCGCGGCACCCGCGGCGTGAGCGTGGGAAGCGTCGACAGCTGCTGGCGTTGATCAAACGCTCGCTTGGATTGCGCTTTCAACAATTTCTGGTGCAGCATCGGACCAATGGCTATCCGCTGGCATAGCCCCTGCATTGCCATACCAGCCCACTCACCTCCCGCCGAGGCCCGCTTATGCGCATCGTGCAAGCCACGCTCGACCATCTCGATCTGCTCGCGCCGCTGTTCGTCAAATACCGCGAGTTCTACGGCATGCTTCCCTACCCCGAGTCCTCGCGGAAATTCCTCGAGAAGCGCCTGCGCCGCAAGGAATCGGTGATCTACCTGGCCCTGCCGGACGATGACGACAGCAAGCTCCTGGGCTTCTGCCAGCTCTACCCGAGCTACTCCTCGCTGTCGCTCAAGCGCGTGTGGATCCTCAACGACATCTACGTCGCCGAAGAGGCACGCCGCCAGCTGGTCGCCGACCACCTGCTGCAGACCGCCCGGCAGATGGCCCGCGAGACCCAGGCCGTGCGCATGCGCGTGTCCACCAGCGTCAACAACGAAGTGGCGCAGAAGGTCTACGAGTCCATCGGCTTCCGCGAGGACAGCGAGTTCAAGAACTACATCCTGCCGATCAGCGACGACCTGAACTGACGATCGGACTCAAGGCTCAAAACGGCCCGCTGGCATCGGCGGGCCCATCGCATTAGAGTGCCATCATCGGAATTGCCGCGACCTCCGCATGAAGGGATCCCATGCGTATTTCCCTGCTTGTTCTGCGCACCGCCTGCATCTGCGTCGCCCTCCTGGGCGCCATCGCCCAGGCCCAGACCCTTCGCGTCGCGACCCTGGAGTGGGCGCCCTACGTCGGTAGCGACCTGCCCGGCAACGGGCTGGCCAGCCGCATCCTCAGCGAAGCCCTGGCACTCAACGGCGACAAGGCCGAGCTGGTCTTCCTGCCCTGGCAACGAGCCCTCAACGAAGCCCGCGAAGGCCATTTCGACGCGCTGATGCCGGCCTACCTGTCGCCAGATCGCAGCCAGGATTTCTACACCTCGATGCCCCTGCTGGACTCCCAGCTCGGCTTCTTCCGCCGCCGCGATCGCGCCCTGCCGATCAACCCGCGCGATCTCGACACCCTGCGTCCCTATCGCATCGGCGTGGTGCGCGGCTACGTCAATCAGGTCGGCTTCGACGCTGCCGATTTCCTCAACAAAGACGTGGTCAGCAGTGACTGGCAGAACCTCGAGAAGCTCCTGCGCGGGCGCATCGACCTGGCCGTAGTGGACCGCTACACCGGTTACCAGTTGCTCAACCAGAACGCCCCGGCCCTGCGCGAGCAACTGGAGTTCGTCGACCCGCCGCTGGAGGTCAAGCCGCTCTACGTGCTGGTGCCGAAGAAACGCGCCGAGGGCGAAGCCCTGGCCGCCAGCCTCGACCGTGGCCTGCGCACCCTGCGGCGCAGCGGGCGCCTGCAGCAGCTGATCGCCGAAGCGCGCCTGGAAACCGCCATGAACACCCGCGAAGTCGCCGCGCATCCCCTGGCCGAGCAACCATCGACGACCGACGGGCAACACGGGGCTTCATTGCTCCCCACGTCAACGCCGGCCCTGCTGAGCTGGCAGGCCAGCCTGCTCTGACGCGCCTGGCACTTCGCTGCCGCGGGTATTTGTCACAAGGCGTTGCCGGGCCCACAGCGACATGATTTTCACGCAGAAGCTGTAATATCCTCCCGCGGGCCTCCGTCGCAGGATTCGACGGAGCGTGCCCCACGGCAGCCCCGGCGCCCCCTATAATGCGCGCCCCGGCCGTTCACCTCGTTGTCAGACAGGCTTCTCATGGATTTCAACCCGATCGACCTGATTCTCCACCTCGACACCTACCTGTCGCTGGCGGTAGCGAACTATGGCACCTGGATCTACGCCATCCTCTTCCTGGTGATCTTCTGCGAGACCGGCCTGGTGGTGACGCCCTTCCTGCCGGGCGACTCGCTGCTGTTCATCGCCGGCGCCATCTGCGCCACTGGCGGCATGGACCCGTGGATGCTCGGCAGCCTGCTGCTGATCGCGGCAATCAGCGGTGACAGCACCAACTACGTGATAGGTCGAACACTGGGCAAGCGCCTGTTCAGCAATCCGGACTCGAAGATCTTCCGCCGCGACTACCTGGACCAGACTCACGCCTTCTACGAGCGCCACGGCGGCAAGACCGTGACCCTGGCGCGCTTCCTGCCGATCGTGCGCACCTTCGCCCCCTTCGTTGCCGGCATGGCCTACATGCCCTATGCGCGCTTCCTGTTCTTCAGCGTCGCCGGCAGCGTCGCCTGGGTCGGCGGCCTGGTGGCCCTGGGCTTCTTCTTCGGCAACGTCCCCTTCATCAAGCAGAACCTGTCGGTGATGATCATCGGCATCATCGCCTTCTCGCTGGTGCCCATGCTGATCGGCTTCATCCGCCACAAACTGCGCCCCTCGGCCAAGGCCCAGCCCAACGAGCGCTGATCCGTCCATGTGGTCGTTCAGCGCCTGGCGCCGCCGGCGCTTCCTCGCCCGCCATCCGCTCGACGCGGCATTGTGGGCGCAGGTACGCCGGCACCTGCCGATCCTCGATGGCTTCAGCGAAGAGGAGTTGCGCCAGCTCGGCGAGAGGGCGCTGCTGTTCCTGCGCGACAAGCGCCTCACGCCACTGCCCGGCATCGAGCTGGATGACTACCGTCGCCTGCTGCTGGCCGTCCAGGCCGAGCTGCCGCTGCTGCACCTGCCGGACCTGAACTGGTACGGCGGCTTCCATGAGCTGGTCCTCTACCCCGACGACTTCGTCAGCCCGCAGAAGCACCGCGACCCGGCAGGCGTCATGCATGAGTTCGACGACGAGCGCGCCGGCGAAACCTCGCTGCAAGGCCCGGTGATCCTCGCCTGGCCCGGCGTGGAAAGCGGCGGTGGCTGGGACGCCTACAACCTGGTGATCCACGAACTGGCGCACAAGCTCGACATGCTCAACGGTGACGCCAACGGCCTGCCACCGCTGCACCGCGACATGCGCGTGGGCGATTGGGCCGCCGCCATGCAGGCCGCCTACGACGACATGAACCGCCAGCTCGACCACGACCCGCAGGCGCACACCGCCATCGACCCGTACGCGGCCGAGAACCCGGCGGAGTTCTTCGCCGTCATCAGCGAGTACTTCTTTACCGCGCCGGACCTCCTTCAGGCGGCCTATCCCAAAGTCTATGAACAGCTTTCGCTGTTCTACCGGCAAGATCCGCTCTCGCGCCTGCACACGCTTCAGGCCGAGCACCCCGAATATCAGGAAACTCAGGCGCACTAGGCGATGTCTGTGGCTTGGACACGGCAATCTGCCTATAATCCGCCGCACTTTTTCGGCCCGACCACTATCTGGAGTCGTCCATGAGCTACAGCAGCATCCCGGCTGGCAAAGACCTGCCGAACGACATTTACGTCGCCATCGAGATCCCGGCCAACCACGCGCCGATCAAGTACGAAATCGACAAGGACACCGACTGCCTGTTCGTCGACCGTTTCATGGCCACCCCGATGTTCTACCCG
>CBIGPF010000185.1:0-11199 GCA_966191535.1 uncultured Pseudomonas sp. | reverse complement strand
CGCGACGGCAACGGCAACCTGATCGGCACCACCCAGGTCGACGGCACCGGCCACTGGCAGTTTGCGCCCAACCCGGCGCTGGCCAACGGCACCACGGTGAACGCCGTGGCCCAGGACGCCGCCGGCAACACCAGCGGCCCGGCGACCACCGTGGTCGACAGCCTGGCGCCCAACCCGCCCACCGTCGATCCGTGCAACGGCCACACCATCAGCGGTACAGCAGAGGCCAACACCTCGGTAACCCTCAAGGTCGGTGGCCTGACCATCGCTACCGTCAACGTCGACGCCACCGGCCACTGGAGCTACACACCCGGCACGCCGCTCACCGACAGCACCCAGGTCAGCGTCACCGCAACCGATGCTGCCGGCAACGTCAGCGGTGTGGTCAACGTCGTCGTCGACGCCGTCGCTCCGCTGGTGCCAACCCTGATGGCCAGCGACGGCGCAGTCTTCGCCGGTACGGCGGAAGCCAACTCCACGGTCATCCTGAGTGTGGGCGGCAGCGTCCTCGCCGAAGTGAAGGTGGATGCCAACGGCAACTGGCAATACGTGCCGACCGTGGCGGTCGCCGATGGCCTGCAGGTTTCGGTGGTTGCCCGGGATGCCGCCGGTAACGTCGGACCTTCGGCCAGCGTGGTGGTCGACAGCGACCTGCCGGCCATCCCGGTGATCACGCCGAGCAATGGCACGGTCATCAGCGGTACGGCCGAGGCCAATGCCACCATCATCCTCACCAACAGCCTCGGCGCGCCCATCGGCCAGGTCACTGCCGGCATCGACGGCACATGGTCCTTCACCCCTGGCACACAACTGGCCAATGGCACGGTGGTCAACGTCGTTGCCCGCGATGCGAGCGGCAATGTCAGCGCCGCCGCCGTAGTGGTGGTCGACTCCGTTGCGCCCACGGCGCCGGTGGTGACACCGAGCAACGGCAGCGCCCTGGCCGGTACCGCCGAAGCCGGCGCCAGCGTGGTACTCAGCGTGGCCGGCGTGCCCATCGCCACGGTCACCGCCGATGCCACCGGGCACTGGAGCTACACCCCCGGCACCGCGCTGCTCAATGGTGTGGTGGTCAGCGTGGTGGCCAAGGATGTGGCGGGTAATACCAGCGTCGCCGCCAGCGTTACCGTGGACCGTATCCCACCGAATACGCCGGTGGTCGCCGCCAGCAACGGCGTGGCCTTCAGCGGCACCGCCGAGGCCAACTCGACGGTGATCATCAGTGGCGCCAACGGCGCGTTGCTCGGACAGGTCACTGCCGGCGCCAATGGCGCCTGGACCTTCACCCCGACGACCCCCATCGCCAACGGCGTGGTGGTCAGCGTGGTGGCCAAGGACGCTGCCGGTAACGTCAGCGTGGTCGCCGCCACCACCACGGTAGACGCCATCGCGCCGCCGCTGCCGGTGATCAACCCGAGCAACGGCACGGTGCTGGCCGGTACTGCGGAAGCAGGGGCGACGGTGATTCTCAGCGTTGGCGGCTCGGTGATCGGCCAGGTCACGGCCAACGCCCTCGGGCAATGGAGCTTCACCCCTGGCACGGCGCTGGCCAACAACACCCAGGTCAGCGTGGTCGCCAAGGATGCCGTGGGCAACACCAGCGTCGCCGCCAGCGTCACGGTGGACGCCGTGGCGCCGACCGCGCCGGTGGTTTCACCGAGCAATGGCACGCTGCTCAGTGGCACGGCGGAGATCGGCTCGACGGTGATCCTCAAGGTGGGTGGCGCGATCATCGCCCAGGTCACTGCCGATGCCACCGGTCACTGGAGCTACACGCCGGGCACGGCGCTGGCCAACAACACCCAGGTCAGCGTCACGGCCAAGGACGCCGCCGGCAACGTCAGCGTGGCGACCACCGTGGGCATCGACAGCGTGGCGCCGGTTGCGCCCAGCGGCCTGAGCGTCACGGCCAACGGCACGCTGCTCACCGGTATTGCCGAAGCCAACAGCACGGTGAAGGTGATCATCAATGGCGACACCGCCAACCCGATCACGGTGCAGGCCAACGGCAGCGGCAACTTCACGGTCAACCTCAGCCCGGCGCTGACCGCCGGCCAGTTGCTGACGGTCAACGCGGTGGACGCCGCCGGCAACGTCGGCGCGGCGGTCCAGCTCCAGGCGCCGGACCTTACCCGCCCGGTACTGACCATCGCCGAAGCCGCCGATGGCTACATCAACAAGGCCGAGCTGTCCGACGGCATCCAGGTGCGCGTCGGTCTGACCGCCGGGGCGCGTGCCGGGCAGACGCTGACCCTGACCTACAACGGTCCCGGCGGGTACACCTACAGCCAGGCCCATGTGCTCACTGCGGCGGAAATCCTCGCCGGGGTGGCGCTGGTCACCGTGTTGCCAGCGGCCGGTGTCGGGGTGATCCCGCAAGGGGCGGCGACCCTCACCGCCGACGTCAACGGCGGGCTGACGGCAACCCCGGCGAACTTCACCGTCGACACCGTTGCGCCGACCGCGCCGGTGCTGAACCTGGTCGGCAACCTGCTGGGGATCACCGGCGAAGCCAACAGTACGCTGACGGTGGACGTGAACGTCTCGGGCCTGAGCTCCCACACCGAGCTGTCGGCTGGCAGCGCTGGCGTCGGTTCCCTGGACCTGCTTGCGGGTCTCACTGGCATGGCGCTGACCTGGGACCAGTTGCTCGATGCGAATATCTCGGTGGCGTCACGCGATGCCGCCGGCAACGTCAGCTCCGCGGCGGCAGCGATCAACCTGGAAAACGTGCTCACGCAGAATACCGTGACCATCGGCGGGCTCGCCCTGGCCGTGGGGCTGCTGCCGCCGGTACTGGGCGTCAGCGGCACGGCGATCGCCGGCGGCAGCCTGGCGGTGCAGGTGATCACGCCGGCGGTGAACGTGACGCTGCACCCGATAGTCGATGCCACCGGCCACTTCACCATCAACCTGCTGGCCCCGGACCTGCTGGCCCAACTCGGGCTGTCGGTCACCGGGCTGCTCAACCTCGGCAGCCAGCTGAGCCTGCAACTGGTGGCCTACGACGCGGCCGGGCACCAAAGCTCGACCTACGGCCTGGCGCTCACCGGCTCCGGCCTGAGCCTGGCCATCGGCGAGATCAGCGTGACCGGCACGGCAGGGGCGGACGTGATGGTGGGCACCAGCAGCGCCGAGCACTTCTACGGCAACGCCGGGGCCGACCTGTTCCTCCACGTGGGCACCAACGACATCGTGCAGGCCGGCGACGGCAACGACACCATCCAGCTGCAGGCTACCAACTTCAAGAGCATCGACGGTGGTGCCGGGTTCGACACGATCATGCTCGATCACGGCATCAGCCTGAACTACGGCGCGGTCGGTACCGGTACCTGGACCAACATCGAGCGGGTCGACATGGGCAAGGGCGATACCGGCGGCAGCCTGACGCTGACCGCTGCCCAGGTCGACGCGGTGACCGATGCCAACAATGTCCTGCAGGTCACGGGTGACGCCAACGACACCCTGACCGTGAAGGGAGCGGTGGACACCGGGGTCAACCAGGTCCACAGCGGCATCAGCTATGACGTCTATACCTTCGGCAACACCACGCTGCTGGTGGAGGAGAACACCGTCCACGTCGTCGTGTCCTGAGGCATCGTTTCCGGGAGAAGGAAAGCACTGCATGACGCTACGCAACGCCTGGTTGTACGGCCTGCTGCTGGCAAGCACCGCAGGCCAGGGGCAAACACTGGAGGAGGCCGTGCGCGCAGGCCTCGCCATCCACCCCGAAGTTCGTGCCGCGGTAGCGGAAGCGGAGCGCGGCAAGACCGATGTGGAGATCAGCAAGGGCGGTTATTACCCGCAGGTGAGCGTATCCGGCGGACCCAACGAGTTCGACTTCGGCGAGGTCGTCTACGACGTCACCGCCTCCCAGATGCTCTTCGACTGGGGAAAGATGAAGAGCAAGGTGGACAGCGCCAGGGCGACCCATCGCCAGCTCGATGAAAACGCGCTGGTGAGCCGCGAGGATGCCGCCCTGGACATCGTCGAGACCTACCTCGACGTGCTCGCCGCCCAGGCTCGGATCGAGACGGTGCGCGAGCACATCCAGCGCCTGGGTGATATCCGCGAGATGACCCGGGCGCGCGGCGGCGATGGCTACTCCGACCGCAGCGAGCTGGACCGCGCCAACCTGGAACTGTCCCGCGCCCAGGAACAGCTGGCCCTGGAGAAGGGCAGCCTGCAGGACGCGCGCAACCAATACGAGGTGCTGGTCGGCAAACCGCCGGCCGACCTCGCCGAACCGGAGCCGCTGTCCATGCAACGCTACCTGGCCGGCAACGACATGAACCACCTGATTCTCGATAGCCCGCTGTACCGCAAGGCTGCCGAGGACGCTGAAGTGGCCGAGGCCAAGCTACGCGAAAGCAAGGCCTCGCTGCTGCCGCAGGTGAACCTGGAGGCGTCGTCGCTACGCCGGGAAATCGGCGGGCGTCTGGAGAACGACTCGGTGGTGTCGCTGCGTCTGCGCATGGATACCTTCGAGGGCCTGTCCAATTTCCGCCGGCCCACCGCCGCGCAGCAGCACCTGGAGTCCACGCGCTGGACCCGCGACGCCATGCTGCGCGACATCAAGCGCAAGCTGCAGACCCTGTTCGATACCGACGACACCCTGCGCTGGCGACAGGATTCGCTGGTCCAGCAGGTCCGCGAGTCCGGTGATGTCAGCGGCGTCTACCGCGACCAGTTCGAAGTTGGTCGGCGCGACGTGATCGACCTGCTCAACGTCCAGCGCGAGCGTTTCGAGGCCGAGCGCCAACTGGCCAACCTGCGTTTCGAGCGCAAGCGCGTGGAATACCGCGCCGCCGCGCAGGTCGGCCTGCTCGGGCCGCTGCTGGAACATCACCTCTCCGCGGGAGCTTCCTGATGAACGCCGACAACGTGGTATTGCTGGCGGAACACGAAGCCGAGGCCGATCCGCTGCGCCAGGGGCTTTCCCTGCTATGCCGACAGCTCGGGCGGCCGCTGGGCTTCGCGGAGCTGGGCGAAGGCATGCCGCTGCACCAGGGCCGCCTGCCGTTGCGCTTCGTGCCCCGCGCCTTGCGCCGCGCCGACATCGTGGCGCGGGTGGAGCGCCTGGCGCTGGCGAAGATGGACAGCTACCTGCTGCCGGCACTGCTGCTGCTCGAAGACGGCGGCACGCTGGTGCTGTGCGAGCACGATGGCGACGTCGCCAGCGTGCTGGTACCGCACAGTGACGGAGGCGCCGAGCGCATTGCGCTGGACGAGCTGCACCGCCGCTACAGCGGCGTGGCGATCTTCGCCAAGTGCCGCTATCGGCCGGATGGTCGCGTCGGCGACTTCGCCAGGCGCGTGCCGCAGCACTGGTTCTTCGGCCCGTTGCGGCAGCTCTGGCGCTCCTACTTCGAAGTGGCCATGGCGGCGATGATGGCGAACCTGCTGGCAATCGCCTCGGCGCTGTTCGCCATGCAGGTCTATGACCGGGTGGTGCCCAACGCCGCGATGGACACGCTGTGGATCCTCGCCAGCGGCGTGGGCCTGGCCATCGTGCTGGAAGGGCTGATCCGCGGGCTGCGCGGGCATCTGCTGACCACCATGGGCAAGCGCATCGACCTGCAGCTCTCCACCTTGCTGTTCGAACGCGTGCTCAACACCCGGCTGGCAGCCAAGCCTGGTTCGGTCGGCGCCTTCAGCACCCAGGTGCGCGAGTTCGAGGGCGTGCGCGAATTCTTCACCGCCTCCAGCGCGGCGATGATCAGCGACCTGCCGTTCGTACTGCTGTTCCTGCTGATCATTGCGCTGATCGGCGGGCACCTGGTCTGGGTGCCGGCGGTGGCAGCGCTGCTGATGTTGCTCCCGGGGCTGTTCTGCCAGCGCCAGCTGGCGCGGCTGTCGCGGGAAAACCTGCGTGAAGGCGCGGTGAAGAACGGCATCCTGCTGGAGTCCATCGAGAACCTCGAATCGGTCAAGGCCACGCGCGCCGAGGGACGCTGCCTGCACCTGTGGGAAACGCTCACGGCGCAGCTGGCGGGCAACGCCATGCGCACCCATACGCTGACCACTGCGCTGTCCTACGGCGCGAGCATTGTCCAGCAGCTCTGTTACGTCGGCGTGGTGGTGTTCGGCGTGTACCGCATCAGCGAAGGGGAGTTGAGCGTCGGTGCGCTGGTGGCCTGCTCGATCCTCGCGTCGCGCGCGGTGGCGCCGCTGTCCCAGGCTGCCGGCATCCTCGGCCGCTGGCAGCACACCAGGGTCGCCATGGAAGGGCTCGACCAATTGATGCAGGCGCCCATGGAGCGCCCGCAGGACAAGCGCTTCGTGCGCAAGGAGCGGCTGTTCGGCCATTACCGCCTGGAAGGCCTGAAGCTGGCCCACGGCGAGAACCCGCCGGCCGTGGACATCGCCGCGCTGGAAATCCGCCCCGGCGAGCGTATCGCGCTGCTGGGCGGCAACGGCGCGGGCAAGTCCACCTTGCTGCGCCTGCTCGCCGGCCTGTACGACGCGCAGTCCGGCCGCCTGTTGCTGGACGATGTGTCGATCGCGCAGATCGACCCATCCGACCGCCGTCGCTTCGTTGGCTACCTGCCGCAGGACGTGGCGCTGTTCTACGGCACCCTGCGCGACAACCTCAACCTGGAAGGCGCGGCGATCAGCGACGAGGAGATGTTCGAGGCGCTGGATGGCGTCGGCCTGGGCGATTTCGTCCGCTCGCACCCGCTGGGGCTGGACCTGCCGCTGCTGGGCAACGGCAGCCTGTCCGGCGGCCAGCGCCAGGCCGTCGGGCTGGCCCGCGTGCTGCTGCAGGACCCGCCGGTGGTGCTGCTCGACGAGCCCACCGCGACCTTTGACCAGAGCACCGAGCTGCACGTCATTGGCTATCTGCAGCGCTGGCTGGAAGGCCGCACGCTGGTGATGACCACGCACAAGAAGACCATGCTCGCCGTGGCCACCCGCGCCGTGGTGCTCAGCCAGGGCAAGGTGGTGATGGACGGCACCCTGGACCAGATCGTCAAGGACCGCACCGTACAGATTCCCGGACAGGAAGGAGCCGTCCATGGCCAGTGAATCCCGTGCCGCCGAACGCCTGCGCCGCGAGCTGCAGGACCCGCTGCTGGCCGCCAGCCATCCGGTCTCCCGGCCGTTGCTGTGGGCGCTGCTGCTCAGCCTGATCGCCGCCATCGTCTGGGCGGCCTGGGCGCAGCTGGACGAGGTGACCCGCGGTGATGGCCGCGTGGTGCCGTTCAGCCGCATGCAGAAGATCCAGAGCCTGGAGGGCGGCATCCTCGATCGCCTGCTGGTCCAGGAAGGCGAGCTGGTGCAGGTTGGCCAGCCGCTGGTACGCCTGGATCGCACGCACTTCGAAACTTCCTGGCAGGAGGCGGCGAACCAGGCCGAGGTGCTGGGCGCGGCCATCGCGCGGCTGGACGCGGAAGTGATGGGCCAGGACCACATCGTCTTCCCCGACGGCATGCCCGCTGACGGACCGGTGGCGCGCTCCGAGCGCGAGCTGTTCAAGTCGCGACGCGACAAGCTCAACGAAAACACCCGCTCGCTGCAGCAGCAGATTCGCCTGGCACAGAGCCAGCTGGCGCTGGTCAAACCGCTGGTGGAGCGCCGCGCGGTGAGCCAGATGGAGGCGCTCAAGCTGAGCCAGGACATCGCCACCCTGAGCGGCAAGCTCACCGAGTTGAAGAACAGCTACTTTCAGGATGCCTACACCGAGCGTCAGGAGAAGAAGGCCCAGCTGGCGCAGATCGAACCCATCGTCCAGCAGCGCAAGGACCAGCTGCGGCGCACGGAAATCCTCTCGCCGGTACGCGGACGGGTGAACACCGTGTTGATCAGCACCCGCGGCGGCGTTGTGCAGCCGGGCGAGCCGATCATGGAGGTGATCCCGGTGGAGGAGCGTCTGCTGGTGGAGGCCAAGGTGAAGCCGCGCGACGTGGCCTTCCTGGTGCCGGGCATGGCGGCGAAGGTGAAGATCACCGCCTACGACTACAGCATCTACGGTGATTTGAAGGGCACCCTGGAACAGATCAGCGCCGACACGATCGAAGAAGATACGGTGCACGGCAAGGAGTACTACTACCAGGTGCTGATCAAGACCGACGGCAGCCAGTTGATGCGCAACGGCGAGGTGCTGCCGATCATCCCCGGCATGGTCGCCGAGGTGGACATTCTGAGCGGCAAGCGCAGCGTGCTGAACTACCTGCTGCGGCCGTTGCTCAAGGCGCGGTTGATGTAACGGCTGCAGCGGAAAGCAGGAGGCGACACCCATCGACCCGGCATGCAGGAGCGGGCCATGCCCGCGATCGCGCCCGTGGGGCGCTCCTGCAGGGGGCGTCCGGTGCGGCCTTATGCGCCCTACAGGTCAATGTTGAGGGTGGTTGCAGGAGCGGACGTTGTCCGCGAAGCGTCCGGCGAACACGGGAACACCCGGCATACGCCTCCTTCCCCCGACAGGGAAGGGCCGGGAACCTGGGGAGGACAAGGGCGTGGCATCTGTAGGGGCGAGCCTGCCTGGCATGGTTGTCCGGGCGGGGCTTGCGGGCGGGTTCGCTCCTACGGCGGCCGGCGTGATCAGGTCATTGGAGTCAGATCATCGGGTCCCAGCGCTGTGACCAGTCCGGGTCCTGCGCGACTACTTCGCGCAGCAAGGCAAACGCCTGCTGCAGCGCCTGCGAATCGCGGTCACGCGAATACACCAGATACGTCGGGTAGCTGAACTCCGGAGCCTTCGGTACGCGGCGCAGCACCTTGCGGTCCAGGTAACTCTGCACGACGCGTGTGCGGAAGTAACCCGAACCGCCGTTTTCCAGGATGTACTGCAAGGCCAGCGGGCCGAGGTTGAACGATACCGGCGCCTTGGACAGCTCCGGCAGCGCGCTGTCGTGCTGCTGGCGGAAGCCTTCGCCCCAGTCGATGTAGACGTAGGGCTCGGGGTTCTGCGCACGCACCAGGATCAGCTTCTCTTCCAGCAACTGTTCCACCTGCATGCCCGGCCAGTAGGTCGGCTGGTACACGAGCGCGGCGTCCAGTACGCCCAGCTCGAGCTGGCGAAGCAGGCTCTGGCCGTCGGCGATCTCGGCGCGCACCGCGTGGTCGCCGATCGCCTGGCGGATTCGGCTGACCCAGCGCAGCATCAGCGGGTTGCACAGGCTCACTTCACCGCCGATGTGCAGCACGTTGTGGATGCCCTCGGGCAACGGCAGGTCGCGTTGGGCGGCTTCCCAGGTCTGCAGGATCTGGTTGGCGTAGGTGACGAAGGCTTCGCCGTCCGGGGTCAGCCGGGCGCCGGCGCGGTTGCGCACGAAGAGCGTGCAGTTGAGGTGCGCCTCCAGCTTCTGTACCCGCGCGGTGATGGCGGTCTGGGTGACGTGCATGCGTTCGGCGGCGGCGACGAAGCTGCCGTGGCGGACGATTTCCAGGAAGGTACGGGTGAGGTCGATGTCCATTCGGAGGTTTCTGCGCGAATCAGGCGGCCAGTTTAGCGCTCTGGTCTGCCGGAGGTCAGCCCAGGTGTGCGAGCAGGTCGCGTTCCAGGGCAGCGATCAGGTCGGTCTGGGTAATCACGCCCACCAGCTCGCCATGCTCCAGTACCGGCAGACAGTGCAGACCGTGGTCGGAGAGCAGCGGGATGAGCTCCACCGCATGGGTATCGGCATCCACGTGCAGCACCGGGCGGGTCATCACCTCGCCCAGCAGGCGGTCGCGGCGCAGGCCGATGCTTCCCAGCAGCCTTTTCCACCAGGCGCCCCTGGGCACCAGCAGGTCGATCAGGCTGACGATGCCCACCAGCCGGCGCTCCTCGTCGAGGATCGGCAAGGCTTTCAGGTGGTGCTTCACCAGCAGGCGCAGGGCGTGGTCGAGCGGGGTTTCCGGCGCGGCGCAGACCAGGTCGCGGGACATCACTTCGCGCGCGCGGGTATCGCCCATGCTGCGGCGCAGGGCGTGGCGTTCGGTGCTGCGGACGAGGCGTTCGAGGTCGTCACGGGTGATGTCGACGAAGGCGCCCAGTTCGTCCAGCGCCTGGTCGAGGTCGGCGGCCTGGATGCCGACCCGCGAGCCGGGCGGCAGGTCCTGGGTCTGGTGGTTGTCCGGTGCGAGGCTGCGGCGGCGTGGGTAGGGCATGCGCGTCAGGTTGTTGAACAGCAGGGCCAGGAGCACCAGGCAGAGGCCGCCGCTGATGGCCGGCAGCGGCGCCATCCAGCTCGGCTCGCCGGGCAGCGGCGAGGCGAACACCATGCAGAAGGCCAGCGCGCCGCCCGGCGGATGCAGGCAGCGCAGCGGGTACATCAGCAGCAGGCTCAGGCCCAGGGCGAGGGCGGCGCTGACGAGGCCGGCGGGCAGCCAGAAACCGATCAGCAGCGCCACCAGTGATGCGCACAGGTAACTGCCGATCACTGACCAGGGCTGGGCGAGGGCGCCGGAAGAGACGGCGAACAGCAGCACCGCCGAGGCGGCCCAGGGGCCGGCGAAGTGCAGGGCCACCGAGGAGCCGAACAGCAGGCCGCAGGTGGCGGCACTGAGCAGGAAGCCCAGGCTGGCGCCTAGCGAGGCGCGCAGCCATTCACGCGGGCGGGTGTGGGGAATGTCGGGCAGGTACGCGGCGGCGCGGTGCCGCCAGCCGGTGAGGGCGGGCATCGGTTGGTCCGTGGAGCGAAGTCTGAAAAAAACGGGCTCTCGCGGGGAAGAGCCCTGCAAGGTGCCAACATCGGCACTCGGGGAGGCCCCGTCCATGGGGCTGGGAAACCAGAAGGCTGGAAAACAGGAGCGCTGGCAGTCAGGCGCGCATTCGGTAAGGAGGAGGCGGCTCCGGCAGGGGCTGGACGATCCGCTCGCACTGCCGGCCGGTGGCCGCGCTCATCCGCCGCGCGGCATCCGGGTCGTCGGCGAAGGGCAGCAGCGCCGCCTGTTCGCCGTCGCTGCGGCAGGTCCGCCAGCAGGCGGCGATACAGGCGATCAGGCCGATCAGGCTCAGCAGCATCGGCGCGTCCTCAGGCCGTGGCCGCGTCGAGGTTCGACACCGGCTTGCCGGCGCGCATCGTGGCCCAGGTATTCCAGGCCATCAGCAGCATGCCGCTGGCGAAGGTGGAACCGCCGATCAGCCGGACGACATAGCCCGGATGGCTGGCCGCCAGCGCCTCGACGAAGGAGTAGGTCAGCGTGCCGTCCTCGTTTACCGCGCGCCACATCAGGCCCTGGGTGATGCCGTTGACCCACATCGAGGCGATG
>CBIGPF010000184.1:0-11275 GCA_966191535.1 uncultured Pseudomonas sp. | reverse complement strand
CCCCCCCCCCCCCCCGGTTAGCCCCTATCCTTCCGGAGCCCGCTTCCGCCCCAAAAACCCCCGGGGGGAGCCTGTTCCCGACCACCCTCGCTCCTACAAAGAAACCCACCGCCCATGCATCGGCGGACCACCCGGTCACGCCGCCTTCCCGCACCCGGCAGAAGCACCCCTGCGACAATCCACCGCTGCAAGGCTGCCTACAGGCGTTGTCATTTCTGCTTACACCTGCGCTTTCAGATTTTAACTTTTACCTTTAATTTCAATAGCTTAACTATTTGGCACAGCCTGTGCTCTGTGTATCTCCGACCCGTGGCCGTGCACGGGTCCTCGAATCGCGCCGGCGCTCCTGACCGAGAGGGCCGGCAGTTCTGGAGGCACAAGAATAATGCTCATCACAGGTATCAAGAGCCGGCCGGTCTACGACCAGTTGCGCCCGCTCGCTGGTGGTCACCACCACATCATCGCCGGCCAGGGCAGCGGCGGCGCCGCCATGCTCCGCCTGCTCGCCGAGATGCCGCGCACTGCGCCCATCCGCGTGCTGTATTCCAGCGAATCCTTCTCCGGCCAGGATCACCTCGCCGCCCTGCGCGACATCACCGACGTGGAGCTGGCGATCTATGCGAGCAACCGCGCACTGGTCGATGACCTGCATGCGCTGCTGGGCCAGTCGCACATGGGGACCCGCCTCTACCTGGCTGGCTCCGAAAGCTTCATCGGCACCGCCATGCAGGCCGCCGACGCGATCAACCTGAACAAGGACGAAGTGCTGCGCGAGCATGCCGGCTCCTTTGTGCGCCGCGTCTGGTGCGTGCACTGCGACGGCTACACCGAGAACGTCACCCAGCGCGTCTTCGACTGCCCGCACTGCGCCCGTACGCTGGTGGTCCGTGACCACTACTCCCGCCGCCTGGCTGCCTTCCAGGCAGTGAAGGCCGACGCCGAAGTCCCCGGCGAACTGCCCGATGCCGAGGAGCTCGACACATGAGCCAGTCCAACGGAACCCTGAATGTCCGCGTCACCCGCATCGAGCAGGTGACCCCGGAGATCAAGCGCTTCACCCTGGCCTCCACCGACGGCGCGCACCTGACGCCGTTCTCCGGCGGCAGCAACGTCGTGGTGCTGATGCCTCACGCCAGCGGTACCTACCGCAACGCCTACTCGCTGATGAGTTCGCCCTACGACGCCAGCGCCTACCAGATCGCCGTGCGCCGCGTGGAAGACGGCCGTGGCGGTTCGAAGCACATGCATGACGTGGTGCAGGAAGGCGACGAGCTGGAAATCCTCCGCCCGGTGAACCTGTTCCCACTGAGCAAGCACGCGCGCCTGCACCTGTTCATCGCCGGCGGCGTGGGCATCACTCCGGTGTGCTCGCAGCTGGCCGAGTTGCGCCTGCGCGGCACGCCCTTCGAAGTCCACCTGGCAGTGCGTGGCGACGCCCACGCGCGCCTGGGTGAAGAGCTGCTGCAGGAATACGGCGATGCCGTGCGCCTGTACCGCGACGAGCGTGGCGAGCGCCTGAACATTTCCGCGGTACTGGCGGACCGACCGCTGGGCAGCGACGTCTACGTCTGCGGTCCCGAGGGCATGATCCAGGCAACGATCGACGCCGCCCACGCCCACGGCTGGACCGACAGCCACATCCACTACGAGCGCTTCCTCGAACAGGGCAGCGTCGGCGAGGCGTTCCAGGTCACCCTGGCACGCAGTGGCGCGACCCTCTCCGTGTCGCCCGACCAGAGCCTGCTCGAAGCCGCCGAGGCCGCCGGCCACGAAATCCCGTACCTGTGCCGTGGCGGCGCCTGCGGCATGTGCGAGACCAACGTCCTGGAGCTGGACGGAGAAATCCTCCACACCGACGACTGGCTGTCCGACGAGGACAAGGCCGCCAACACCAAAATCATGCCCTGCGTATCGCGCGCCAAGTGCTCGCGGCTGGTCATCGACTGCTGAGCCGGAGAACGACCATGACCATCCAATTCCGCCCCGACGAAACCTACCGCGACGATTACACCTACGCGAACAGCCAGGCCTGCATCGACCGCGCACCCTGGCCCTTCCCGGACGACGAGTACATGTACTCGATGAACCTGGAGCCGCATGTCTCGGTGGGCACCGACGCCTTCCGCGCGGTGTTCGACATCGACGAGCACTACATCAGCGAGTGCCGCGACCGTGCGATCACCCTGGAGAAAGACCCGGGCATGCACTACGTCTCCGCGCCGCACATGATGGAGGCGCAGTGGGACCTGCTCGAGCTGATCATGGAGGCCTATGCCAAGGACTACCCGGAGTATTTCTCCCTGGAGAAGGACGGCACCCGCTGGCACTGGACCAACAAGCTGCTGAACATCGACGACACCTTCACCTTCGGTGATCCGTCGACCCTGCCCTATGAGCCGATGGAATACGTCACCCGCCAGGCCCAGGGCGACTGGGTCCTGCAGGAGGAGCGCGACGGCACCCTGTACTGGGGCGCGGGCATCGCCACCCAGCGCGCCGACTACTCGCTGCGCTTCAACCTGGGCATGGCCTGGCACGAGTTCCACGGCCCGGTGCCGCTGGTGAAGGAAACCGGCATGCTCGACCGCGCGCTGAAATTCCTCCTGCGCCTGCGCAACGGCCACCCGGTGCGCCGCCTGAACTGGTCGCTGACCGTCAACCCGCGCCTGGACGTGTCCGCCGAGTCCCTGCCCGAGTGGGCGCCGGACCGCACCACGGTCACCGCCGAGAACGCTGGGCAAAAGGTCTACTTGCGCATCGAGCTGCAGCCGCTGCACCGTCTGCCGCGCAGCAACGCCATCGTGTTCCCGATCCGCACCTACCTGCTGAGCCTGGAAGACATCGCCACCAACCCGGCGTGGGCCAAGCGCATGCACCGTGTGCTCAAGACCCTCGACCAGCAGCTGGTCGACTACAAGGGCTTCACCCGCTACCACCAGCAGGCGGTGCAGTGGCTCTCGCAGTTCGACGACGGCCAGTAACTCTCCACAACGAGCAAAGCCGCGCAACACACACAACTAAAAACCCGAAAAGGGAACCGGCGGGCGTCGTGAGGCCCGCCGGCCGATTGCCTTCTGCCCATCAACCCCCCGAGAGGAAACAACGATGAGTGGGTCCCCTGCCAAGCGTGCCGCTGGCGTAACCGATTCCGATGCCGAGCAGCTCGCTGCCCTCGGCTACAGCTCCAACTTCGAACGCAGCATGAGCCTGTGGGAGAACTTCTCCCTGGGCTTCACCTACCTGTCGCCGGTCGTCGGCGTCTACACCCTGTTCGGCCTGTGCCTGGCCGCCGGTGGGCCGCCGATGTTCTGGACCTACCTGCTGATCGGCCTGGGCCAGATGCTGGTGTGCCTGGTGTTCTGCGAAGTGGTCTCGCAATTCCCGATCTCCGGCGGCGTCTACCCCTGGGCACGCCGCCTGGTGGGCAAACGCTGGGCGTGGATGGTCGGCTGGGTGTATGCCTGGGCGCTGTGCACTTCCATCGCCGGCATCGCCGTCGGCGCCAGCCCCTACATGGCTGCCATGCTCGGCTTCGACATGCACGGCAACGCCGCCATCGGCATCGCCCTGGCGCTGATCGCGCTGTCCACCGTGCTCAACCTGTCCGGCACCAAGCTGCTGGCACGCGTCGCCATGTTCGGCTTCATCTGCGAACTGGGCGGTGCGCTGCTGGTGGGCGGCTACCTGCTGATCTTCGAGCGCCACCAGCCGTTCAGCGTGCTGTTCAACACCTTCGACATCAAGATCGACGGCAGCTACTGGCCGGCCTTCCTCGCCGCGTCCCTGGCGGGGCTGTTCCAGTACTACGGCTTCGAGGCCTGCGGTGACGTCGCCGAGGAAACCCCGAACCCCGGCAAGATGATCCCCAAGACCATGCGCATGACCATCTACATCGGCGGTGCCGCCGCGATGTTCGCGTGCCTGGCGCTGATCCTCTCGGTGCCGGACATCCAGCGCGTGATCAACGGCGAAGACACCGACCCGGTAACCACCATCCTCGCCAACGCCTTCGGCCCGGTGGGCTCGAAACTGGTGATGGCCGTGGTGATGGTGTCGTTCGTCTCCTGCGTGCTGAGCCTGCAGGCCGCCGCCAGCCGCCTGCTGTTCGCCTATGCCCGCGACGAGATGATCGTCGGCAGCAAGGCCCTGTCGAAGCTGAACTCCAACCACGTGCCAGCCGTTGCGCTGGTGGTGGCGGGCGTGATGCCGGCGGCCATCGTCTGCCTGGGCCTGTTCATGGGCGACGCCGTGGCCACCATCGTCGGCTTCGCCGCGATCGGCATCTACGTGTCCTTCCAGCTGATCGTCATCGCCTCGCTGATCGCCCGCGCCAAGGGCTGGGTGCCCGGCGGCCACTTCAGCCTCGGCAAGTGGGGCGTGCCGGTGAACATCGCAGCGCTGATCTACGGCGTGGCGGCGATCACCAACATGGTCTGGCCACGCACCCCGGACGCACCCTGGTACATGAACTACTCGATGATCCTCACCACCGTCGTGGTGATCGGTGCGGGCCTGGTCTACATGCTGCTGGCCAAACCCTACGACAAGGGCACGGCACCGGCGGGCGACGCCCACCGGATCTCCGGCCGCCAACTACCCGCGCGCGCTACGGGCGCGCTGACCGAACCGGCTTGATCGCAACGTTGACGCAATTCGGGCCATACGCCTGAGGGGCTGCGTCTGGATCGTCACCTACCCCTGGTGACGGTCCCCTGCGTTTGCGCAACGGACCCGCCATCCCCGCGATGGCCGGTCCGTTTTTTTATGCCCGGCTTTTTGTAGGAGCGAGGGGGACGCCTAGTTCCTGCTCGCGAACGGATTTTCCGGCGGCTCCAGCGCTGGGCGGTTCGCGAGCAAGCTCGCTCCTACGAAGAGCACGCTATCGGGCAATCCACAGCAGGCACAGGGAGAGCGTGACCAGCGACCCCAGCGTCGACACCAGGATGCTCCGCGACACCACCGCCGCCTCGCGCTGGTAGTACTCGGCGAGCATGAACGGCCCGGTGCCGGTGGGCAGCGCGCTGAGCAGCAGCGCCGAATCCGCCCACAGCGGTGGCAGGTCGAAGACCTTGTAGGCGAGGAAGCCGGTAAGCAACGGCTGGCCGACCAGCTTGATTGCCACCAGCGGCCAGGCGCCGACCTGCTCGCCTTCCTGTTTCTGCGCCAGGAACAGGCCCAGCGAGACCAGCGCGCAGGGCGTGGTGGCGGCGGCGAGCATATCGAGGAAGTGCAGCAGCGGCGCCGGCAGGCCGATGCCGGTCACCGCCCACAGGCCGCCGATGATCGGCGACACCACCAACGGGTTCTTGCCCAGCGCCTGGGTCACCACCCAGATGGCGCGGCCGATGTGCTTCTCCTCCTGCAGGCCGACCTCGATGCACACCACGGCGATGGCGAACAGCACGCAGACCACCAGCAGGGAGGCGATCAGCGCGGGCTCCAGGCCGTCCTGGCCGAACACCAGCAGGCACAGCGGAATGCCCATGTAGCCGGTGTTGGCGTAGGACGCGCTGAGGCCGTCGATGCTCGCCGCCGGCAGCGCGCGGCCCTGCAGCAACCGCCAGACGAGGGTGGCGAAGAACACCAGCAGGCAGCCGCCGGTGAAGGCGGCGAGAAAGCCCGGCTGCCAGATTTCCGCCCAGGTCGCGGTGGCGGTGACCTTGAACAGCAGCGCCGGCAGGCACAGCCAGACCACCAGCCTGTTGATCTCCGAAGCCGCCTGCGGGCCGAGACGGTTGGTGCGCCGGCACAGCCAGCCGACCAGGATCAGCGCGAAGATCGGCAGGACGACGGCGAACACGGTGTGCATGGCAGGGAACCTGGAGAGCGGGAGCGGCAGGCGAGCATAGGGTTGCCAATCGATACCGTCCAATGCTTACTAGAGCGCCAATCCATACCCAATCCGTATCGATGATCGACTTCCGCCAGCTGCGCTATTTCCTCGCCCTTGCCGAGCACCTGCACTTCGGCCGAGCCGCCGAGGCGCTGCACATCACCCAGCCGCCGCTGAGCCGGCAGATCGCCGCGCTGGAAGAGGAACTGGGCACGCCACTGTTCGCCCGGCATTCACGCTCGGTGGAGCTGACCGCCGCCGGCCGCGACTTCCAGCAGCAGGCCCGCGCGCTGCTCGCCGGCCTCGACCTCGCCGTGCGCTCGGCACGCGCTACGGCACGCGGGGAGCGCGGCGAGCTGCGCATCGGCTTCACCATGCTGGCTGCCTGGACGCTGCTGCCACGCCTGCTGAAAACCTTCGCCGACGGCCACCCGGAGGTGAAGCTGGTGCTCAACGAGATGCTCCCGCGCGACCTGGGCCCGGCGCTGGAAAGCGGCGAGGTGGACGTCGCCCTGACCTTCCCCGAGCGCGAGCCGGGCCAGCGGCTCTACCGCACGCTGCAACGTGAGCCGCTGTGCGCGGTGCTGCCGGCCGGGCATGGCCTGGCGCAGGACGCGGAGCTGGACGTGGCGAAGCTGGCCGGCGAACCCTTCATCACCTTCCCGCCGGCCACCGCGCCGGCGCTGCACGAATCGGTGATGGAGTGCTGCCGCCAGCACGGCTTCGCCCCGGCGGTACGCATGGAGACGCACCTGCAGCAAACCATCGTCAACCTGGTGGCCGAGGGGCTGGGCGTGTCACTGGTGCCGGACTCGATGCGGCGCATGCAGCTGCCCGGCGTGGCCTTCCGCGCCATCGGCCAATCGCCGCAGGTGGAGTACGGCGCCGCCTGGAGCCCGCACAACGACAACCCGTGCCTCGCGGCCTTCCTGCGTAGCGTCGGCGCCGTCGAAGCCTGAACCCACGCCGGATTCCACCTGTAGGAGCGAGCTTGCTCGCGAACCGCCCAGCGCCGAATCCGCCGGAAAGTCCGTTCGCGAGCAAGCTCGCTCCTACGAAGAGCCCCCTGCTCAATACGTAGGGCGCATAACGCCTAAAGCGTTATCCGCCAGCCCGGCGGATAACCCGAGCCGGGTATGCGCCCTACCAAAGCCGCGCAATCACACCCGCCCGGTCACCGGAATGCACGCGCCGGTGATGGCCGACGCCGCGTCGGAAGCCAGGAACAGCAGCGTCGCCGCCAGTTGCTCCGGCTTCACCCAACGGTCGAACTCGGCGGTCGGCATGTCGGCACGGTTCTGCGGGGTGTCGATGATGCTCGGCATCAGCGCGTTGACGGTGATGCAGGCGTCCTTCAGCTCGTCCGCCAGCGCCTCGGTCAGGCGCATGACGCCGGCCTTTGACGCCGCATAGGCCCCCATGCCCAGTGCCGCGCGGGTGGCGGCTGCGGCGGCAATGTTGAGGATGCGCCCGTGTCCGCGGTCCTTCAGGTGCCCCAGTGCGGCCTGGCTGGAGACCACGGCAGTGCGCAGGTTGATGCGGTACATCAGGTCCCAGGTGTCGATGTCGCCATCGCCCAGGGTTTCCCAGTGGAAGCCGCCGGCGACGTTGATCAGCGCATCCAGGCCGCCGAAATGCGCGTTGACCTGGTCCAGCGCGGCACGCGCGGCGGCCGGATCGGTCAGGTCGATACCACCGATCGCCAACGCGCCGGCCTGTGGATAACGCGGGCCGACAGCGCGGTCGAGCAACGCGACCTGCCAGCCGGCCTCGGCGAATGCCTGGCCGACCACGCTACCCAGGTGGCCGAAGCCACCGGTGATGGCGACGATCCTGTTCATGCTGCTACCTCGTGACAGTGGGAGAGGCGTTCTTATAGGGGTAGCAGGGGTTGCACGAAAGGTCGCGGGCGCCAGATGAGGGGACGGATCGGGACGTCGACGAAACCCTCCCCCGGAAGGAGAGGGTCCGCATCGACCTTACTTCACCAGGCGCGCATCCAGGCTGTTCTGCGCCAGCCGCTGAGCCTGCTCCTGGGTCATGCCCAGGTGCTCGTGCAGGGCATGGAAGTTCTCGGTGACGTAGCCGCCGAAGTAGGCCGGGTCGTCCGAGTTCACCGTCACCTTCACGCCGCGCTCGAGCATGTCGAGGATGTTGTGCTCGCGCATGTGGTCGAACACGCAGAGCTTGGTGTTGGACAACGGGCAGACGGTCAGCGGGATCTGCTCGTCGATGATGCGTTGCATCAGTCGCTCGTCCTCGATGGCGCGCACGCCGTGGTCGATGCGCTCGATCTTGAGCAGGTCCAGGGCCTCCCAGATGTACTCCGGCGGGCCTTCCTCGCCCGCGTGGGCGACGGTGAGGAAGCCTTCGGCACGGGCGCGGTCGAACACGCGCTGGAACTTGCTCGGCGGATGGCCAACCTCGGAACTGTCCAGGCCGACGGCAATGAAGGCGTCGCGGAACGGCATCGCCTGCTCCAGGGTCTTGAACGCTTCTTCCTCAGACAGATGGCGCAGGAAGCTGAGGATCAGGCCATGGCTGATACCCAGCTGCTTCTCGGCATCCTTGAGCGCGCCCTGGATTCCACGCAGCACGACTTCGAAGGGAACGCCACGGTCGGTGTGGGTCTGCGGGTCGAAGAACGGCTCGACGTGGATGACGTTCTGCGCCTTGCACTTCTGCAGGTACGCCCAGGTCAGGTCGTAGAAGTCCTGCTCGGTACGCAGCACGTCGGCGCCGGCATAGTAGAGGTCGAGGAACTCCTGCAGGTTGTTGAACGCATAGGCCTTGCGCAGGCTCTCGACGTCGCCCCAGGGCAGGGCCACCTTGTTGCGCTCGGCCAGGGCGAAGAGCAGCTCGGGCTCCAGCGAACCTTCCAGGTGCAGGTGCAGTTCGGCCTTGGGCAGGGCATTGAGCCAGTCGTACATGGGTGAGGTCTCGTTATTCAGGCAATCGCGCCAATTATCGCACGGCCCGGCGCGGGTGCAGGCGAAGTTGCCGACGACGGGCGGCAGGCCAGCGCTGCAACCGGCTTCCCGCTGGCGCCCGGCGGCGGCTGGTGCGCTCACAGGGCATTGCCTAAGATGGCGCACTCGCTCTCTTATGGAATGGACATCCCCTCGATGCTGCGCGCGCTCAAAGACGAAAAGTTCCTCCTCCTCGCCCTGTTGGTGGCCGTTGCGGTCTACCCGCTGGAGCACAGCCTTCTCAGCGGCGGCAAGATGCTCGCGGGGATCACCGCCAGCGTACTGCTGGCAGTGATCATCGGCGTCTCGCTACGGGTCGCGCACCACGCCGAAATCCTCGCGGAGAAGGTCGGCGAGCCCTACGGCACCATGATCCTCACCCTGGCGGCGGTGCTGGTGGAGGTGGTGATCCTGGCGATCATGATGAACCACAACCACTCGCCGACCCTCGCCCGCGACACCATCTACGCGGCGGTGATGCTCGACATGAACGGCATCCTCGGCCTGGCCGCGCTGCTGGGCGGCCTCAAGCACGGCGAGCAGTCGTACAACGACGACTCGGGCAAGACCTACGTGACCATGATCCTCACCGCCGTGGGCATCTCCATGGTGGTGCCGGAGCTGATCCCGGCCGAGCAGTGGAAGCTCTACTCCTTCTTCACCATCGGCTGCATGGTCATGCTCTACGCGCTGTTCCTGCGCATGCAGACCGGCCAGCACAGCTACTTCTTCAGCTACAACTACGCCACCCACGGCGAGCACGCCGAAGGTCACGAGGCGCCCGGCAACAGCAAGCAGTCCATGAGCCTGCTGGTGGTCGGCGTGGTACTGATCGGCGCGCTGGCCGAAGTGATGTCCAAGGCCCTGGACGTCGGCCTGGAAGGCAGCGGCGTCCCGCCGATCGTGCCGGCGCTGCTGGTCGCGGCGATCTCCGCCAGCCCGGAAATCCTCACGGCCCTGCGCGCGGCCATGGCCAACCGCATGCAGCCGGTGGTCAACATCGCCCTGGGCGCCTCGCTGTCGACCGTGATCCTCACCGTGCCGGTGATCGAAGCGCTGGCGCTGTTCAAGGACCAGCCGATCCAGATGGCGATGACCCCGCTGCAGACCGGCATGATGTTCATCACCCTGATGGTCGCCGGCTACAACCTGCATGACGGCAAGACCAACGCCATCGAAGGCATGACCCACTTCGTGCTGTTCGCTACCTTCCTGATGCTGTCGTTCATGGGACTCTGAGCATGCTCAAGATCTACCTCGCCGGCCCCGATGTGTTCCGCCCCGACGCCCTGGTGCAGGGCGAAAGGTTGAAGGCGCTGTGCAGCGAATTCGGTCTGCACGGACTTTACCCGCTGGACCATTCGGTACCCGAGGGCGTTGCCCATCCCCCGGAGCAGGCGCGGTGGATCTACCAGGCCAACCTCGCGCTGATCACCGAGGCCGATGCGGTGCTAGCCAATCTCAATCCCTTTCGCGGCGCCGAGCCGGACAGCGGCACGGCCTTTGAGCTGGGCTACGCCGCCGCGCTGGGCAAACCGCTGTTCGGCTACATCGACGAAGGCGGCACCTGTGCCGAGCGCCTGCCCTGCGAGTGGCAAGGCGACGAGCCGGGCTGCGACCGTGACGGCAACCAGATCGAAAACTTCGGCCTGCCGCTGAACCTGATGCTCGGCGTACCGGCGAAGATCGCCGTGGGCGGGGCGCGGGAGGCACTGGAGCTGCTGTGCAAGGAGCTGGTGCACGTGTAGGAGCGGGCCATGCGCGCGATTCGCGCCCGAAGGGGCGCTCCCACCTGCAGTTCAACGAAACAAAAAACGCGCCCTCGGGCGCGTTTTTTTGTTTGGCTCGGCAGGCCGTCAGCGACGCCCTTCAAGCTTGAAGAAGAACACCTTGGTCGCCTGGCGCGCGACGATCCGGCCACCGCTGACACGGGGTTCGAAGCGCCACTTGTCCATGGCATCGCGCACGGCGTTGTCGAACATGCGCGGCGGCGTGGACTCCAGCACCTGGATGTCGGCGATGCGGCCATCGCTGGTGATGGTGAACAGCACCTTGACTCGCCCCTCGATGCCACGGTTCAGCGCCATGCGCGGGTAGACCGGCGGGTCCATGCGCAGCGGCTTGATGTCGCTGTCGTTCAGGCTGCCGGTGGGCAGGCCAGCGGGGCCTTGCGAACCGGTGGGCGCGGCCTGGGCGCCCTGGGTGAACTGGCCAACGGTCGGCGCGGCGGGCGGCGGCGGTGCGGCCGGAGTCGGCGGCGCGGCAGCTTCCTCGGCGGGCTCCGGGTCCGGCTCGGGCTTGGGTTTCGGCTTGGGCTTGGGCGAAACCTTGGGCACGGCCTTCTCGGGCGGCTTGGGTTTGGGCTTGGGCTTTTCCACCGGCTTGGGCGGCTCGATCGGCTTCGGCGGTTCGGGCTCGGGCGGCGGCGGGGTCGGCGCCGCAGCGGGCGGCAGCTGCACATCAGGCTTGGGCG
>CBIGPF010000183.1:0-11465 GCA_966191535.1 uncultured Pseudomonas sp. | reverse complement strand
CAAGGGTGGCATTCCGACCCGTCTGTGGCTGGCTCCGCCGACCAAGATGGACGCTCACCAACTGACCGAAGAAGGCTACTACGGCATCTACGGCAAGGCTGGCGCGCGCATGGAAATGCCGGGCTGCTCGCTGTGCATGGGTAACCAGGCTCGCGTACAGACCGGTTCGACCGTGGTTTCCACGTCGACCCGTAACTTCCCGAACCGCCTGGGCGACGCCACCGACGTGTTCCTGGCATCTGCCGAGCTGGCCGCTGTCGCTTCGATCATCGGCAAGCTGCCGACCGTCGAGGAGTACATGGCCTACGCGAAGGATATCGACAGCATGTCTGCCGACATCTACCGCTACCTGAGCTTCGACCAGATCGCCGAGTTCCGCGAAGCTGCAGCCAACGCGAAGATCCCGGCCGTCCAGGTCTGAGACTCCTAGCGTGATGAAAAGCCCCGCCTCGTGCGGGGCTTTTCTTTTCCAGCCCCGAAATAGAGCGCTCCCGCCCTACCCTAACGATGGGCCTAATACTTATTGACCGGTTGCGCCCCGGGCCACCGGGTCTAAGGTGGACAGCAGGCTCCTGCCGATATCCGTGCTCAGGTGCCCTTGTGGAACCCTCCAGAGGTGCGCTCCCTTCCTCTGCGCCCCGCCCTCCATGGCGGGGCTTCTTTTTTTCCGCACTGCCACTGGCACAGCCCTTGCTCGACTCCTGACACCTGCGGTCCAACGGCGGATCGCCCCGACAATCAACAATCGACAATGGCGTCGCAGCCACCGCCACCTGACGGCCGGTGGCGCGGCGCCTTTTGCCTTCTGTACAGAGGTGGAGATGATCGACAGCAGCAGCGGCCGTTCGGACAGCCTGGCCTGGGTGGCCGGCTCCGATGCACCGGAAAAGACCGCGCTCAACCTGGGCTTCATGGCCCTCACCGACTCCGCGTCGCTGGTGGTGGCCGCGACTCAGGGTTTCGGCCAGCCCTATGGCCTGACACTCAACCTGCAGCGGCAGAACTCCTGGGCCGGTCTGCGCGACCGCCTGCTCAGCGGCGAACTGGACGCCGCGCAGAGCCTCTACGGGCTGATCTACGACCTGCAACTGGGCCTGGGCGGCGCACCCGCCACCGACATGGCTGTGCTCATGGGACTGTGCCAGAACGGCCAGTCGATCAACCTCTCGGCCCCACTGATGCGCGACGGCGTGACCTCTGCCGGGGCACTGCAGAGCCACGTGCGCCAGAACGGTGCGCAACTCACCCTGGCCCACACATTCCCCACCGGCACCCACGCGATGTGGCTGTACTACTGGCTTGCCAGCCACGGCATTCATCCGCTGCAGGATGTCCGCAGCCTGGTGGTGCCACCGGCGCAGATGGTCGAGCATCTCAAGGCCGGGCGCATCGACGGTTTCTGTGCTGGCGGCCCCTGGGGTGCCCTCGCCGTGGACGAAGGCATGGGATTCACCCTCGCCACCAGCCAGCAGATCTGGCCGGATCACCCGGAAAAGGTCCTGGGCACCACCCGCGCCTTCGTCGATCAATACCCCAACACCGCCCGCGCGCTGGTCATGAGCCTGCTCGATGCCAGCCGCTTCATCGAAGCCAGTGAAGACAACCTGCGCAGCGCCGCCCAACTGATCAGTAGCGAGGACTACATCGACGCTCCCGTCGCCAGCATCGAGCCACGCCTGCTCGGCCGCTACCAGGACGGCCTCGGCCATGCCTGGCAGGACGCGCACCCGCTGCGCTTCTTCAATGATGGTCAGGCCACCTATCCCTGGCTCTCCGACGGACTATGGTTCATGACCCAATTCCGCCGCTGGGGCCTGCTGCGCGAGGACGTCGACTACCTCGGTATCGCCCGCCAGGTCCAGCAGCTCGACCTGTACCGCGAAGCCGCCAGCGCCGTGGGCGTCAGCGTGCCGGGCACCGAGATGCGGGCCTCGACCCTGATCGACGGCCGCCTCTGGGACGGCAACGACCCGACCGGCTACGCCCACAGCTTCGAACTGAATGCCCTGGCGGAGCGAGGTTGAGCATGCTGCGCGTCCTGCTGATCAACGACACCCCGAAGAAAGTAGGCCGTCTCAAGGCTGCCCTGGTGGAATGCGGCTTCGAGGTCATCGACGAGTCCGGCCTCACCGTCGACCTGGCGCAGCGCGTGGAAGCGCTGCACCCCGATGTGATCCTCATCGACACCGAATCCCCCGGCCGCGACGTGATGGAACAGGTGGTCCTGGTCAGCCGCGACCAGCCACGCCCCATCGTCATGTTCACCGACGAACACGACCCGCAGGTGATGCGCCAGGCCATCCGTTCCGGGGTCAGCGCCTACATCGTCGAGGGCATTCAGGCCGCGCGCCTGCAGCCGATCCTCGACGTCGCCATGGCCCGCTTCGAGAGCGACCAGGCCCTGCGCGCCCAGTTGCAGGCCCGCGAGCTGCAATTGGCCGAGCGCAAGCGCATCGAGCTGGCAAAAGGCTTGCTGATGAAGATGAAAGGCTGCGCCGAGGAAGAGGCCTACACCCTGATGCGCCGCCAGGCCATGGGGCGCCAGCAGAAGCTGGTGCAGGTGGCCGAGCAGATCATTGCCATGCACGACATGCTCGGGCACTGAGACCGGGAGCGCGAGGAGGCCAACGGCCAGCGGCGGCAAGGCGCGATCAATTCGCCAGCCGCTTAGCTGGCCCCTTCTTCGCCCGCAACGACCTATGCTGCGGCCGCCCGGTCTTCAAGCCGGGCCCCGGAGCGTCATCGGCAGGGTTCGATGGCGCATCGCAGTGGCCGCCGCTGGCTAGGCACCTCGGCGCCACCCGACCTCGCCGCCGGCGCGGCACAGCAAGGGCAAGCCCATGATTGATCTCACCACCTGGAACCTCAGCGTTCCCACCGACCCCAGCCCCACCGAAGTCAGCACCGAGCAGATCGCCCGCGGCTACCAGAGCCGCTACTTCCAGCGCGGCGGCAGCCAGGTGGTGTTCTGGGTGCCCGTTACCGGCTCGCACACCTCCGACAGCGTCTACCCGCGCAGCGAACTGCGCGAGACCCTGTCCAATGGCGAAGTTTCCAACTGGTACTACAACCAGGGCGACAACGAGCTGCGCGTGACCATGAGCGTCCAGCAGGTGCCGTCGAAGAACAAGATCATCATCGGCCAGATCCACAGCCGCTCGCCCTACACCGGCAATGGCGAGCCGCTGGTCAAGCTGCAGTACCACTACCTGCCCACCCTGGGAAGCGGGCGCCTGGAAGCCCTGGTGCGCAACCACCCTGATGACAGCGCCAGCATCAATGTCCCGCTGATCGACAACGTCGCCCTGGACCAGAGCTTCAACTACAGCCTGCGCGTCACGTCGGTCGGCAACCTGGCGATCCGCGTGGAGACGTCCGATGGGCGCGCCAATTACTACCGCAAGATCCTCAGCACCACCTGGTCCAAGCAACTGCTCTACTTCAAGGCCGGCGCCTACATCAACGACAACTACGGCAACAGCAGCGAAGGCGCACGGGTGACCGTCTTCCACCTGAACTCGGCGCACCGCTGATCCGTCATTCAGTGACCTGATGAGGCGCGGGGTGGGCGGACTGCGCGTAGAATGCGCGGCACGCCCGCATTCTTCACCGCACAATCCGCCGCACTGCCGCGCCGCATTGTCATCGAGAGCACCATGGCCCGCCTTAAACTGGAATTCCCCGAAGAACTCTTCATCTACGAAACCAAGCTCACCGTTCGCGTCACCGACATCAACGGCGCCAACCACCTGGGCAACGACTCGATGATCTCGATGATCTCCGAGGCCCGCGCACGCTTCCTGTTCGACTACGGCATCCGCGAGACCGGCATCATCGTCACCGACCTCGCCACCACCTACCGTGCCGAGGCCCACGCCCGCGACCAGCTGCGGTTCGAGGTCGGCGTCATGGACTTCAACAAGTACGGCGGCGACATCATCTTCCGCATCACCCGCCCGGCCGATGACACCCTGGTGGCCATGGCCAAGTCCGGCTTCGTGTTCTTCGACTACAAGGCTGGCAAGGTCGTACCGATTCCCGAGGCGTTCCGCGACACCTTCCCCAACGTCAACTGGGTCGCCTGAGCGGCAAGCGAAGCGGCGGCGCGCTATACCTCTGGAGTCGTACCCATCAGCCTTCAGAGGAGATCCCAGCATGCCGTCCTTCCTTCGGGTGGGCGCGCTGTCCGGTTGTCTGTGCCTGCCCTTCCTTTCCCTGTTCTCCAACGCCCATGCGGCAGATACCGATCCGGTCCAGCGCGGCCGCTATCTGGTACAGGTCGCCGGTTGCAACGACTGCCACACCGCGGGCTACATCCTCGCCCCGGACAAGGTTCCGGAAAGCACCTGGCTCACCGGCGACCAGCTCGGCTGGAGCGGCCCCTGGGGCACCACCTACGCGAGCAACCTGCGCCTGGCCATGCAGGCCTATGACGAGGAGCAATGGCTGGCGATAGCGCGCCAGGCCAACTTCCGTCCGCCAATGCCGTCCCACACGCTGCGGATCATGGACGAAGCCGATCTGCGCGGAATCTATCGCTACGTTCGTCACCTCGGAGCAGCCGGCAACAGGGTTCCCGACTACGTGCCGCCCGGCGGTACGCCCAAGGGCCCGGTCGTGGTCTTCCCGTCTCCGCCAACACCCTGAGTCGCCCCAACGGAGAGCACACCCAGCTCGCGTGCGCCCCGTTGGGGCTCAGCCAGAAAGACGGAATTCCTCCAACCCACTGATCCAGTTGAGTTTTCCGCTATTGGCCCGCGCCTTGCTCTGCACAAGGCGATGGTAATCAACGGCGATTACCCGACTTCGACAAAGGCGTCGCATCTACTCCCGCGCACAGCGGTGGGTGGAGCGACGCCTTTTTCGTTTGCCCCGGCGCAGGGGCTCAGGACCTTCTCGAACCCGGTGGCTGCCACGTGGCGCACGACCGGGCTCCTCTACCGTTGCTGATGAGGTGTTCGATGAACACGAGTTTCTGGAAAGCCGGCCACGCGCCGACCCTGTTTGCCGCCTTCCTGTATTTCGACCTGAGCTTCATGGTCTGGTACGTCCTCGGCCCGCTGGCGGTGCAGATCGCCACCGACCTGCAACTGAGCACCCAGCAGCGCGCGCTGATGGTCGCCACACCGATCCTCTCCGGCGCCATCCTGCGCTTCCTGATGGGCCTGCTGGCCGATCGCTGGTCGCCCAAGGCCGCCGGCATCCTCGGCCAGGTGATCGTCATCTGCGCGCTGTTCGGCGCCTGGCGGCTAGGCATCCACAGCCTGGAACAGGCGATGATCCTCGGCGTGCTGCTGGGCATGGCCGGCGCTTCCTTCGCCGTGGCGCTGCCACTGGCCTCGCAGTGGTACCCGCCGCAGCACCAGGGCAAGGCCATGGGCATCGCCGGCGCCGGCAACTCCGGCACCGTGCTCACCGCACTGTTCGCACCAGCCATCGCCGCCGCCTTCGGCTGGCAGAACGTCTTCGGCTTCGCGCTGATCCCACTGCTGGCCACCCTGGCGGTGTTCGCCCTGCTTGCCCGCAACGCCCCGGAGCGGCCGCCAGCCAAGTCCCTGGCCGACTACCTGAAGGCCCTGGGCGACCGCGATAGCTGGTGGTTCATGTTCTTCTACAGCGTGACGTTCGGCGGTTTTCTCGGCCTCGCCAGCACCCTGCCCGGCTACTTCCACGACCAGTACGGCCTCGACCCGGTGAAAGCCGGCTACTACACCGCCGCCTGCGTCTTCGCCGGCAGCCTGATGCGTCCGCTGGGCGGCGCCCTGGCCGATCGCATAGGCGGCATCCGCAGCCTGCTGGTGATGTACACCGTCGCCTCGATCTGCATCGCCGCCGTTGGCTTCCACCTACCCAGCGCGGTGGCCGCGCTGAGTCTCTTCGTCTGCGCCATGCTCAGCCTCGGCGCGGGCAACGGTGCGGTATTCCAGTTGGTACCGCAGCGCTTCCGCCAGACCATCGGCGTGATGACCGGCCTGATCGGCATGGCCGGCGGCATCGGCGGCTTCTGCCTGACAGCGGGCCTTGGCGCGATCAAGCAGGCCACCGGCGACTACCAGATCGGCCTCTGGCTGTTCGCCAGCCTTGGCGTACTGGCCTGGTTCGGCCTGCACGCGGTGAAGGCCCGCTGGCGCACCACCTGGGGTAGCGCGGCTGTTACCGCGGCGCGGGTGTAAGCCATGGCAAAACGCAGTTGTAGGAGCGCGCCATGCGCGCGAATCGCGGGCATGGCCCGCTCCTATAGAGAGAAGCCATGAGCCTGACCCTGAGTTTCGCCCAGGCCAGCGCCACCGGTCCGCGCGACGAGAACCAGGATGCCCTGCGGGTGGTCACCCCGCCCGCCGGGCTGGCCGCCAGCAAGGGGCACCTGTTCGCCATCGCCGACGGCGTCAGCCATTGCGCCGACGGCGGCCTGGCCGCGCGCCTGAGCCTGCAAGCGCTGGCCGCCGACTACTACGCCACCCCCGAGACCTGGGCCATCGCCCAGGCACTGGACCGCCTGCTGATCTCGCAGAACCGCTGGCTGCAGGCCAACGGCGGCGGCCAGCCGCTGCTCACCACCCTCACCGCGCTGGTCCTGCGAGGCCGGCGCTTTACCCTCGCCCACGTCGGCGACTGCCGTCTCTATCGCTGGCACACCGGGCAGTTGGACTGCCTGACGCAGGACCACGTCTGGGAACAACCTGGCATGCAGCACGTGCTCAAGCGCGCGCTGGGCCTCGATCAGCATCTGGTGGTGGACTACCGCGATGGCGAACTGGAGGCCGGCCAGCGCTTCCTGCTGGTCAGCGACGGTATCTGGGCCACCCTCGGCGACAGCGCTATCCAGCGTCTGCTGGAAGACGCGCAGAGCCTTCAGGCCTGCGCCGACGCACTGGTCAGCGCCGCCCACCTGGCCGGCAGCCAGGACAACGCCAGCGCCCTGCTCCTGCAGGTGGACGAGCTGCCGCCCGCGAGCCTCGGCGAGGCCCTCGCCCAGCTCGACCACTGGCCGGCGCCACCTGCACTGCGGGACGCTCAGGCGTTCGAAGGCTGGCAGGTGGAAGGCAAGCTGGCCCAGTCGCGCCAATCGCTGATCTACCGGGTGCGCGACCGGCAGAACCGCCCCTGGCTGCTGAAGACCCTGCCCGCTGCACTTCACGACGCCCCCGAAGCCGCCCAGGCACTGCTGCTGGAGGAATGGTTCCTGCGCCGCGTGCAGGGCCGCTACTTCCCCGAATTGCACAGCCTGCCGCAACGCCAGCACCTGTACTACGTGATGCGCGAGTATCCTGGGCAGACGCTGGACGAGCACCTGAAACTCAACGGCCCGCTCAATCTGCCCGACTGGCTCGACCTCGCCCAGCGCCTACTGCGCAGCCTGGGCCAGCTGCACCGGCGCAACATCCTGCACCGCGACATCAAGCCCGAGAACCTGCACTGGGCCGACGACGGCGAGCTGCGCCTGCTGGACTTCGGCCTGGCCTACTGCCCCGGACTGTCGCAGGAGGACCCGCACGACCTGCCCGGCACCCCGAGCTACCTCGCCCCGGAATCCTTCCACGGTGCGGCGCCGGAAGCCCGCCAGGACCTCTACGCCGCCGGCGTCACGCTGTACCGCCTGCTCTGCGGCCATTACCCCTATGGCGAGATCGAGGCGTTCCAGCACCCACGCTTCGGTGCAGCCGCACCGGCCAGCCGCTATCGCCCGGACGTCCCTGCCTGGCTCGACGACTGGCTGGCGAAGCTGATTGCAGCCCAGCCGCAACAACGCTTCGAAACTGCCGAGGAATGCCTGCTCGCCTTGGAGCAAGGCGAACGCCAGGCTCCAGCGCACCCGCGCCCCCTGCTGGAGCGCGAGCCGCTGCGGGTCTGGCGCAGCGTCGCCCTGGCCTCCCTGGCGATCAACCTGGGGCTGCTGCTCTGGCTGCTGCACGGGGGCTGAAGGCGCACCAGTTCGGTTCGCAGCGCATCACCGCAGTGCAGTAAAAAGGCCGACAGGCAGAGCAGGCTGCCTGAAAGCCCCGCGCACCGGGGCCTGAACAAGTTGGCACAGCCCCTGCAGTAACCTTCTCAACAATCTACAAAAGCGCGGCCCTCAACGAAGAGGCCCGCACTTCCCGATCGATCGGGACTTGGACAAAGGCGTCCTCGCTGGGTAACCGGCGGGACGCCTTTTTTGTTTTCCGTGTTTCAGCTTTGCGTGACGGAGCCCTGACATGAAAAAGCTCAAGCTCGTACTGATCGGCAACGGCATGGCCGGTGTGCGGACCCTGGAAGAACTGCTGAAGATCGCGCCCGACCTCTACGACATCACCGTGTTCGGTGCCGAGCCCCACCCCAACTACAACCGCATCCTGCTGTCCCCGGTACTGGCCGGCGAGCAGGCGTTCGAAGACATCGTCCTCAACGACCTCAACTGGTATAGCGAGAACGGCATCCGCCTGCTGCTCAACCGCAAGGTCAGCCGTATCGACCGTCACCGCCGCAAGGTCTACGCCGAAGACGGCACGGAAGCCGAATACGACCGCCTGCTGATCGCCACCGGCTCCAACCCCTTCATCCTGCCGGTGCCGGGCAGCCGCCTGCAGGGCGTGATCGGCTACCGCGACATCGCCGACACCCAGACCATGATTGACACCGCCGCCACCCACAGCCATGCGGTGGTCATCGGCGGCGGCCTGCTCGGCCTGGAAGCGGCCAACGGCCTCAAGCAGCGCGGCATGGACGTCACCGTGGTGCACCTCTCCGACTGGCTGCTGGAGCGCCAGCTGGACCGCACCGCCGGCAAGCTGCTGCAGGAAGCACTGGAATCGCGCGGTATCCAGTTCCGCCTGAATACCCACACCGAAGAGCTGATCGACGATGGCAGCGGTCGCGTCTGCGCCATCCGTTTCAAGGACGGCGAAGTGATCGCCGCCGACCTGGTGGTGATGGCGGCCGGCATCCGTCCCAACACCGAACTGGCGGAAAAGACCGGTCTGCCCTGCAACCGCGGCATCCTGGTCAACGACACCCTGCAGACCTATGACCCGCGCATCTATGCCCTGGGCGAATGCGCCAGCCACCGCGGCATCGCCTATGGCCTGGTGGCGCCCCTGTTCGAGCAGGCCAAGGTCTGCGCCAATCACCTGGCCATGCTCGGCTTCGCCCGCTACCAGGGCTCGGTGACGTCCACCAAGCTCAAGGTCACCGGCATCGACCTGTTCTCCGCCGGCCAGTTCATGGGCGGCGAAGGCACCGAGACCATCACCCTCTCCGACCCCATCGGCGGCGTGTACAAGAAGCTGGTGATCAAGGACGACGTACTGGTCGGCGCCTGCCTCTACGGCGACACCGCCGACGGCGGCTGGTACTTCCGGCAGATCCGCGAGAACCACAACGTCGGCGAAATCCGCGACCACCTGATGTTCGGCGAAAGCAGCATCGGTGACGTCGGCCACCAGGGCCAGAGCAGTGCGGCGAACATGCCCGATACCGCGGAAGTCTGCGGTTGCAACGGCGTGTGCAAGGGCACCATCGTCAAGGCGATCCAGGAGAACGGCCTGTTCAGCGTCGACGAAGTGAAGAAGCACACCAAGGCGGCCAGCTCCTGCGGCTCCTGCGCAGGGCTCGTCGAGCAGATCCTGATCAGCACCGTGGGCGGCGCGGCGGACGTGAAGCCCAAGAGCGAGAAGGCCATCTGCGGCTGCAGCGACCTCAACCACGGCCAGGTGCGCCAGGCGATCCGCGACCATCGCCTGGTCACCCTGAGCAGCGCCATGCGCTTCATGGACTGGCGCACCCCGGACGGCTGCGCCACCTGCCGCCCGGCGCTGAACTACTACCTGATCTCCACCTGGCCGGGCGAGGCCAAGGACGACCCGCAGTCGCGCCTGATCAACGAACGCGCCCACGCCAATATCCAGAAGGACGGCACCTACTCGGTGGTCCCGCGCATGTGGGGAGGCGTCACCAACGCCGCCGAGCTGCGGCGCATCGCCGACGTCGCCGACAAGTACCAGGTGCCCATGGTCAAGGTCACCGGCGGCCAGCGCATCGACCTCCTGGGGATCAGGAAGGACGACCTGCCGGCGATCTGGAAGGAGCTGGACATGCCCTCTGGCCACGCCTACGGCAAGTCCATCCGCACCGTGAAGACCTGCGTCGGCAGCGAGTTCTGCCGCTTCGGCACGCAGAACTCGACCCAGCTGGGCATCGACCTGGAGCACGACCTGTTCAACATGTGGTCGCCGCACAAGGTCAAGCTCGCGGTCTCCGGCTGCCCGCGCAACTGCGCCGAGGCCGGCATCAAGGACATCGGCATCATCGGTGTGGATTCGGGCTGGGAGCTGTACATCGGCGGCAACGGCGGGATCAAGACCGAGGTGGCGGAGTTCTTCGTCAAGCTCAAGACCTCCGACGAAGTCCGCGAGTACAGCGGCGCCTTCCTCCAGCTCTACCGCGAGGAAGCCTTCTACCTCGAACGCACCGTGCACTACCTGCAGCGCGTCGGCATGGAGCGCATCCGCAAGGCCGTGCTGGAAGACGCGGAAAACCGCCAGGCACTCAATGCCCGCCTGCAATTCTCCCTGTCGCTGGAGCAGGACCCGTGGCAGGAGCGCATTGCCCAGCAACCGCTGAAGAAGGAGTTCGAGCGGATTCCCCTCAAGCAGCTGGAACCCGTCTGAGCCCCGCCGGGCCCCGCCATCGGGGCCCTCCCTACCCGATTGCCGGAGACACCCCATGAACTGGTTCGACATCTGCGCCCTGGACGACATCAACCCGCTGGGCTCGCGCGTCATCGCCGGGCCCAAGGGCGACATCGCGATCTTCCGCACCTCCGATGACGAGGTCTTCGCTCTCGACGACCGCTGTCCGCACAAGGGTGGCCCGCTATCTCAAGGCCTGATCTACGGCAAGCGCGTGGCCTGCCCGCTGCACAATTGGCAGATCGAGCTGGCCAGTGGCGAAGCCGTCGCCCCCGACCAGGGCTGCGCCCATCGCCACGAGGCGAGGGTCGAGGACGGCCGCGTGCTGCTGGCCCTGCGCGACAACCTCGCCCACTGCGCGTGATCCCCGGTGTTTGATTCAGAACGAGGCTGCGCCATGACCCACAACCGTCGCACCACCGCGTCCACCTGCTGCTACTGCGGCGTGGGTTGCGGCGTACTGATCGAGCACGACGACAAGCGCATCCTGGGTGTACAGGGCGACCCGCAGCATCCAGCCAACTTCGGCCGCCTGTGCAGCAAGGGCTCGACCCTGCACCTCACCGGCGACGCGGATGCCCGCGCGCAGTTCCCGGAATTGCGCCTGGGCAAGTGCCTGTCGCGAGCCCGCACCGACTGGGATACCGCGCTGGAGCATGCCGCCGGCGTCTTTGCCGAAACCGTCCGCGAACACGGGCCGGACAGCGTCGCCTTCTACGTCTCGGGCCAACTGCTGACCGAGGACTACTACGCCTTCAACAAGCTCGCGCGCGCCCTGATCGGCACCAACAACATCGA
>CBIGPF010000182.1:0-11539 GCA_966191535.1 uncultured Pseudomonas sp. | reverse complement strand
AGCCACGCTCGACTCTACGGAAACGAGAACGCCCCCCGCCGGCGGCGGTTTTCCCCGCCTCCGGCCGGCAGTAACACTCAGCTTAGCGAATCGTGTAGGCGACCAGCTTGCCGCTGTTGCCGAACACGTACATCCAGCTGCCGACTACCAGCGGGCGAACCCGCACGCCGTCACCGTCGACCTTCTCGCGGCCCACGAAACGGCCGTCCACCTGGCTCAGCAGGTGCACGTAACCTTCCAGGTCACCAACGACCACGTTGCTCGACAGCACGGCCGGAGCGGACAACTGGCGGCGAGCCAGAGCGTCGTTGCTCCACAGCGAGGACGAACCACGAGAATCGAGGCTTTCCACAGTACCGCTGGCCTGGCTGATGAACACGCTGCCAGTGCCTTCGGCGACGCCCACGTAGCTGGAAGCTTCACGCTGCCAGAGTACGCGACCGGTGCCGACGTCCAGCGCCGCGGCACGGCCCTGGTAGCTGGCCACATAGAGAACGTTGTCGACCAGCAACAGGCCGCCGTCGATGTCGACGACGCGGTCCAGTTCGGAACGGCCTTGCGGAATGGCGACACGCGCTTCCCACACCGGCAGGCCGCGTTCCACGTCCACAGCGACGACCTTGCCGCTGGCAAGACCTGCCAGGGCCAGGCGGCCGGCGATCAGCGGAGCGCCAGTACCGCGCAGGGTCAGCACCGGTACGGTGCCTTCGTAGATCCAGCGCTGGTTGCCGGTAGCGGCGTCGAAGCCGATCAGCTTGTCATCCTGGGTCTGCACCACCACCACGTCACCGTTGGTAGCCGGGGCGGCCAGCACTTCGCTGGTGACCTTGGCGCGCCACTTCTGCTCGCCCGAACCTGCGTCCAGGGCGATCACGTCGCCGCGCAGGGTGCCCAGCAGGACCATGCCGTTGCCTACGCCGACAGCGCCGGAGACCGGCAGGTCGAGGTCTTTCTTCCACAGCACGTCGCCGGTTTCGCGCTGAATGGCCATGACGCGGCCTTCGGCAGACGCGGCGTAGATGGTCTGGCCATCCACGGCAGGTTCGAGCAGGTTGTACAGGTCGCCCTGGCCGTCACCGACCGAGCGGCTCCACTGTTTCTCCAGACGAACCTCTTCCTTGAAATCGGTCAGTTCGGCGGGTGGCAGTTCTTTCTTGCTATTGCTGCTGCAACCCACAGCCATCAGGGTCAGTGCCAGCAGTGCAACGTGTTTCCAACGCAACATCTCAGGCGTCTCCCTTGGCCAGGTCGTCGAGTTTCATCTGCAGAGCGCCAACGGCAGCGTCTTCCGGCAGGGCAGCCTTGGCCTTCTCGTAGGCGACGCGAGCATCGTCATTGCGCTTGAGCTGCAGCAGCAGGTCACCGCGCAGTTCTTCGCGAGTAGCCACGTACGCCTTGTCGACGTTGCCGTCGAGCAGCTTCAGACCGTCTTCGGCCTTGCCCTGGGCAGCCAGGACACGGGCCAGGCGCTGGCGAGCCAGCTCGCCCAGGGTCGCGTCGACCGGCTTGTCGACCACGGACTTGAGCTCGAGGACAGCGTCGTCCAGCTTGCCGTTGTCCACCGCAACCTTGGCGACGAACAGGCGGCCGTACTGGGCGTACGGGGTGCCGGCGTATTCGCTGGTCAGCTTGCCAGCGAGCTCGGCAACCTTGGCGGTGTCGGGCTTGCCGGTCGGGTTCAGTGCAGTTTCCAGCAGGGCCTGGTAAATGATGGACGCGCCCTGGGACTGGTTGGTCTGATACTTCTTCCAGGCCTGCCAGCCGAACACTACGATCAGCGCCAGAGCGGCACCGGTCAGCAGGGGCATGCCGTTACGCTGCCACCAGTCCTTGATGTCAGCGATCTGTTCTTCTTCGGTACGGTTACTCACCCCAATACTCCTATCCGCTCGATTCAGGCCTGCTTGAGGCAGGCAGCCAGGTGCTCGGGCAGAGCATCCCAGGCGATATTCTGTTGTTCGCCCTCGCCACGCAGGGGCTTGAAACCTACCACGCGGTTGGCCAGTTCGTCGTCACCCAGAATCATTGCGAACTGTGCGCCGCTCTTGTCGGCCTTCTTGAACTGGCTCTTGAAGCTGCCGGCACCGGCGTTGACCAGCAGGCGCAGGCCCGGAATGGCCTCACGCAGCTGTTCGGCCAGGGTCAGTGCAGCCAGCTCCGCCGGTTCGCCGAAGGCACAGACGTAGAGGTCGGCCGGGCGATTCAGCTCGGCCGGGACCACGCCCAGGGTTTCCAGCAGCAGCACCAGGCGCTCCACACCCATGGCGAAGCCTACGCCCGGAGTCGGCTTGCCACCGAACTGGCTGACCAGGCCGTCGTAGCGGCCCCCGCCGCAGACGGTGCCCTGGGCGCCGAGCTTGTCGGTGACCCATTCGAATGCGGTGCGGCAGTAGTAGTCCAGGCCGCGAACCAGCTTCTGGTTGATCTCGTAGCGCAGGCCAACCGCGTCCAGGCGAGCCTTCAGGCCCTCGAAGTGGGCGATCGACTCGTCGTCCAGGTAGTCGTGCAGGCTCGGCGCACCGACCAGCAGGGCCTGGGTGCTCTCGACCTTGCTGTCGAGGATGCGCAGCGGATTGGTGGTCATGCGGCGTTGGCTGTCTTCGTCCAGTTGGTCGAAGCGCTCCTGCAGGTAGGCCACCAGGTCGTCGCGGTAGCGAGCACGCGCCTCGCTGGAGCCCAGGGTATTCAGTTGCAGGGTCACGGCATCGGCCATGCCCAGCTTCTGCCACAGGCGCCAGGTGAGGATGATCAGTTCGGCGTCGATGTCCGGGCCGGGCAGGTTGAAGACTTCCACGCCGATCTGGTGGAACTGGCGGTAGCGGCCTTTCTGCGGCTTCTCGTAGCGGAACATCGGGCCGGTGTACCACAGTTTCTGCACCTGGCCGCCGCCCGACAGGCCATGCTCGAGCACGGCGCGGACGCAGCCCGCAGTGCCTTCCGGACGCATGGTCAGGGACTCACCGTTGCGGTCGAGGAAGGTGTACATCTCCTTGTCGACCACGTCGGTACCTTCGCCGATGCCGCGGGCGAAGAGCTCGGTGAACTCGAGGATCGGCAGGCGGATCTCGCTGTAGCCGTAGCGGTCCAGCAGGCCGGCGAAGGTACGTTCCAGATAGCGCCAGGCCGGCGTCTGGTCCGGCAGGATGTCGTTCATGCCACGGATGGCTTGCAGGGACTTGCTCACTTAGGATCCTTGTTGCGGTCAGCCGCGCACGATGAGTGCGGCGTCGGCCTCGGCCTTCTCGGCCGCTTTTTCGCGGATCAGCCGTTCCAGCTCATCCACCAGGTTATCGTTCTGCAGTTTCTGCGCCGGCTTGCCGTCGATGTAGATCAGGTTGCTCGGGGTACCGCCGGTGAGGCCGATATGAGCTTCCTTGGCTTCGCCCGGGCCGTTGACTACGCAGCCGATCACGGCGACGTCCAGCGGGACCAGCAGGTCCTCCAGGCGGCCTTCCAGCTCGTTCATGGTCTTCACCACATCGAAGTTCTGCCGCGAGCAGCTCGGGCAGGCGATGAAGTTGATGCCACGGGAGCGCAGGCGCAGCGACTTGAGGATGTCGAAGCCGACCTTGATCTCTTCCACCGGGTCGGCGGCCAGCGAGATGCGGATAGTGTCGCCAATGCCCTCGGCGAGCAGCATGCCCAGGCCAACAGCCGACTTCACGGTGCCCGAACGCAGGCCACCGGCTTCGGTGATGCCCAGGTGCAGGGGTTGTTCGATCTGCTTGGCCAGCAGGCGGTAGGCAGCGACGGCCATGAACACGTCGGAGGCCTTCACGCTGACCTTGAAGTTCTGGAAGTCCAGGCGGTCGAGGTGATCGACGTGGCGCATGGCCGATTCCAGCAGCGCCTCGGGAGTCGGCTCGCCATACTTCTTCTGCAGGTCCTTCTCCAGCGAACCGGCGTTGACGCCGATACGGATCGGGATGTTGCGCTCGCGGGCGGCATCCACCACAGCCTTGACCCGGTCTTCACGACCGATGTTGCCGGGGTTGATGCGCAGGCAATCGACGCCCAGTTCGGCGACGCGCAGGGCGATCTTGTAGTCGAAGTGGATATCGGCGACCAGCGGCACCTTGACCTGCTGCTTGATCTTGCCGAAGGCCTCGGCGGCATCCATGTCCGGCACGGAGACGCGGACAATGTCCGCGCCCGCGTCTTCCAGACGCCGGATCTGGGCCACGGTAGCGGCCACATCGAGGGTATCGGTGTTGGTCATACTCTGCACGGCGATGGGGGCATCCCCACCTACCGGCACGTTACCTACCCAGATCTTGCGGGACAGGCGACGTTTGATCGGAGACTCGCAATGCATCTTACTGTCCACCCAACTTCAGGCGTGCGGTGCCACCGCGCGCCGGTGTGACTTCGACAGGCTGGCCGTTGTAGCTGACCTGGGCACCCTGGGCATAGCCCAGGCGCAGCTGGACCGGCGCCTTGGCGGCGACTTCCAGCGAATCACCCTTGCGCTTGAGGCCCTCGAGGACAACCTTGCCATCGGCATCGGTCACCTGGGTCCAGCAATCGGCGGTGAATTGAACCTTGACTACGCCCTGGCCGGCCGCAGCGACCACCGGAGCGGCGGGTACGGAGGGCTGGGCAGCGGGCTCGACCGGAACAGCCGGAGCGACGGGCTGCTGGGCGGCCGGCTGCTGAGCCGGGACGATCGGGGCCTGGGCCGGCGCAGTTTCGGCCGCAGCAGGAACGCCCGGAGCGGTCGGGGCAGTGGCGGTCGACGGAGCGGCCTCCGCCGGGCCCTCGGTGCTACCGTTATCGCCAACCGGCTCGCTCGGAACTGCCGGTGTATTGGCCTGGTCCTCGGTGACAGCCTGATCTTCCGGCTCGTCGAGGGTATGGATCTCGGTGGTGCCGTCGGCGCTTTCGACCTCGACGTGCTCCATGTTCAGGCTACCGGTCTCGGCCGGGCGTGCAGAGCGCTCCTGCCACCAGAAATAACCGAAGCCGATCAGCACGGCGAGCAGGACCAGGCTGAACAGGCGCAGCAGGTTGCGCGACAGACGTACAGGCTCGACCACGCGACCGAGCGCCTGGACATTGCTGCCAGTGGCATCAGTACCGGTGTACTGATCGAAGGCGGTGACCATCTGGGCCTGGTCCATGCCCAGCAGCTTGGCGTAGGCGCGGATATAGCCGCGGGCAAAGGTGTGGCCCGGCAACTGGTCGAACGAGCCCTGCTCCAGCTGGCGCAGGGCGTTTTCGGTCAGGTTCAGCTGGCCGGCGACCTGAGCGGTGCTCCAGCCCTTGTTCTCACGCGCCTGACGCAGGGTTTCGCCAGGGTTGGCGCGGGTCGTGCCGATGACATCGGACTGCGACGTATTCATTATTTATCCGCCTGGTATGCCTGGTATTCAGGAGAAGCGGGATACAGGCGCTTGAGTTGCAGCCCGTAGCTGGCAGCGGTATCCCGGTCGTCGTAGATCTTTGCCAGTCGAATCCCCAGCAGCAGGCTGCGCGCGGTCTGCGGGCCCCGCTTGAGGTATTCCTCGTAGAAGGAGCGAGCCGGCACGTACTCGCGGTCCTGGTAGCTCAGGTCAGCCAGCTCGAGCAACGCACCTGTGGAATTGCGATTCAGGCGGATGGCCTTCTCGAAGTACTCCTTGGCCTGTGCACGGTTGTTGAGCTTCATGCTGACCAGGCCGAGGTTCTCGAAGATGCGCGAGCGCTCGGAATAGAGCCCGTCTTCGGTGGCCTTCATGTAGGTATCGTAGGCTTCCTGGTAGCGCTTCTGCTCGAACAGGAAGCCGGCGTAGTTGTTCAGGATGCGTGCATCGCCCGAACGCGAGGACAGTGCCTTGCGGAATTCGCTCTCAGCGAGCTTGGGCTCCTTCTCCACCTGATAGACCACGGCCAGGGCGGCATGGGCGTCAGCGCTGGAAGAGTCGATGTCCAGAGCCTGGCGCAGCGGCACCTTGGCCTGTTCGGTATTGCCCATCTGCAGGTAACCGATGCCGAGCTGGATGTAGGCGTCCCGCGCCTCGTCCCTGCCCTTCTCGGTCTTCAGAGGATCCTGTTTACCAGTCGTCACGCAACCCGTCAGCACGGTTGCCAACAGTAAGCACAGCGCGGCGCGCAGGGTCATTGGAATCCTCCCTAGTTCAGTTTCGGTTGTTGGCGGGCGTGGCCTGCTCGGCCTCGGCTGCCAGCTGACGCACGGCAATATAGCGTTCGCTGCGGCGGGTGCGGTCCATCACCTGGCCTACCAGCTGGCCACAGGCAGCATCGATATCGTCGCCGCGAGTAGTACGCACAGTCACGTTGAAGCCGCTCTTGTGCAACATGTCCTGGAAACGGCGAATGGCATTGTTGCTCGGACGCTCGTATCCGGAGTGCGGGAACGGATTAAACGGAATCAGGTTGATCTTGCAAGGGAAATCCTTGAGCAGTGCGATCAGCTGCTCAGCATGCTCTGGCTGGTCGTTGACGCCGGCCAGCAGGGTGTACTCGATCGTCAGCACGCGCTCCTTGCCCAGGCGCGTGATGTAGCGGTAGCAGGAATCCAGCAGCATCTCGAGCGGGTACTTCTTGTTGATCGGTACCAGCTTGTTGCGCAGTTCGTCGTTGGGTGCATGCAGCGACAGGGCCAGGGACACGTCGGTCACTTCGGCGAGCTTGTCGATCATCGGCACCACGCCAGAGGTGGACAGGGTCACCTTGCGCTTGGAAATACCGTAGCCGAGGTCTTCCATCATGATGCTCATGGCGGTCACGACGTTGTCGAAGTTCAGCAGCGGTTCGCCCATGCCCATCATCACCACGTTGGTGATGGCACGGTCGATCTTGCCCGGGATGGTCCCGAACGACTGGTTGGCGATCCACACCTGGCCGATGATCTCGGCGGAGGTCAGGTCGCTGTTAAAGCCTTGCTTGCCGGTAGAGCAGAAGCTGCAGTCCAGCGCACAACCGGCCTGGGACGACACGCACAGGGTGCCGCGGCCGCCTTGCGGGATGTACACGGTCTCGACGCAACTGCCCGAGGCCACGCGCACCACCCACTTGCGGGTACCGTCAGCGGAAATGTCCTGGCTGACGATCTCCGGGGGACGAATTTCGGCAACGGCCTCGAGCTTTTCGCGCAAGGCCTTGCCGACGTTCGTCATGGCGCCGAACTCGAGGGCGCCAAAGTGGTGAATCCATTGCATCACCTGGCCGGCGCGGAAGCGCTTTTCACCGATGGACTCGAAGAATTCCTCGAGCTGGGGCTTGGTCATGCCCAGCAGGTTGGCCTTTACAGCGGTATCAGTCATGGATTCACCCTCGCTCATTCGCCTGGATCAGCGAATGCGCTCGCACACCTCGGTGCTGGAGAAGAAGTAAGCGATTTCGCGAGCTGCGGAAGCTTCCGAGTCGGAACCGTGTACGGCGTTCTCGTCGATGGAAACGGCGAAGTCGGCGCGGATGGTGCCAGCGTCGGCTTTCTTCGGATCGGTTGCGCCCATCAGTTCACGGTTGCGCAGGATGGCGTCTTCGCCTTCCAGGACCTGAACAACGACCGGGCCGGAGGTCATGAAGGAAACCAGGTCCTTGAAGAAGGGACGCTCTTTGTGCTCGGCGTAGAAACCGCCAGCTTCGCGCTCGGACAGCTGGACCATCTTGGAAGCGACAACGCGCAGGCCGGCTTTCTCGAAGCGGGTCAGGATTTCGCCGATGACGTTCTTGGAAACGGCGTCGGGCTTGATGATGGAGAAGGTACGTTGCAGGGCCATGGAAATAACTCCGAAAAGCAAGGTTGGTAATGCCAAGAAGCCCCTGGCGTGGCCAGGAGCTCCTGCGATTCTAGGGTTTGCCGCGCCGCGCCCGATGGGCGGCAGCCGCGAAGCCGGCCCGACTGCGACAGGGCCGGCGGCTGGAAAATTCCCTCGGGGGAAATTTTCAACAGCTCACCTAAAGATAAAACCCGCGAATTATACGCGGGTTCATGACAAATGGGTACGCGGCTCTGGTGAGCCGCCCCCTCAGTCGGCCTCTTCGATCCAGGCGGCCTGAATGGCCTCCAGGACCTTTTCCCCACCACGGGAGGGATCGTCACTGAACTCCGGCAATGCCAGCACCCAGCGGTGCAGATCGACGAAGTTCACGTAGCGCGGATCGACGTCCGGCTTGGTTTCGGTCAGCTGGATGGCAATTTCGAGCACATCAACCCATTTCAGACTCATGTCGACGCTCCGCCTCAGTGACCTTCGGACACCTGGTTGATGGTGTACTTCGGAATTTCCACCACGAGGTCAGTCTCACCGACCACCGCCTGGCAGGACAGGCGCGAATCCGGTTCCAGACCCCAGGCCTTGTCCAGCATGTCGTCTTCCAGCTCGTCGGAGGCCTCCATCGAGTTGAAGCCTTCACGCACGACCACGTGGCAGGTGGTGCAGGCGCAGGACATCTCGCAGGCGTGCTCGATCTCGATGCCGTTGCGCAGCGCCGCCTTCATGATGGTTTCGCCCGGCTGGGCTTCGATCACCGCACCTTCAGGGCAGTGTTCGGCGTGGGGCAGAAAGACGATCTGCGGCATCTTCGCTTATTCCTCGATTTCGTTGAGCCGGCGACCGGCCAGTGCGGCTTTGACGGTAGCGTCCATACGGCGCGCGGCAAAGGCGTCGGTCAGCTGGGACAGACGCTTGATCTGTAGTTCGATGGCAGTGGCATCGCTGCCAGTGGCCAGCTCGCGCAGCGAATCCATACCGGCGTCGATGACCAGGCGCTCGTCGGCGTCGAGCAGGCGCTCACCGTCGGCGTCCAGGGCGGACTGCACGGCTTCCAGCAGGCGCTGGGCCTCGACCTGCTGCTCGCGCAGGGCGCGAGCGGCCATGTCGTCGCCGGCATACTGGAAGGAATCCTGCAGCATGCGGGCGATCTCGCCGTCGGTCAGGCCGTACGACGGCTTGACCTGGATGCTCGCCTCGACGCCCGAGGACAGCTCACGGGCGGACACGCCCAGCAGGCCGTCGGCGTCGACCTGGAAGCTGACGCGGATCTTCGCCGCGCCCGCCACCATCGGCGGAATGCCACGCAGTTCGAAGCGCGCCAGGGACCGGCAGTCCTTGACCAGCTCACGCTCGCCTTGCAGCACGTGAATCATCATGGCCGTCTGGCCATCCTTGTAGGTGGTGAACTCCTGGGCACGCGCCACCGGAATGGTGGTGTTGCGCGGAATCACCTTCTCCATCAGCCCGCCCATGGTTTCCAGGCCGAGCGACAGAGGGATCACATCCAGCAGCAGCAGCTCTTCGCCACGCTTGTTACCAGCCAGGGCATCGGCCTGGATGGCAGCACCAATGGCAACCACCTGATCCGGGTCGATATCGGTCAGCGGCTCGCGACCGAACAGATCGCCCACCAGCTCGCGAACGCGCGGCACGCGGGTGGAACCACCGACCATGACCACGGCGCTGACCTCTTCCAGCTCGACGCCGGAGTCACGCACCGCACGACGGCAGGATTTGAGACTGCGCTGGATCAGCGGGTCGATCAGGGATTCCAGCTGGACACGGGTCAATACGCCGGTCCAGCTGTCGTAGGCAACAGCAACGCTGGCGCTATCGGTCAGGGCTTCCTTGGCTGCGCAGGCGGTCTGCAGCAGGCGGCGCTGGGCGCCTGGATCGAGATCAGCCGAGATACCAGCCTGCTCGATGATCCAGCCGGCGATGGCGTGGTCGAAATCATCACCGCCCAGGGCGGTATCGCCACCGGTGGCGAGGACTTCGAAGACGCCACGGGTCAGACGCAGGATGGAGATATCAAAGGTACCGCCGCCCAGGTCATAGATGGCGACCACGCCTTCGGCGTTCTTGTCCAGGCCATAGGCCACGGCGGCGGCGGTCGGCTCATTGAGCAGGCGCAGCACGTGCAGGCCGGCCAGGCGCGCAGCGTCCTTGGTGGCCTGACGCTGGGCGTCGTCGAAATAGGCGGGAACGGTGATCACCGCGCCCACGAGCTCGCCACCCAGGGTGGCTTCGGCACGCTGACGCAGGACACGGAGGATTTCGGCCGAGACTTCCACCGGGCTCTTGGCGCCCTGGACGGTCTCGATGAAGGGCATGTGCGACTCACCCTGGGTGAAGCGGTATGGCAGCTGGCCACCCAGCTGCTTCACATCTTCCAGGCCGCGCCCCATCAGGCGCTTGACCGAGATGATGGAGTTCAGCGGGTCCTGCGAGGCGGTGGCGCGAACGCTCTCACCCACCTCGGTGCGATCGGCGAGGTAACGCACCGCCGACGGCAGGATCACTTCGCCGTGGTCGCCCGGCAACGGAGCCGCGACGCCGCTGCGCACGGCAGCGACCAGGGAATTCGTGGTGCCCAGGTCGATCCCCACGGCCAGGCGACGCTGGTGTGGCTGGGGGGTTTGTCCGGGCTCGGCGATCTGCAGTAGGGCCATGCGGTTTCTAATCAGGCTATCGGGCGCGGCACGGGCCGCGCGGATTAATCGTCGAGTCGCTCTTCCAGCTGCCGCACTTCTTGCGCCAGCTTGTCGAGGAACTGCATGCGACGCACCAGGCGCTCAGCCAGGTCACGACGGGCCGCATCATCCCAGCAATCAGCGAAATCCTCTTCCAGCCGTTGCTGGGCGGACTTCAGCTGACGCTTGAACTGCGCCACGCCATCGAGATCGGCACTGTCCTGCAGGTCTTCCAGATCCTCGCGCAACTGCATCTGCTGCAGGAGGAACTCCGGATCCTGCACCGTGGCTTCCAGCGGCAGCGTATCGCCGCGCAGGGCCAGCAGGTACAAGGCGCGACGCGGAACGCTTTTCAGCGTCTGGTAGGCATCGTTGAGCTCGGCGGCCTTGGCCTGCGCCAGTCGCTGCTCGCGCTCGGAAGCATCAGCGAACCGGTCCGGATGGACGGTACGCACCAGCTCTCGATAGCGATTGCCGAGGGCTTCCAGATCGATCCGGAAGCCTGGCTGCAGGTCGAACAGCGCGAAATGACAGGGACTACCCACACCCAGCCTCAGACGTTGAAGCTTTCGCCGCAGCCACACTCACCGCGCACGTTCGGGTTGTTGAACTTGAAGCCCTCGTTGAGGCCTTCCTTGGTGAAGTCCAACTCGGTGCCATCGAGATACACCAGGCTTTTCGGGTCGATGATGACCTTCACGCCGTGGCTCTCGAAGACCTGATCCTCGGCTGCCAGCTCGTCGACGAACTCCAGCACGTAGGCCAGACCGGAACACCCGGTGGTGCGCACGCCAAGACGAATGCCCTCACCCTTGCCGCGCCCTTCGAGGGAGCGGCGAACGTGGTTGGCGGCGGATTCGGTCATGCTGATGGCCATGGGAACTCCTTACTCAACGTATCGCTTCAGAGCAGACCTTTCTTCTGCTTGTAGTCGCGCACGGCCGCCTTGATGGCGTCCTCGGCGAGTACCGAGCAGTGGATCTTCACCGGCGGCAAGGCCAGTTCTTCAGCGATGGTGGTGTTCTTGATGGATTCGGCTTCGTCCAGGGTCTTGCCCTTCATCCACTCGGTGGCGAGGGAGCTGGAAGCGATGGCCGAACCGCAGCCGTAGGTCTTGAACTTGGC
>CBIGPF010000181.1:0-11542 GCA_966191535.1 uncultured Pseudomonas sp. | reverse complement strand
ACCGGGCAGCGCTGGGCGCACAGGCCGGTGGCGGCGCAGGTGTCGATGCCCTGGTACTGGTAGTCGCGCTCCAGCTCCGTGGTGTCGACGCCGGCGCGGCGCTTGGCCTGGATGTCGCGCCACATGACGATGCGTTGGCGGGGGCTGAGGGTCAGCCCCTTGGACGGGCAGACCGGCTCGCAGAAGCCACATTCGATGCACTTGTCGACGATCTCGTCGGCGGCCGGCAGCGGCTTGAGGTTCTTCAGGTGCAGTTGCGGGTCGTCGGTCAGCACCACGCCAGGGTTGAGGATGCCGGTGGGGTCGAGCAGGCGCTTCAACTGCCACATCAGCTGGTAGGCGTCATGGCCCCATTCCAGCTCGACGAAGGGCGCCATGTTGCGCCCGGTGCCGTGCTCGGCCTTGAGCGAGCCGCCGTATTCCACCGCGACCAGGTGCGCGACGTCGTCCATGAAGGCCGAATAGCGCGCCACCTGTTCGGGCGATTCGAAGCCCTGGGTGAAGACGAAGTGCAGGTTCCCTTCCAGCGCATGGCCGAACAGGATGGCCTCGTCGTAGCCGTGCTTGTCGAACAGCGCGATCAGGCGATTGACGCCTTCGGCCAGCTGTTCGACAGGGAAGGTGACGTCCTCGATGATCACCGTGGTGCCGGTCTCGCGCACCGCACCGACAGCCGGGAAGGTGTCCTTGCGGATGCGCCAGAGCTGGTTGTAGACGACCGGGTCTTCGCTGAAGTCGACCTGCTTCTCCACCGGGTAACCGGCGATGGACGCGCTGATCTGCGCGAGCTGTTCGTGCAGCAGCGACTGGGTCGCCGCGCGGGATTCGATGAGCAGCGCGCAGGCGCCTTCGGAGAGGCTCTTCACCCACACAGGCATGCCCTGCATGTTCTCCACCGAGCGCAGGCTGCGGCGGTCGAGCAACTCCACGGCGGACACCGGCTGCTGCTTGAGCACGGTCACGGCCTTGCAGCAGGTCTCCACGTCGGGGAAGACGATCAGTGCGCTGGCCTTGTCAGGGTGGTCCGGCACGGTGTCGTAGGTCACCGCGCTGATGAAGCCCAGGGTGCCCTCGGAGCCGACCATCAGGTGGGTGAGAATATCCAGCGGCTCGTCGTAGTCGACCAGCGCGTTCAGCGACAGGCCGGTGGTGTTCTTCAAGCGGTACTTGTGGCGGATCTTCGCAGCCAGCTCGGTGTTGGCACGGGTCTGCCGGCCCAGTTCGGCGAGTTGTTCGAGCAGTGCGCCGTGGCTGTCGCGGAAGGCCGCGACGCTGGTGGGCAGTTCGCTGTCCAGCAGCGTGCCGTCGGCCAGCAGCAGGCGCATGCCCGCCAGGGTGTGGTAGCTGTTCTGCGCTGTGCCGCAGCACATGCCGCTGGCGTTGTTGGCGACGATGCCGCCGATCTTGCAGGCGTTGATCGACGCCGGGTCCGGGCCGATCTTGCGGCCGAACGGCGCCAGCCAGGCGTTGGCCTGGGCGCCGATGACGCCGGGCTGCAGGCGGATCTGCGTGCCGCCGTCGCGGATGTCGCGACCGTCCCAGTTGTCACCCAGCACCAGCAGCACCGAGTCGCTCACAGCCTGGCCGGAAAGGCTGGTGCCCGCGGCGCGGAAGGTGACCGCCACCTGATTGGCGTGGGCGGCCTTGAGCAGGGTGGCAACTTCGTCTTCGCTCTCGACACGGATCACCAGCTTGGGGATCAGTCGGTAGAAGCTGGCGTCGGTACCGAAGGCCAGCGTCGAGAGCGGGTCGTCGAAGCGGCGCTCGCGGGGGATCAGGTGTTCTACCGTGTCGAGGAAAGCGGCAGGGAGGCTCATGGCGGCTCCAGTCATCATCGGTGAGCGTGGACCGCTGGACGGCCCATCGGTGTTCTTTTGATTTGAACGCGTTGTGGCAACGTTCTTTTCGTAGGAGCGAGCCCGCTCGCTCCTATAAGAGCAAAGCGCTTACTTCCCGAGTTCGCGCACCAGCGAGTCGGGGGTGATCTCGCTGATGGTCTTGGCGCCGGTCAGCACCATGGCAACGCGCATTTCCTTTTCGAACAGGTCCAGCAGGTTCTTCACGCCGGCTTCGCCGTGGGTCGCCAGGGCGTAGAGGAAGGCGCGTCCAATGAGCACGGTGTCCGCGCCCAGGGCGATCATGCGAACCACGTCCAGGCCGTTGCGGATGCCGGAGTCGGCGAGGATCTTCAGGTCGCCTTTCACTGCGTCGGCGATGGCCGGCAGGGCGCGGGCGCTGGAGAGCACGCCGTCGAGTTGGCGGCCGCCGTGGTTGGAGACGACGATGCCGTCGGCGCCGAATTTCACCGCGTCCTTGGCGTCTTCCGGATCGAGGATGCCCTTGATGATCATCGGGCCGTCCCAGAATTCGCGGATCCACTCCAGATCCTTCCAGGAGATCGACGGATCGAAGTTGGCGCCCAGCCAGCCGATGTAGTCGGCAAGGCCGGTGGGGTTGCCGCGGTACTTGGAGATGTTGCCCAGGTCGTGGGGTTTGCCCAGCAGGCCGACATCGAGGGCCCAGGACGGGTGGGTCATGGCCTGCCAGACGCGACGCAGTGGCGCGTTCGGGCCGCTCATGCCGGAGTGGGCGTCACGGTAGCGCGCGCCGGGCACCGGCATGTCGACGGTGAACACCAGGGTCTTCACGCCCGCTGCCTTGGCGCGCTCGAGGGCATTGCGCATGAAGCCGCGGTCCTTCAGCACATAGAGCTGGAACCACATGGGCCGGTCGATGGCCGGGGCGACTTCCTCGATGGGGCAGACCGACACCGTGGACATAGTGAACGGGATGCCTTTCGCGGCGGCCGCACGGGCTGCCTGTACTTCGCCGCGCCGGGCGTACATGCCGGTCAGGCCGACCGGGGCCAGGGCGATGGGCATGCTCAACGTCTCGTCGAACAGCTTCGTCTCCAGGCTCAGCTCGGACATGTTCTTCAGCACGCGCTGGCGCAGGGCGATGTTGGCCAGGTCGTCGACGTTGTTGCGCAGGGTGCGCTCGGCGTAGGCGCCGCCGTCGGCGTAGTGGAAGAGGAACGGCGGCAGCTTGCGTTGGGCCGCGGCGCGGTAGTCGGTAGAGGCAGAGATGATCATGGGCGTCTCATCGTTGAGGGGCTTGTCGAGGCCGCTGCGCTGGCGCGGGTGACCTCGAAAGACCTTAGCTGCTTTGGGCGGATCTCCGCGCCGAGGCGCGGAGTCGGGTCTTGCCTTAGTGCACCAGCATGCCGGTGAAGATGTACGCCTGGGCCAGGGTGATCAGACCCACCAGGGCGGCGAACATCAGGCTGTGCTTGAGGGTGAAGCGGAACAGATCGGATTCCTTGCCGACCATGCCGGTCGCGGCGCAGGCCACGGCGATGGACTGCGGCGAGATCATCTTGCCGGTCACGCCGCCGCTGGTGTTGGCGGCCACCAGCAGGGTGTCGTTGACCCCGATCTGGTGCGCGGTGGTGGACTGCAGCGAGCTGAACAGGGCGTTTGAGGAGGTATCCGAACCAGTCAGGAAAACACCCAGCCAGCCGAGGAACGGCGAGAAGAACGGGAACGCCGCGCCGGTGCCGGCCAGGACCAGCGCCAGGGTGGTGGACATGCCCGAGTAGTTGGTGACGAAGGCGAAGGCCAGGACCATGCCGATGGAGAGGATCGGCCATTTCAGCTCGACCAGGGTCTCCTTGAAGGTGGTCAGACCAGTTTTCGCACCAATGCGCAGGACGAACATCGACACCACGGCGGAGAGGAAGATCGCGGTGCCGGTGGCCGAGACCGGGTCCAGCTTGAACACGGCGGCGATCGGCGTCGGGTTGGCGACGATGGGCGCGGTCTTCACGACCAGTTGGTCCAGGTGCGGGATGGCGAAGTTGAACACCAGGCTGTACAGCGCGCCGCCCGGTGCGAAGAGTGCCTTGAATGGCTTCAGGGTCCAGATGGTGACCAGTACGGTCAGCACCAGGAAGGGCGACCAGGCCTTGAGGATCTCGCCGAAGCTGTAGGGCGTCGGTTCGGCGCTGCGCGGGGCATTGCCACCCAGGACGGCGGCGCCGCCGGCAGTGGCGACCACGTCACGCTCTGCGGCCGGCTGCCAGACCTTGAGGAACAGGGTCAGGGAAATCAGGCTGACCAGGGCGGAGGTGATGTCCGGCAGTTCCGGGCCGATGAAGTTGGAGGTGAAGTACTGGGTGATGGCGAAGCTGCCACCGGCGACCAGTGCGGCCGGCCAGGTTTCCTTCACGCCCTTGAGGCCGTCCATCATGAACACCAGCCAGAACGGCACGAGGATGGACAGGAATGGCAACTGGCGGCCGGTCATGGCGCCGATCTTGAAGGCGTCGATGCCGGTGACCTGGCCCGCCACGATGATCGGAATGCCCAGGGCGCCGAAGGCTACCGGCGCGGTGTTGGCGATCAGGCAGAGGCCTGCCGCATACAGCGGGTTGAAGCCCAGGCCGACCAGCAGGGCGGCGGTGATTGCCACCGGTGCGCCGAAGCCCGCCGCACCTTCGAGGAAGGCGCCGAAGGAGAAGCCGATCAGCAACACCTGCAGGCGCTGGTCGCCGGTGATCGACAGTACCGAGCTGCGGATCACTTCGAACTGGCCACTCTTGACCGTGAGTTTGTAGAGGAAAACCGCCGCCACGATGATCCAGGCGATCGGCCACAGGCCGTAGGCGAAGCCATAGCCAGCGGCGGCAACGGCCATGTCGGCAGGCATGCCGAAGGCGGCGATGGCGATGATGATCGAGAGGGCGAGGGTGATGCTGCCGGCGACGTGGCCCTTGAGGCGGAACACGGCGAGAGCGAGGAAGAAGAACACGATCGGAATGACGGCGACCAGCGCGGACAGGCCGAGGCTGCCGAGCGGGGTGTAGATCTGCTGCCAGGTTTGCATCTGGTTGGCTCCCTAATTGTTTTTGGGTGGAGGGCCTGGTTGCCGGTCGGGCGATTCCGATGCGCTTGTGGCGCGTTGGGCAGACGGTCGACTGATCGCGGCTTGTTGTTTTTCGTGCACGTGTTGTCGTGCAATCCGGATTCAGGTAAATTGGTATGACCAATTTACACGTCCGAGCGCTCAGGGTAAAAGCCCTGCTGGCGGCATGTCAATTTGCGGCCTTGCGACTTTTGTCGAGGGTGCATTGGATGCTGGCCGGTCTTGTTGCCGGCCACCGCACTGGTTAGGCTGCCGCGCGCTGCGCAGATCGCGGCCTTGAGTGCGATATCGAGGGGGTTCACCAGCATGGGTTTTGGTCAGGTCAAGCAGCGCCGTCTGTCGGACGACATCGTCGAGCGGCTGGAGGCGATGATTCTCGAGGGTACGCTCAAGGCTGGCGAACGGCTGCCGGCCGAGCGCGTGCTGGCCGAGCAGTTCGGCGTATCGCGGCCGTCACTGCGCGAGGCGATCCAGAAGCTCGGGGCCAAGGGATTGCTGGTCAGTCGTCAGGGCGGCGGCAACTACGTCAGCGAAGGGCTGGGCTCGATGTTCAGTGATCCGCTGCTGCACCTGCTGGAAAGTAATCCAGAGGCGCAGCGCGACCTGCTGGAGTTTCGCCACACCCTGGAGGGCTCCTGCGCCTACTACGCCGCGCAGCGCGCGACCGAGGTGGACCACCAGCGCCTGACGCAGGCTTTCGATGCGCTACAGGATTGCTATCAGCGTGTAGGCAAGGTCAGTCGCGCGGAGGAGGGGGCGGCGGATGCAGCCTTCCACCTGGCTATCGCCGAGGCCAGTCACAATGCCGTGCTGCTGCACACCATTCGCGGGCTGTTCGACCTGCTCAAGCGCAACGTGGTGACCAACATCGGCGGGATGTATGCGCAGCGTGACGAAACCCGCGAGCAGCTGATGCGTCAGCACCGCGAGTTGTACGAGGCGATTATCGGCGGGCACGCGGAAGCGGCGCGGGAGATTTCCCAGCGGCATATCGACTACGTGCAGGAAGTCCTGGCCGAGGTGCAGGCGAAAGAGCTGCGCCTGCAACGTGCGCAGCGACGCCAGGGGGCGGTGGACGCCTGATCGGTAACGCGCCCTCGCAGGAGGGCGCGGCAGGAGTCAGTCGTCCTTGCCGTGACGAATGGCGCGCTGGATTTCCCGGTCGGAGTCACGCTCCTTCTCGGTGCCGCGCTTGTCGTACTCTTTCTTGCCCTTGGCCAGTGCGATCTCGCACTTGATCAGGTGCTTCTTCCAGTACATCGACAGCGCGACGCAGGCGTAGCCTTTCTGCTGCACGGCACCGAACAGCTTGCCCAGCTCGCGCTTGTGCAGCAGCAACTTGCGCGTGCGCACCGGGTCGGCGATGACGTGGGTGCTGGCAGTGGTCAGTGGCGTGATGTGGCTGCCGAGCAGCCAGGCTTCGCCATCCTTGAGCAGCACGTAGCTGTCCACCAGCTGCGCCTTGCCGGCGCGCAGGCTTTTCACTTCCCAGCCGGCCAGGGCGACGCCCGCCTCGAAGCGCTGCTCGATGAAGTAGTCGTGCAGAGCCTTCTTGTTCTGCGCGATGGTCCCCGAAGGGTGTTTCTTCTGTTTAGCCATAGGCCGCGCATTATAGGGATTCGGCCGTCGCGCCGCTATCGGGACGGTGTGCGACGGCATGCAAGCTTGAGGGTGTGTGGCTAATCTCGGACAATGCGCGCTGTTTTTTTGAGCAGCGGGCGTATGAAATGCCCCACAACCAAGCGAGACGTCTATGAGCACGCATATCCAGCGTTCGGCCCTGTTGCCCTATCCGGCGAAGGCGCTGTACGACCTGGTCAACGATGTGGCGCGCTACCCGGAGTTCCTGCCCTGGTGTTCCGCCTCCACCGTGCTGGAGGAGAGCGATACCGCCATGCGCGCCGAGCTGACCGTGGCCAAGGGCAGCATTACCCAGCGCTTCACCACCCGTAACGTGCTGGTGCCTGGGCAGAGCATCGAGATGAATCTCGTGGAAGGGCCGTTCTCCCAGTTGCACGGCGTGTGGACCTTCAAGGCCCTGGGTGACAAGGCCTGCAAGATTTCCCTCGACCTGACCTTCGACTATGCCGGCGCGCTGGTGAAAGCCACGCTCGGCCCGCTGTTCACCCAGGCGGCGAACACCATGGTCGACGCCTTCTGCCAGCGCGCCAAGCAGTTGCATGGCTGATCCAGCAAGCATCGCCATCGAAGTCGTCTACGCGTTGCCGGACAAACAGGTGCTGCTGCGCCTGAGCGTTCCCCGCGGTACACGAATGCGCGAGGCAGTGCTGCTGTCGGGTATCGCCACACAGTTTCCTGGCCTGGATGTGCAGAGTTGTCCGCTGGGCATCTTCGGCAAGACGGTAGTGAGCCCCGAGGGACGTGTGCTGGAGGAGGGCGAGCGGGTGGAGCTCTACCGGCCGCTGATCGCCGATCCCAAGGAAGTGCGCAAGCAGCGTGCGGTGAGAGCCAAGGCTGCGCGCGGCTAATTCTTCCGGGTGAAATCACAGGCAACAAAAAGCCCGGCATCGGCCGGGCTTTTTCGTTGGCGCGAATCCCTTACTGCGGATTCTTGTCCAGCGGTTCCGGAGTCGGAATCGGTACGGTTTCGACCTGGTCGACTTCCTTCTGGATCTGCTCTTCCACGGAGCCGGGCTTGGCCGGTTCTTCCTTGGGTTGTTCGGGCTGCTGCTGGGTCGGCTGCGACGGCGTGGTGGCCGGGGTGCCTTCCTTGCCGAGGATCGACTCGTCGCGGCTGACGCCGGGCATGAAGTCGCCATTCAGGCCGACCAGTTGGTCGTTCTGGCCGAAGTACAGGCTCATGCGCTCCTGCTGGCGCTGACCGCCGCCGGGCTGGATGCTGTAGAGGTAGTCCCAGCGATTGGGGTGGAACGTGTCAACGATCAGGGGGTTGCCCATGATAAACCGCACTTGGCGCCGGGTCATTCCGGGCTTCAACTGGTCTATCATGTCCTGCGTTACAACGTTGCCCTGCTGGATGTCGATCTTGTAGACCCCCGGGAACGAGCAACCGGCGAGTGCGGCGAGTCCCAGCCCGAAAGCGAGACTGGTCAGCATGAGCTTGGCGTTTTGCATCAAGGGGTGACTTCCACTATCTTGGCTGAGCGACGAAATCCCGATCATACCTGTATTGAGAGATGCTGCGAAGCATTCCGCGCCGAGAAAGCACACATGGTTGAAAATAGCGAACTGCGCAAAGCCGGACTGAAGGTCACACTGCCGCGCGTCAAGATCCTCCAGATGCTCGATTCCGCCGAGCAGCGCCACATGAGCGCAGAGGATGTTTACAAAGCGCTGATGGAGGCGGGTGAAGACGTCGGTCTGGCCACCGTCTACCGCGTCCTGACCCAGTTCGAAGCCGCCGGCCTGGTGGTGCGCCACAACTTCGACGGCGGCCATGCCGTCTTCGAGCTGGCCGACAGCGGTCACCATGACCACATGGTCTGCGTCGATACCGGCGAAGTCATTGAGTTCATGGACTCGGAAATCGAGAAACGCCAGAAGGAGATCGTTCGCGAGCGCGGCTTCGAGCTCGTCGATCACAATCTGGTGCTCTACGTGCGCAAGAAGAAGTAAGCGTACGCAGATGCAGAAACGGCGACCCTCGGGTCGCCGTTTTCATTTGCGCGTTCTGTCTCGGGAGAGGGTCAATCCTGTACGGCCGAGTCCACCATCTTGCGCGCGTGGGCCAGCGATTCCTTGGTGAGGTCGACGCCGCCGAGCATGCGGGCGATTTCCTCGATGCGTTCGGCCTTCTTCAGGTTGGCCACGGCGGTGCGGGTTTCGCTGGTGTCGCGGTCCTTGTGCACGAACAGGTGCTGGTGGCCCTGCGCGGCGACCTGTGGCAGGTGGGTGACGGTCAGTACCTGGCCGCCATCGCCGAGACGGCGCAGCAATTGGCCGACCACTTCGGCGGTGGGGCCGCCGATGCCGACGTCCACTTCGTCGAAGACCAGGGTCGGGATGCGCGAGGTCTGCGCGGTAATCACCTGGATCGCCAGGCTGATACGCGACAGTTCGCCGCCCGAAGCGACCTTGGCCAAGCCCTTCATCGGCTGGCCGGGGTTGGCGCTGACCAGGAACTCCAGCTGCTCCAGGCCATTGACCTGCGGTTCTTCCGTGCTGGATTGACGCAATTCGATGGCGAAGCGACCGCCGGGCATGCCCAGGCGCTGCATTTCCACTTCCACGGCCTTGGCGAATCTGGGGGCGGCGTCCTGGCGAATGCGGCTGAGCTCGTCGGCCTTCTCCTGATAGTGGCGGGCATAGGCGGACAGCTCGTCGCCCAGGCGCTCCACGGCTTCGTCGTCGGCGTTCAGCGCTTCCAGTTCGTCCAGCAGGCGCTGCTGCAGGTCTTGCAGTTCATGGGGCTGTACGCGGTGTTTGCGCGCGAGGCTATAGATGGCATCCATGCGTTCTTCCAGTTGCTGAAGACGCAGGGGGTCGGCATCGAAGTGGTCGACGAAGCGGTTCAGTTCGCCGATGGCTTCTTCCACCTGGATCTGTGCGCTGGATAGCAGGTTCACTGCTTCGCACAGCGCGGCTGGCTGGCTCTGGAAGGCGGTGAGTCGGTTGAGGCTGGAGGTCAGCGCCGACAGCACATTGCCGGCATCGCTTTCACTGCACAGCTCGACGACCTGGCGGCAGGCGGCGATCAGGCTGCCGGCGTTGCTCTGGGTCTTGTGCTCGGCTTCCAGCGACTCCAGTTCGTTGTCGCCGAGGCCGAGGTTTTCCAGCTCTTCCAGTTGGTAACTGAGTAGCTGGTGGCGGGCGCGCTGTTCGTCGCCGTTGCGCGACAGACGGTCCAGCTCTTGGCGGGTCTGCTTCCAGCGCTGCGCCGCGAGGTGCACCTGGCGCGCCAGGTCCTGGCTGCCGGCGAATTCGTCGAGCAGGCGGCGGTGGGTGTCGGCCTTGAGCAGCGATTGGTGTTCGTGCTGACTGTGGATGTCGATCAGCAGCTCGCCCAGGTGCTTGAGATCGCCCAGCGGACAGGGCGTACCGTTGATGTAGGCGCGGGAGCGGCCTTCGGCGGTGATCACCCGGCGCAGGATGCACGGACCGTCCTGCTCCAGGTCGCGCTCGGCGAGCCAGTCGCGGGCTTCGGCAATCGCGCTGACATCGAAGCTGGCGAGAATGTCTGCCTTGTCGGAGCCAGGTCGCACCACGCCGCTGTCGGCGCGGTCGCCCAGGGCGAGGCCGAGGGCGTCGAGCATGATCGATTTGCCGGCGCCGGTTTCGCCGGTGATCACGGTCATGCCGGCGGCGAGCTCGAGATCGAGGTGCTCGACGATGGCGTAGTTGTGCACGGACAGATGAACCAGCATGGGCGGCGGCTCCGCAGAAAGTTCTGGTTATTTATACAGTATTTTCAGGCGCTGGCAATTTTCTCTCGTCGCCCGGTGGTGTCCCCTGAAATGGGTGCCCTTGAACTCACGGATTTCCGCCCCATATACACGGCAGAGCCGCGGACCATTGGGTTCGCTTTGTTTTCAAAGGCTTATTTTCTTTTTAGGAGAGTGGCATGTCTGACGAACAACAGACTCAGGATTCCCAGTTCAACGAGCAGCCGGAAACCGGCGCTACCGGGGATCTGAACGCCCGCGTGCTGGAACTGGAAGAACAGGTAGCCGCGGCGAAGGACCAGAGCCTGCGCGCCGTTGCCGAGCTGCAGAACGTCCGCCGCCGTGCCGAGCAGGACGTGGAGAAGGCGCACAAGTTCGCCCTGGAAAAATTCGCCGGCGACCTGCTGCCGATCGTCGATACCCTCGAGCGCGCGCTGGAGATGTCGAACCCGGAAGACGAAGTGATCAAGCCGATGCGCGAAGGCATCGAGCTGACGCTGAAGATGTTCCACGACACCCTGAAGCGCTACAACCTCGAGCCGGTCGACCCGCACGGTGAGCCGTTCAATCCCGAACACCACCAGGCCATGGCCATGGAAGAGAGCATTCGCCTCGAGCCGGGCAGCGTGGTCAAGGTGTTCCAGAAGGGTTATCTGCTCAACGGTCGCTTGCTGCGTCCGGCCATGGTCGTGGTCAGCAAGGCACCGGAACAAACTCCGCCTTCGATCGACGAGAAGGCTTGAAATCCACCACCCGGTCCCCATCTGGGTAATCAACCGAGCCAAAGACCCGCAACAGGGTCAGCGCGGAATCTAATTTCTGGAGAGTGAAATATGGGCAAAATCATTGGTATCGACCTGGGGACCACCAACTCCTGTGTGTCCATCCTGGAGAACGGTAACGTCAAGGTCATCGAGAACGCCGAAGGCGCTCGTACCACCCCGTCGATCATCGGCTACGCCAACGACGGCGAAATCCTGGTAGGTCAGCCGGCGAAGCGCCAGGCCGTGACCAACCCGACCAACACCCTGTACGCAGTGAAGCGCCTGATCGGCCGTCGCTTCGAAGAAGACGTCGTACAGAAAGACATCAAGATGGTGCCGTACAAGATCGTCAAGGCTGACAACGGCGACGCATGGGTCGAAGCCAAGGGCCAGATGATGGCGCCGCCGCAGGTCTCCGCCGAAGTCCTGAAGAAGATGAAGAAGACCGCCGAGGACTACCTGGGCGAGCCGGTCACCGAAGCGGTCATCACC